>JAADFK010000157.1 GCA_013152925.1 Acidobacteriota bacterium | reverse complement strand
GGGACCTACGACCTGCACCTCAGCTACCGGCAGCCCCCCCGAATGATCAGGATCACCACGGGCCGGTACCGGGTCACGGTGTCCAGCGCCGGGCTGCCCGGCTGGAAGACCACGGGCTTCCTCACGAAGGAGAAGCGGAAGAAGAACAGGGGGGGCGCTCATCCGAGGGTTTGGGGAGACGTGGCCGTTCACGTACCCGGCCGCCTGGCGGCGCCTCTTCGCCTGGAAGTTCAGGACGCGGGAGACGCGCCCCTCTCCGTCGCCATCCGGCGCACCAGGATCGACTACAGGATCCCCCTGTGGGCGGGCATCCTCCTCATCGGTCTTGGTATCGCCATCGACCGCTCCCTTCGCACCCGCCTCCAGGTTTTCCTGGGGCTCACGAACGCCTGCGAGCTGCCCCCGCCCCGTTGAGCTTCGCGGACGTTCCTCCTCCACCTGCCGGCGTAAGCCCGTACGATGCCTGGCCGGGAAGTTGCGTGTACAGAACGCTGCGGCAAGGAAGAAGGGCGGCAGAGGATTCGAGCGCGGCCCCGGTCGCCAGCGTGAACGCTGCACTCCAACGGCACCGTGTTCGAGCCACCCGGCGATGGAGGGCTCCAGGGGCTTCGATGCTCGTCGCGTCTCCAGTGTCGGGGTGAGCCGGCTCCCATCCAGGAACCTGGATGGGAACAGCGTGGCTCCCGACGCAGAAACGAGCGATCTTTCTACAAGCTTCAGGAAGACAAGGATTCCCGCGGAGGCGTACCCCGGCACGCCGCACAAGGGAATCCGCAGGCTGACGCCAAGATTGCCCGAACGCGCCGATACTTGACGGGAACGAGCTAACCCTGGCCCCGCAGCACCAGCATGCGCTCCTCGGTCATCTCGCGGTAGGCGAAGAGCGGGCCTTCCCGGCCGATCCCCGAGCTCTTGACGCCACCGTAGGGCATGGGGTCGGTCCGCCAGGTGGGCACGTCCCCGTGGATGATTCCGCCGGCCTCGATCTCCTCCCAGGCCCGCAGCACCTGGGCCGTATCGTTGGTGAAGATCCCGGTCTGAAGGCCGTAGCGCGAGTCGTTGACCATGGTCAGGGCCTGGCCGAAGTCTTCGTAGCCGAAGAGCACGGCCACGGGACCGAAGACCTCGTCGGCCACCACCGGCTGGTCGGCCGGGACCTCCTCCAGCAGGGTCGGTGCGATGACGTTGCCGTCCCGCGTGCCGCCCGCCAGGAGGCGGCCCTTCGCCTCGATGCCGCGCGCGATCCAGTCCTCCACCCGGATGACGTTGGCCTCGTCGATCAGCGGCCCGCAGACCGTCGTCTCCCCGGCCGGATCGCCGTGGACCGTCGCCTCCGTGGCCGCTACCAGCGCGTCCCGCATCCTCATGTAGATCCTCTCCTGGACCAGGATCCGTTGCACGCTGATGCACGACTGCCCGGCGTAGCCGTAGGCGGCCCCGGCGATCCGTTTCGCCACGGCCTCCAGGTCCTCCACATCGGGCTCCACCACCACCGCGGCGTTGCCGCCCATCTCCAGGGCCACCCGCTTGCGCCACGCCATTTCCTTGAGCCGCCAGCCCACGTCCATGGAGCCCGTGAAGGTCAGCAGCTTGAGGCGATCGTCCGTGGCCAGCTTCTGGGCATGGGCCGCCCTGGAGGGAATCACCGAGAGGCACCCGGGAGGCAGACCGGCCTCCTCGAGAATGCCCGCGAGCATCAGCGCGGGGCTCGGGGTCTGGGACGCCGGCTTGAGCACCACGGGACAGCCGGCGGCGACGGCCGGCGCCAGCTTGTGGGCCACCAGGTTGAGCGGGAAGTTGAAGGGCGTGATGGCCAGCACCGGCCCGATGGGAACCCGGCGGATCAACGCCAGGCGCCCCGCCCCCGACGGGTAGCCCGCCAGGTTCTGGGCCACCACCTCGGGATGACGTGCCACCCACGCCGACTCCGTGAAGGTGTCCCGGCAGCGATCGACCTCGCCTCGGGCCAGCGTGATGGGCTTGCCGGCCTCCTCGCAGATGGCCGTGGCCAGCGCCTCGCGGCGCTCCCCGATCAACGCCGCCGCCCGCTCGAGGATCGCCCCGCGCTCGGCGGGCGGCAGCTCGGCCTCCATCCGGACGGCGTGCCGCTCGGCGGCCTCCACCGCCATCTCCAGGGCCTCCGGCCCACCACGGTGCACCCGGCTGACGACCTTCCCATCGTAGGGAGAACGGATCTCCATCACGTCCTCGCCATCCACCCAGGAACCGGCCAGGAAGAGCTTCGATTCGCGCATGACGACCTCCCCTGTGTACCACGCCATGGTACCCCGGAAACGCCCGGCCGTCGTACCGGAAAAGGGCCCCCGCACGCGGCACCTTTCCTCCAGCCGGGTCGGAATCGGAAGAAGGCCACGGATCGACACGGATGCTCACGGACTGAAGAACGAAGAAGAAGAGGGAGCGGGGCGCGACGCACCCCCCGTGGGGCTCCCACGCGATGACCACACCCTCCCCAGTCCGTGTCAATCCGCGGGCTGACTTCCTCTCCCCCCGGTCCCTCAACTTGCGCCCCGCACCCGTTCACGCTATCATCCGCCCCCAGCGTGGGGCCGTAGCTCAGTTGGGAGAGCGCTGGAATCGCACTCCAGAGGTCGAGGGTTCGACTCCCTTCGGCTCCACCATTGACACCGCTATCCCAGGGCGCTCCATCTCGTTGGAGCGCTTTTGCTTTCCCCACCGCGAACCAGGTCGTCGCGTGCCGGGATCAGGGGGTGGACCTACGCCGGGCTCCTCCCCCCCAAAAACCTCCACGCCCGGCTACGTCCACTCGCCCCTGCTCCCCGCCACGGGCGCCTCCCTCCCCCTACCACCCTTCGGCTCCACCAGTTACTTTGTTTTCCAGAAGCATTCCCTGGCGTTGGAGCGCCCTCGTTCCTCCCGCCGTGAACCAGGTCGTCGTGCAGCGCAACCGGCGGATGTCCGTACGCCGCCCTGCCCCCTCTCCGGGTCGGCTCCGCCTCCCCTCCGACCCCCTCGGCTACGGCCATGGACCGCCGCTTCACGCTGCATGCGCCTCCCTCCCCCTACCACCCTTCGGCTCCACCATTGACACCGCTATCCCACGGCGCTCCTTCGCGTTGGAGCGCTTTTGCTTTCCCCACCGCGAACCAGGTCGTCGCGTGCCGGGATCAGGGGGTGAACCTACGCCGGGCTCCTCACTCCCAAATACCCCCACGCCCGGCTCTTACCAACGTTCCAGTGGTATAGTGCCGCTACGGAACATTCATGGCGATGTGCTCCGTTCGATGGCAAAGGAAGCGCGATGCCGAGGGACACGCAACCCGACCTTCCCGTTCTGGACCGGGATGTTCCTGCGCGGCGCGGACTCAGCCGGGGAAGTCTCGCCCCAATACCCGCCGTCAGCTTTCCTCGCGCTTGCCAGAGCGACAACGCGCTCCCCTGCTCACGGACGTCCGCTCGCACCCAGCTTGACGGCCGGAGCCTCCAGATGC
>JAADFK010000156.1 GCA_013152925.1 Acidobacteriota bacterium | reverse complement strand
GCCCCGGCCACCTCGACCAGCGTGGCCCCGGCGATCGCCGGAACGGCGAGCACGAAGGAGAACCGGGCGGCCCACTTCCGCTCCAGGCCGGCGCCCAAGCCGGCGGCAATGGTCGTTCCCGAGCGCGAGATGCCGGGGAAGATGGCAAAACCCTGGGCCAGACCGATGACCGCCGCCTGGCGCCAGGTCATCCCCGCCTCGTCCGAGCCGTCGCCGCCGAGGAAGCGGGTCGACAACACCACGAACCCCGTCACCACAAGGGCCATGCCCACCCACGCCGGTTTGAGGAAGGCCCCCTCCGCCAGGTGACGCAGGGGAAAGGCCGGCACGGCCGTCGCCGCCGTTCCCACCACCAGCAGCAGCAGCATTCGGCGGCCGGCCGCGCTCCGCAGCCACTGCCGGACAGCATTCCGTTCGAAGACGACGATGGCCAGCGCCGTTCCCAGATGCAGCATGGCGTCAAAGAGCACGCCGGGTTGATGGAAACCCGGGATCAACCGCTGCGCCAGCGCCAGGTGTCCCGACGAGGAGACCGGCAGGAACTCCGTCACCCCCTGCAGCACCCCAAGAAAAACCGCCTGCCACCACGTCATTCCACCGGCCTCCACAGATTGCCATTCGAACCGAGCCGTCGTACCGGATCTCTCAAGACCCCCCGGACGGCAACCCATTGTTCATGGTATCACCGCAGCTCCAACCCAAGCCGGAGCGGTCAGGCTATACTGTCGCGATGGCGGAGATGATCGACGGTACGGTGATCGCCATGCACGGGCCGCTGGTCCGCGTGCAGGCCGGCGAGAGCTCGCTCGTGGTGGCCGCCCGGCGCAAGCTCAAGTGGCTCGAACCGGCGCCCGTGGCCAAGCGGCTCGTGGTGGGCGACCGGGTGACGGTGCGCATGGAAGGCGAGGACGGCGTCGTCGAGATCGTCCACCCCCGCACGACCGCGCTCCTCCGCCGGGCTCCCCAGAGCTCACGGCCCCAGCTGATCGCCGCCAACGTCGACCAGGCGCTCCTGGTGTTCGCAGCCAAGGCCCCGGCTCCCAGGCGCGGCCTCCTGGACCGCTTCCTGGTTGCCTGCCACCACGCCGGAGTCGATGCCCTCATCGTCATCAACAAGGCCGATCAGGGGCTCGACGGCGTCAACGCCTGGCTGCCCGTGTACCGTTCCCTTGGCTATCCCGTGATTACCGTCTCTGCACGCACCGGCCGCAGCATGGGTCAGATCAAGCGCCTTCTCCCGGAACACACGACGCTTTTCTGCGGCCCCTCCGGCGCCGGAAAGTCCTCCCTTCTCAACGCGGTCTACCCGGGCTTCCGGCTCAAGGTTGGCTCCCTGTCGGAATCCACCGGCAAGGGCACCCACACCACGACCATGGCCGAGCTGATGCCCCTGCCATTCGGAGGCTTTGTGGTGGACACGCCGGGGCTCAAGGAGTTCGGCCTCTGGAACCTCGACCGCCGCGAGCTCGAGGCGGCCTTCCCGGAGATCGCCGCGCGGGCTCCCGAGTGCCGCTTTGCCGACTGCGCCCATATCCACGAGCCCGGTTGCGCCGTTCTCGCCGCTGTCGGGGCCGGGGAGATCGACCCCGAACGCCACGCCAGCTACGCCGGTTTCCTCGAGGAGGACTGAGCCGCAGGACGGCGTCCGGCGCCGTCACCGGAATCACCGGGCGACAACAACGGCGTGCCGGCGGATCAGCCCAGCGTGACCTCCCGCGCGAGGGCGGCCCAGCCCTCCAGCGGAACGGCGCCGGGGCGGCTCTGCGGGTCGAGCCCCGCCTTCTCCAGCGCCCGGAGGTCCACGAGCGGCTCCACGGCGTTGGAGAGCATCTTGCGCGGCCTGGTCAGGGCGTGGGCCGCCAGGCCAAGGGCACGTTCCAGAAGCTCCGCCTCGTGGGCCGGCCGTACGGGTTCGACGACCAGGACACTGGAGACCACCCTGGGGCGGGGCCGAAACGACGAGGGTTGCACGTCGAAGGCGATCCGCGCCCGGGCCCAGGCGGCCCGCTCCAGCGCCAACAGGCCGTGGTTTCGCTCGCCGGGGCGCGCGACGATCCGCTGGGCCACCTCCCGCTGCAGCATGATTACCAGCCGCACGAACAGGTCGTGACGCCTCCAGAGCCGGCGCAGGATCGGTGTTCCCACGGAGTAGGGGAGGTTGGACGCCACCTGCCACGGCGCCTCGGCGGCGAGGAGGGGGTCCAGAGGCTCGGTCAGGGCGTCGGCCAGCCGGAGCTCCACCTCCGCGACCGGGAAGCGATCATCGAGCCCGGGCAACAGGCGCTCATCGACCTCCAGCGCCAGCACCCTGGGAAACCGCTGCGCCAGAGCCGCCGTCAGGATGCCGCGGCCCGGACCAATCTCCAGGATTCGTGCCGGCTCCTCGTCCAGCAGCGCGGTGATCCGCTCCACGACCCCACGGTTGACGAGAAAGCTCTGGCCGAGACGCCGGCGCCGTCCCCGTCCCATCGCCTACTCCACGAACACGGCGGCGGAGCCCTCCGGGAGCCTCACCGCCGGCATGCGGCGGCCAGCGGCGTCACGAAACGCTGCACCGTGCCGGCCAGGTGCCGTTCGTCGCCCACGCGGTCGATGCGATCGACGATGGCGGACCCGACGACGACGCCGTCGGCGATCCGCGCCACCCGCGCCACCTGCTGGGGCGTCGAGATGCCGAAGCCCACGGCCACGGGCAAGCGGCTGAGCTTGCGGGCCGTCCGGACCTTGGATTCGAGGTCGTCGGCCAGCTCCGCCTGGGCGCCGGTCACCCCCGTCCGGGACACCAGGTAGAGAAAGCCACTGCCCTGCCGCGACGCCGCCTTGATCCGCTCCTTGGTCGAGGTTGGCGCCACGAGGACGATCGTGTCCAGGTGAGCGTCCTCGAAGTGCGGCTTGAAACGGCCCAGCTCCTCCACGGGGACATCGGTCAGCAGCACGCCATCGGCGCCGGCCGCCGCCGCGTCCCTGGCAAAGCGCTCGACGCCGTAGGCCAGGACCGGGTTGGCGTAGGTGAACAGGACGATGGGGATGTCCTCCCCCCGGGAGCGGATGGCGCTGACGGTCTCCAGAACGTCTCTCGGTGTGGTTCCGCCGGCCAGGGAGCGTTCGGCCGCTCGCTGGTTGGTGGGCCCATCGGCGATGGGATCGCTGAAGGGCACGCCCAGCTCCAGAATGTCGGCGCCGGCCCGGCGGAGGGCCCGCGCGATCTCCACGGTTCCTTCCAGGCTGGGATGACCGGCCGTCACGTACGCGACGAAGGCGGCGCGGCGTTCCTTCTTGGCCGAGGCGAAGGCCCGGGCGATCCGTTTCACGCTCCACCTCCCCGCAACCGGGCGACCTCGTCCATGTCCTTGTCCCCCCGTCCGGAGAGGTTGACAAGTGGCCTTGAGCGGCATGGCCGGCGCCACGGCGACGGCGTAGGCCACGGCGTGGGCCGACTCCAGGGCGGGGATAATCCCCTCGCTCCGCGACAGCAGATCGAAGGCGTCCAGCGCCTTCTCGTCGCCGACCCGCGTGTAGCTGACCCGCCCCGTGTCGCGCCACATGGCATGCTCCGGCCCGATGGCCGGGTAGTCCATGCCTGCCGAAACCGAGTGGGTTGGCAGCACCTGGCCCTCCTCGTCCTGGAGAAGCCAGGTGAAGGTGCCATGAAGGACGCCGGGACGCCCTCCCGAGGCGAACCGGGCCGCATGCTCGCCGGGTCCGTCGCCCCGGCCGCCCGCCTCGACGCCCACCAGCCGGACCCGCTCGTGGGGGACGAAGGCCGAGAAGATCCCGGCCGCGTTGGAGCCCCCACCGACGCAGGCCACCA
>JAADFK010000155.1 GCA_013152925.1 Acidobacteriota bacterium | reverse complement strand
CGCCGCCGCGGCCACGGCGGCCTCGACCGGCGCCGCCAACGGCCCCGCCGCACCGGCGACGAATGCCGGTGAGCCGATCAGGAGCTCGACGCCCTCCACCTTGGCCGCCAGACCGCCGCCGGTCGTCTCCCGGACGGTGACCGCCTTGGGCCGCAGCTCTTCCGGGACCGCCTTCGCCAGGGCCACGGCGACGGGGTGGCTCGAACGGGACTCGGCGGCGGCCACGAGGGGCTTGAGATCCGCGTCGCCCCACCAGTCGAGCAACGCCATGCGGCCCTCGGTGACGGTCCCGGTCTTGTCCAGGAGCATTCTTGAAGGGCGCGCCAGCGGCTCCAGCGCGTCGCCGCCCTTGATCAGGATGCCCTGCCGTGCCGCGCGCCCGATGGCGGCGGCGATGGCGAGGGGTGTGGCGAGGCCCAGGGCGCAGGGGCAGCTGACGATCAGGAGGGCCACCGTGTGGTCCACGGCCCTGGACGGATCGAGCAGGAGCCAGATGGCCATCGTGACGACGGCCAGCCCGAGCACGGCGGTGACGAAGTAGCCGGAGAGCCGGTCGGCCAGCCGGACGACGGGCGCCCGGCGGCGGGAGGCCTCCTCCACCAGCTGCATCAGGCGCCCCAGGCGAGTGTTCTCCCCAACGGCCCGGACCTCCACCTGGAGGGGCGAGGCCAGGTTGACCGTGCCCGCGTGGACCGGCGAGCCGGGTCCTGCCGGCTCGGGCCGGGACTCGCCGGTCAGCAGGGAGCGGTCCACGGTGGACTCCCCGGAGAGGATGACGCCGTCGGCGGGGACAGAGTCGCCAGGAAGTAGCTCGATCACGTCCCCAGGCTTGATGGACTCCACCGCCACCTCGCGGACCTCGTTCCCCTCGATCCGCCGGGTGGAGGAGGGGGTCAGGGAGAAGAGCAACAGGGTGGCGTCGGCGGCGGCCCGCTGCTGGCGCCGCTGGAGGTAGCGGCCCACCAGGAGCAGGAAGATCAGGGCGGTGACCGAGTCGAAGTAGACCTCCCCGGAGCCCCGGAATGTGTTCCAGGCGCCGTGGAGAAAGCTGGCCCAGATCCCCAGCGTGATGGGGATGTCCATGTGGAGGCTCTGGGTCCTCAAGGCGCCGAGGGTGCCCGCGTAGAAGACCTGGGCGCACCAGAGCACGGCAGGCAGCGTCAGGATCAGGCTGGCCCAGCGGAAGAGGTCCCGGTACTCGGCGGCCATGCCGTGGAAGCGCCCGCCGTAGAGGGCGAAGGCCATCAGCATGACGTTGCCGGCGACGGCGCCCGCCACGGCGATGCGGAGCAGGAGCGCCCGATCCTGGCGCCGGGCCATTTCCTGGGCGGCCACACCGCGGTAGGGGTGGGGCGGGTAGCCGATGGAATCGAGGAAGCGCGCCACCCGGGAGAGCGGGACGTTTTCGGGATCCCATGTCACCCGTGCCAGGGAGCGGCCCATGTCCAGGCGAAGCTCGGCGACGCCCGGCAGCACCACGGGCACCTTCTCCACGAGCCAGACGCAGGCAGCGCAGTGGATGCCCTCCAGGTAGAGCTCGATGGTGGCCAGGCCGGATCCGGCGCGGCGGACATGGAGCTTCTGGAAGGCGGGGTCGTCGAATTCGCCGTAACGCCTGCCCGTGGCGTGGGCCGGCTCGGCGGCGTCGCCGATCCGTTCGCGGAGGCCGTAGTAGCCGTCGAGCCCGGCGTCGTGGATCACCTGCCAGGCCAGCTTGCAGCCGTCGCAGCAGAACTGGTGCTGGGCCCCCGGCTCCACCAGGCCCGGCGGCACCGGGAGACCGCAGTGGGAGCAGGGGACCTCTCGGGGAGCGTTGCCCGGCTCGTGTCCGTCGTTCACGGCTGCAATTGTCCCAGATCCGCCCGCCCGATCCCGCTCACTCCTCACCGCTGCAGCAGGGAAGCTGCGCGTGATCCATGTGGCGCGCGTTCTCCGCCGATTCCATCGCCGTCATGGCCCGGTGCCGGGCGATGGCCGCCGTGGTTGTCGGCGGACGGCCGACGATGGCCAGCAGGCCGAGCACCACCAGCAGGATGGCCGTCAGGGAGGGCGCGATCCGCCGGATCGGGCTGGCGAGCAGCTGGGCGCCCAGGCCGACGGCCAGGAGGATGGGGACCGTACCGGCCCAGAAGACGGCCATGACCAGGGCGCCGGCCGGCGCCGACCCCATCCCGGCGGCGGTGACCGCGAAGGCCCACAACCAGCCGCATGGCAGTATGGCAGAGAGAAGGCCGACGGTACCCGCCCGGACCACGGGGGGTTTCCGGCTGGCGACGGCGAAGGCCCGGCGAACGGCCCGCTGCAGCCTGGAGTCGGCGCTGTGCCGGACGATGCGGTACCCGCGGATCTGGAGCAGGGCGGCCAGGCCCCAGACGATCATGACGATCCCGGCCGCCGTCAGGGCCACCCGCTGGATGCCCGCCAGGGCCCCTGCCACGTTGAGAGCGGCGCCGATTGCACCGGCCGCCAGGCCGAGGACGAGGTAGCCGGCCAGGCGGCCGCCGTTGTAGGCCGCGTGGCTCAGGAGACGCCTGGGACCGGCCGAGGCGTCCGTGCCGGCGTAAAAGGCGACCAGCCCGCCGCACATGCCGGCGCAGTGGAGGCTGCCCAGGAGGCTGGCCACGAAGACGGTCGGGAGGACGGCGTTCACGGTGTCACCACCAGGTACTGCGTGAGGACCGGGGTGAAGAGATCACTGCCGCGCCGTGCCCTCAGGCGGATCTCCCACTTGCCGTCGCGGTTCATGGGAAGCTCCGCGGCGTAGGTTCCCGTCGACACCTCGCCGAGGTTGGCGCCGAGGACCCGGTTCGAGTCGGCCATGTGGAAGGCCTTCAGGTGAACGGCGGCGCCGGTGACCGGCCGTCGGTGGCGATCGGTCAGCGTGACCGTCAGGGCCGCCCGCCCGGGCTGCTCCCCCGGCCGGGCCGTCACGGTGGCCGTCCATCCCAGGGCGGCGTTGGCGGCGTCCTGGGCGCGCTTGTCGTCCCAGTGGAGCGCCTTCGGGTAGTAGTCCTTCTCCACGGCGTAGGAGGGGTTCGAGCTGGCGATGACGGCGTAGGTCACCATGCCGGCGGCGTGGAGGGTCAGCAGGCCGGCAATCACCAGGGGCCAGCGAATGGAGGCTTTCATCGTGTGTCTCCGTGGGCCACCGGGCCGAGGAGCCGCAGCGGCACGTCCTCCTGAAAACCGATCCCGTCGTCGATGTGGAGGGTGGCGTGGTACTCGCCGCTGGCACAGACCTCGGGCGGAGCGGTGATGAACGCCGCCGTCAGGCCGCTGCTCGCCCTGGGGACGGTGAGCGGGTTCTCGGGGGCGATCAGCTCGACGCCGGCCGGGGCGTTTTTCAGGGAGAAGGCGTAGGAGCGGTCCTCGCCGGAGCGGTTGACGATCTTCAGCCGGATCTGGTTGGAGATCCGCCCCGAGGCCAGCCGCGTAAAAGGAGCGCCGAGGCCGCGCAGCACGGTGACATCGGCGCTGCGCTTGGCGGCCAGGGAATAGCCGAGCGTGCCGAAGATCGCCACCAGGATGGCCGCGTAGGCGAAGAGGCGCGGGCGCAGGAATCGCCGCCGGCCCGTCTCCAGCTCGGCCTTCGAGGTGTAGCGGATCAGGCCGCGCGGCCTGCCGACCTTGTCCATGACGGCATCGCAGGCGTCGATGCACTGGGTGCAGTGGATGCACTCCATCTGGAGCCCGTCGCGGATGTCGATCCCGGTGGGGCAGGTCATGACGCACTTGAGGCAGTCGATGCAGTCGCCGGTCGCCTCGCCACGGCCCTTCCGCAGCTTGGCGCGTGGCTCGCCGCGGCCGGGATCGTAGCCGACGATCAGGGAGCTCTGGTCCAGGAGCACCGACTGGAAGCGCCCGTAGGGACAGGCCACGAGACAGACCTGCTCGCGGAAATAGGTGAAGTCGGCGAACATCAGCAGCGTCACCGTCGCCATGACGAGGAAGGCCGCTGGATGCTGCGCCGGGGAGCTCGTGACCCAGGCGGCCAGGCGGTGGGTACCGACGAAGTAGGCCAGGAAGATGTTGCCGAAGAAAGCCGAGAGGAGGAAGAAGACCGCGTACTTGAGCATGCGCCGGCCGTCGGCACCCCTGCGGTCCAGCTCCAGTTGCCGTTTCCGCCCCCCCTCGATCCAGCGCTCAAGCGGGCGGAAGAGGAGCTCCATGTAGACGGTCTGCGGGCAGGCCCAGCCGCACCACAGCCGGCCGAAGACGGCAGTGACCAGGAAGATCCCGACGAAGATGCCGAAGAGCAGCAGCATGAGCAGGAAGGTGTCCGTCGGTAGAAAGGTCTTGCCGAAGAAGACGAACTCCCTGGTGGGCACATCGAGGAGCAGCACCGGCTTGCCGTGGATGCGGCCGAAGGGCACGGCCACGAAGAGGAGCATCAGGCTCCACGCCGTCAGGAGGCGCCGCCGGTAGAAACGCCCCCTGGACGGACGCGGCCGGATCCAGCGGCGGCTGCCGTCGGTGTTGAGCGTCGAAAGGACGCGCTCCTGGGCCTGTGGGATCGAGCTCACGGCTTCCTGTCCTCAGGCGCCGGTTCGGGGCGGGGAGGTCTCGCCGCGCGGCGTTTCGGCCCCCGGGGCCACCGGGGTCTCCGCGGGCTCGACAAGGGTCCCCTGGGGCGCCTTGGGGTTGGGGGGCGAGGTGCCGTGGAGGGTCAGCACGTAGGCCGCCACGGCCATGATCCTGGCTGGCGGGAGCTGGTTCTTCCAGGTCAGCATCCCCTTGTCGGGAACCCCCTCGAAGATCGTGTGGTAGATGTCAGTGGGTTTGGCGCCGTGGATCCAGTAGTCGTCCGTCAGGTTGGGGCCGATGTTGCCCTCGCCGAACATCCCATGGCAGGGAGAGCACTTGGCCCTGAAGATCTGACCGCCCCGGGAGAGCATGGCCGGGTTGGCCTTGACGGTCAGGAGGGTCTCGTCGGTCACCTCACCCAGCGCCGCCAGCGCCTTGGCCTGGCGCTCGTAGAAGGCCTGGACCGAGCGCTCGTACTGCTGGTGCTCGGACAACCCCGGTCCGAAGTGATAGAAGAGGATGTAGATGGGCGCAAAGACGATGCTCGCCCAGAAGATCATCACCCACCAGCGGGGGAGCGGGTTGTCGTACTCCTGGATGCCGTCGTAGTCGTGGTCGAGGAGCTCGTCGCGGCTCGGGCCGTTTTTGGGCCGGGTGGTGTCGTCATGCATGGCCGTTCTCCGGGATGGTCTCGGCTTCGTTCTCCGGTTGTCCCGTTTGGTCGAGGCCGTCCTCCAGCGGGAGGGCCGCCTCGTGCTCGTAGGGATCGTTCCTCCGGACGATGAAGAGGTAGACGAGGATGGCGACGAAGGCCAGGAAACAAACGACCAGCGCCACCTCGGGCCAGGTGGTCAGACCGGCCGCTCCCATGATGTCGCGCAGGCTCACGAGGCCCCCCGGGAGCCGCCGCCGGCGGCTCGGGCGACGTTGCTTTCCGAAGCCGGCATCGTCGCGGGCCTCTGGGCCTCCTGGACGGGCGGCTTCGCGACAGGCGCCGGAGGCGCTTCCATGGGCTTCTTGATGTCGGTGCCCATGCGCTGGAGGTAGGCGATCAGGGCGATGATCTTCGTGTGCTCCAGGCCCTCCATGCCGCTCTCGGTGTCGAGCTTCCTGCCGATCCTTTCGGCCTGGGCACGGGCCAGCTCCACCGCGCTGGCGATCTCCTCATCGGTGTAGGGCACCCCCAGGCGCTTCTGGGCCCGCACTGCGCTGGCGATCGCGTCGAAGTCCAGATCGTCGCTCAGCAGCCAGGGGAAGACCGGCATGATGGAGCCCGGCGTGATGGAGCGGGGGTCGGCCATGTGCCGGAGGTGCCACAGGTCGGGGTACTTGCCGCCGATGCGCTGAAGGTCAGGGCCGATGCGGCGGGAGCCCCACTGGAAGGGGTGGTCGTAAACGAACTCGCCGGGCTTGGAGTACTCGCCGTAGCGCTCGGTCTCGGCCCGGATCGGCCGGACCATCTGGGAGTGGCAGTTGTAACACCCCTCGGCCACGTAGATGTCCCGCCCGGCCAGCTCCAGGGGCGTGTAGGGCTTGACCGAAGCGATGGTGGGGACGTTGGACTTGATAAGGAAGGTGGGGATGGCCTCGAAGAGGGAACCGAAGGCGACGGCGATGGTCACCCACACGGTGAGCTTGACGGGCCTGGCCTCCCACAACCGGTGCCAGCGCGCACTGGCGAAGTACTCGAGCTTGACGGCGGCCTCGGAAACCGGCAACCCTTCCTCGGTCAGGGGTGACGGCATGGGAATCGGCTCGGGCTGGAGCTTCTCCAGGGCCGGTGCCTGGTGGACCTGGACGGCGTAGGGCCTGGGCCGGCGCAACCAGGTCATCAGCATGTTGAGACCTATGAGCAGCGTGCCCGTCAGGTAGAGCCCCCCGCCGATGAAACGGACCCAGTACATGGGGATCAGGCGGACCGTGGTCTCGACGAAGTCGCCGTACTTGAGGTACCCGGCCTTGTCGAAGGCGAGCCACATGAGCCCCTGGGTCAGCCCGGCCGCGTAGATGGCCACCAGATACAGGAGGATGCCCAGCGTGCCGATCCAGAAGTGGATCTCGGCCAGCTTCTTGCTCCACAGCTCGGTCTGGTAGATCCGGGGGACGAGCCAGTAGATCATGGCGAAGGTGCCGAAGCCGACCCAGCCCAGGGTGCCCGCGTGCACGTGAGCGATGGTCCAGTCGGTGTAATGCGAGAGGATGTTGACACTCTTGATGGCCAGGGTCGGCCCCTCGAAGGTGGACATGCCGTAAAAGGTCACCGAAACGACGAAGAGCTTGAGGACGGGATCCGCCGCCACGCGGTCCCAGGCGCCACGCAGGGTCAACAGGCCGTTGAGCATGCCACCCCAGGAGGGCATCCACAGCATCAGCGAGAAGAGCATCCCCAGGGTCGAGGCCCAGGCCGGCAGGGCGGTGTAGTGGAGGTGGTGGGGGCCGGCCCAGATGTAGATGAAGATCAGCGACCAGAAGTGCAGGATGGAGAGCTTGTACGAGTAGATGGGGCGTTCGGCCGCCTTGGGAAGGAAGTAGTACATCAGTCCGAGAAAGGGCGTTGTCAGGACGAAGGCCACAGCGTTGTGGCCGTACCACCACTGCATGAAGGCGTCCTGGACGCCGGCGTAGAGCGAGTAGCTCTTGAGCCAGCCGGAGGGCAGCGCGAGGTTGTTGAAGATGTAGAGCAGGGCAACTGTGATGATGGTGGCGATGTAGAACCAGAGTGCGACGTAGAGGTGCCGCTCCCTCCGCTTGGCGATGGTGCCGAAGAAGTTGACGGCGAACACCACCCAGATGACGACAACCGCCAGGTCCAGGGGCCACTCCAGCTCGGCGTACTCCTTGCCCTGGGTGAAACCCAGGGGCAGGGTGACGGCGGCGCCGACGATGATCGCCTGCCATCCCCAAAAATGAATGTTTGACAGGAGCTTGCTGAACATGGGGGTCTTGAGCAGGCGCTGGGTGGAGTAGTAGACGGCGGCGAATATGGCGTTGCCGGCGAAGGCGAAGATGGCCGCGTTGGTGTGGAGCGGCCGGATCCTCCCGAATGTCAGCCATGGTATGCCGAAGTTGAAGGCGGGGTCCGCCAGCTCGATGGCGGCCAGCAGGCCGACGAGCATGGCCACCGCTCCCCAGAAGAAGGTGACGAAGACGAACTTGCGGACGATGGCATCGTCGTAGCTGAAGCTCTCGAGGCGTGCGCTCATGAAGACTCTCCGGTCTTGGCCGCGGTCATGGACCGGCGGTGTTGCGATTCTGCTGTTCCCTGCAACCGCCGGCCGTCCTCGGTCGATTTCCCCGGCGGCGGCCGGAGGAGCTCTCCGGAACGCAGCACAACGGGGGTCTCGTGACGGGACGGCCGATACTCCACGAAGGTGATATTAGGACTCGTTTATTAATATTGTCAATGCCTCAATTCCTCAAGCCTTGGATTGTCTGGCCGCGTGGGCGTCTTTTCGGCGTTTTCTTGGGCGCTCGTCGGTGGCGAGCTTCCATCCGGAGAGGAGGGCGGGAATGGCCGAGGCCGTGCCGGACCGCGCGCCTCCCTGCGGCGGCGGAGGTGGTCACCCCTCTGGTACACTCGCCACCGGTGACGATTCTGGAGGTGAGGATGCGACGCCTTGTGCTGTCAACGGTGGCCACGTGGCTGGTGGCGATTGCCGCAATGGCCGGTTCCCCGGCGCCGGTTCACGTGATGATCGTCAACGACGATGGGATCGCGGCGCCCGGGATCGAGGCGCTGGCGCGCGCGGTGGCCGCGGATCCTGCCTACAGGGTGACGGTGGTGGCACCGGTGCAGCAGCAGAGTGGCGTCGGCCACGCCCTGGTGATCCGCCGGTCCATCGAGGTGGCACCCCACGCGCCGGTCGCCGGGTGCACGGCATGGGCCGTGGATGCGACGCCGGCGACTACGGCCCGGGTGGGACTGGCGACGATCCTCAAGGATGATCCGCCGGCCCTGGTGGTTTCCGGCATCAACCGTGGCGAGAACGTTGGCACGGTGATCTGGTACTCGGGAACGGTGGGGGCGGCCCGCGAGGCGGCCCTGCTGGGCTACCCCGCCGTGGCCGTTTCTCTGGCCCTGGACTGGGGCGACCCCCACCCCGACTTTGCCGCGGCGGCCCGCTGGATCAAGCCGGTGATCGACGCCGTCAGGGAGGGCGGGTTGCCCCCGCGGACGGTCCTCAACGTCAACGTCCCCAAGGATCCGGCTGCAGCCCGCGGGTACCGGCTCGTGCGCATGAGCTTGGTCCCGGACGCGGACAGCTCCTACGAGGTCATTCGCCGGGAGGGCGCCAGGCGCTGGCTGAGCGGCCACTGGGTGCCCGGCGTGGAGACCTCACCGGACGCCGATGTCGCCGCCCTTGCCGCGGGGTGGGTGACCATGACGCCTCTTGGGCTGGACCAGACGGCCTACCGCAGCTTCCCCGGACTGGAGAAGCTGATGAACCTCAAGCCTTCGGCCGCGGCCGGGCAGCCCGTCACTTCGCCATGAGGGAGCCGTGGGCACCGGCGTGAACGATCTGGCGAAACGCCTGACGGCCACGCCGGGCCGGGAGGCCGTGCTGGCCGGATTCCTGGCCTTCCTCCTCTTCTTCGCGGGTACGGGCGCCACACCCCTGATCGGCCGGGACGAGCCCCGGTTCGCCGAGGCCGCCCGGGAGATGCTGGCCCGCGGCGACCTCGTGGTGCCGACATTCGGCGGCGTCAACCGCTATGACAAGCCGATCCTGGTCTACTGGTGCACCATGGCGTCCTACGCCCTCTTCGGCGTCAACGAGCGCGCCGCGCGACTGCCGTCCAACCTTGCGGGCGCCCTCACGGTCCTGCTCCTGGCCTGGTGGGCGCGCCGGCGCTTCGGCCCGGGGCTCGGCCTCCTGGCCGGGCTCCTTCTGGCCGTGACCCTGACCTTTCACCTGGAGGCCCGGGCCTGTACGGCCGACCTGGTCATGCTGCTGCCCTCCGTGGCGGCCCTGCTGGCGCTGGAACACCTGGTCGCCGACGACAGGTCGGCACCGTGGGTGGCCTTCGTCTTCTGGGTTGGGATGGCCCTGGCCCTCCTGGCCAAGGGGCCGGTCGGCCCGGCCTTCGCCATCTTCACCGGCCTCGGCCTGTGGGCTCTGGGCCGCCGCTGGAACCGGTGGGAGGTTGGGGCCATGGCCGTGCTCGTGCTGGCGGGCTGGTACCGGGCGGGTCCCGAGGTGCTCGCGATCCCCCTCGTCTGGGCACTGGTGGAAACCCTGCGGTCCGCTCATGGCCGGCGGGCGATGGGCCGCCTCCGCTGGCAGTGGGGCGTGCCGCTGCTGGTGGCCCTGACGGCGCCCTGGGCGGTCGCCGCACTCCGTGCGACCGACGGCGAGTTCTTCCGGGTGGGCGTGGGCAAGCACGTGGTCGCCCGGTCCATGACGGCGTTGGAGAGCCACGGCGGATTCCCCGGTTTCTACCTGGTCACGGGGCTCGTGGCGGCCTTTCCGCTCTTCGCCTTCATGGCGCCCGCCGTGGCCGGACGGTGGCGGGCGCTCCGGGAGGACGTCACCTTGCGCTTCCTGGCCGCGTGGCTCCTGGGGCCGCTCCTGATGCTCGAGCTGGTGGAGACCAAGCTGGTCCACTACTGGATGCTCTCCTATCCGGCCGGCGCGCTCCTCGTGGCCGCCTGGCTGGCCGCGAAACCGGAACCCAGGCCACGGTTCGGGCGGACGGGGCGGGTCCTGCTCTTCCTCGGTGGCCTGCCTGTGGCGGCGCTCGGAGCCGGCCTCGCCCTCCACTTTGGCATCGGCCGGTTGCTCCTCCCCGGCGCGGTGGCCGGGGTTCTGCTGCTTGCCGGCCTCGTGGCCGCCGCGATCCCTCGCGATCCCCGCCACGGTGTGGCCGCGGCCGTCGTCGGGACGGCCCTCTTTCTGACGGCGCTCCTGGGCTGGTACCTGCCGATCCTGGGGACGGAGCTCGTGGGGCCGCGAGCCGTTCGCCGTCTCGACGAGATCCGCCGGCCCGGTGAACGCATCGTCATCTACAAGGCCCGGGACGACGAGCTCTTCTTCTACCTGCCCCTGGATGCCATCAACTGCCGGCCCAAGGAGTGCCTGGCCGCGGAAATCGCCTCGGGCAGGCCCTTCCTCGGCGTCGCCCGGCTCAAGGACCTCAAGAAGTTCGAAAAGCTCCATCCGGGCCTGCCGGTGAAGGTTGCGGAAACCGTGCGCGGTCTGGACCTGGGCCACGGCCGCTGGACCGAGATGGCCCTGTTCCGGCGAGCGCCGGCCGGTCACCCCGCAGGCGGCGGTCCGGAATAGGGTCGCGGGAGGGGTTGTTGCCCCGGGCATGAGGACCACCATGAGCGCGACGGCGAAGCTGCTGGTACACGGCGAGGCCATGGGGAGGCTCGACGTGGCCAACGTTGCCACCTTCCTCGATGCCGGGGGTTATGCCTCCTGCGAGATCTTTCTCCGCAGGCAGCCCCACGAGAGCGTGACGAGGCTGCTGGAGGAGGATGGACGCGTGACGGTCCGTACGGCGGCCGATCCCACGGCAGAGGCCAGGGTACGGCTGGCCACGCTGGAGGCCCGGGGGCTCGGGGCCCGGCTGGAACGCCTGGACGTCGCGTCCGACCGCTCCTTCACCCGCTGTCCCTGCTGAACGGATTCCGGGGTGGAGCCCACGGGCTGACCGGGTCACCGCGGGCATCGCTGCACCCTCTCCAGAGGGATCCGTGTCCCGCACCGGCGACAGCGTCCGCGGCGGGCAGCACCGTTTCGTGGCCGGGCGCGTCCCGTTTCGTGCCGGCCGCCCGTCTCCACCCCTCGGCGTGGCATTCGGAGCCGTTGGGCGTTGCGTGAACATGGTCATTTGACATCGAATGGTACGATGTCGTAGAATACGTTTGAAAGGAGCTCTTCGATGAAAACAATCAGCATCGTGTACCACAGTGGATACGGACACACGGCCCGGCAGGCGGAGGCGGTGCACCGGGGCGCAGATTCGGTGGAGGGGATCGAGGCCCAGCTCCTCACGGTGGAGGAGGCGATGGGCCGCATGGAGGCGCTGGACGCCTCCGACGCCATCGTCCTCGGCTGTCCCACCTACATGGGCAGCATGAGCGCGGAGATGAAGCGCTTCCTGGAAGCGACGGTCGAGCGCTGGTTCTCGCAGGCCTGGAGCGGCAAGGTGGGCGGCGCCTTCACGAACTCGAGCTCCTTCTCCGGGGACAAGCTCAACACCCTGGTGGGGTTGATGATCCACGGCATGCAACACGGCATGATCTGGGTGGGCTCTGGGATCCTTCCCGCCGCCAACCATCCGGAGGACATGAAGACACCCGAGGGTCCGGGACCCGGGGCTCACAACCGGGTCGGCTCATTCGTCGGCCCCATGGCCGCGAGCTTCCAGCTGGACGACGGCCCGCCTCCCGGCGACCTGGAGACTGCCGAGGCCTACGGCCGCCGTGTCGCCGAGGTGACCCTGCGCCTCGCCCGGGCCGCCGGGTGACGGCCGGTGCCAACCCGTTTCCGCGGCGATGCCGGGACACGCCGGGCGCTCGACGCGTACATCAAGTTGATGCGGGCCGCCGAGTCGGTCACTGCCAGACTCGCCCGGGGGATCCGTGAAGTTGGCCTGACGACGACCCAGCTCGGGGTGCTCGAGGCGGTGTTTCACCTCGGTCCCATGGCACAGTGCGAGCTGGCGGCCAAGCAGTTGAAGTCCCCGGCCAACCTTGCGACGGTCGTGGACAACCTGGAGCGGCGGCGCCTCGCCCGCCGGCGCCGGGATCCAGAAGACCGGCGGCGGTCCATCGTGGAGCTCACCCCCGCGGGAGAGCGGCTCATCGCCGAAGTGTTCCCGCGTCACGCCGGGGCGGTCACCCGGGAGCTCTCGGTGCTGAGCCCTTCGGAGCAGGAGCAGCTTGCCTCGCTCTGCCGGAAGCTGGGCCTGGGCGCCTGTCCATCGTTCACGGATGGCGGGCGCTCCGGGTCCCAGAACAACCGAAAGGATGGATGAAATGAGAAGGAAACCGGTTCAGCTCGCACCGGGGGCGCTGGCCCTGGCGCTGGCGCTCACGCTTCCCCTGGCCGCCCAGGAGTTTGCCATCGACCCCGCTCACTCGGACGTCGGATTCCAGGTGCGCCACATGGTGGTCTCCAAGGTCCGCGGGACCTTCACCGAGCTCGCCGGGACCGTCGTTCTCGACGCGGCGCATCCTGAGAAATCCTCTGTGGAGGTGATCATCGATGCGTCCGGTATCGACACGCGAAACGCCCAGCGTGACACGCACTTGAAGAGCAGGGACTTCTTCGAGGTTGCCACCTATCCGGAAATCCGGTTCACGAGCGTTGACGTGCGCCGCGACGGGAACCGGTGGACGGCCACGGGCGACCTTGCCATGCACGGCCGGACCCGGCGTGTCGAGCTCGTGTTTCGGCTCAACGGCCCGATCACCGATCCCTGGGGCAACCAGCGGCTGGGTATCGAGGTTGATCCGATCGTGCTGGACCGCCGCGAATTCGGCCTGAGCTGGGCCAAGCTCCTGGACAACGGGGGCCTCGTGGTCGGCAACGACATCACGGTGACCATCAATCTCGAGGCCGTGAGCCGCAAGGCCACCGTGACCCAGTGAGCTCTCGCCCGGTCCGGGCGCCGCCGGTCCTGCGAACCCCGGCCTGTCCCGGGCATCTGGCCTGCCACCAGCCTGCCCGCGCCCGGGCAGGTGCCACCGGAAGCCCATGGCGTCCAACGGGCGGCCGAGGGCGGTGGATGCTTCGTGCTCGACCCGAGGTCAGCGGCCCAGCGCGTCCAGATCGGCCGGTCCGTTGACGTTGAGGAAGGCGGGAGCGAGGTGCGGCGGCACCGTGGGAGAGACGATACCCGGCAGACCGCGAAGGCGCCGCGGCGCGAGCTCACCTCGAGCTGCCAGCTCCTCCACGGCGGAGCGTACCGCCGGCTCGTAAACCGCCAGGAGGGGCTCGATCCTGCCGGAAGGTCCGGTGGGAAGCACAGCCCGGCGGCCCGGTGCGCGCTGTTCGACGAGCCAGGCCAGCACCTCGCGGCTCAGTCGTGGGAGGTCGCAGGCGACGAGCAACCAGGCTGCCCTGGGCGCCCACCGGAGGGCGGCCGCCAGGCCCGCCATGGGCCCGGCCAGAGCGGGAGGATCGGGGAGGCGCTCGAGACCGCGCAGGGCCGGCGGGAGCTCGCCGCCGCCCAGGAGGACGACCCGCTCCACGTGGGGCGCCAGGGCCGCGTGGGCGATCTCGGCGAAGGTGATGCCGCCATGCTCGAGCAGCTGCTTGGGACGGCCCATCCGGGTGCTGCCGCCCCCCACGAGGAGGCCGCCGAGAAGGTGCCGGGAGCGCCACGCGGCCCCGATCCGCTCCTCGACGATCCGGAGGAGCCGATCCGGGCGATCGGCATCCCATTCGAAAACCGCAAGGACGTTTCCGGTCCCGGGCGGCGGGGCGCCGCCGCCGGGGCCGTTGAGCCACACCTTGGGGAGGGGGGTGGACCTGTGCCCCTCCACCAGGACCAGGTCGCAACGGCCCAGGAGCTCGGCAAGCACCGCTTCCAGCGAGGTGCCCTGACCGCTGCGCCGCCGCCAGGCGATCTCGCCGGGACCCCGGAGGCAGACCTCGGCGCCCGCGCGAAAGAGGCGGTCGGAGTCCTTGCCGGGCCGGTCGATGTCCAGTCCGTGGGCGTCGTGTTTGACCACCCCGACGCCCAGGCCGCTGCCGGCCAGCTCGCCGATCACGGTCTCGAGGAGCGTGGTCTTTCCCGAGCCGGAGAATCCGCAGACGGCGAGGATGGGCTCGTCGTCGAATCGGGTGGAGACCTGTCCGTCGTGTGTCACCGGGCCATCGTACACCGGCGGGACCGGCATCCGTTCAGGCCGTCATGCCGCCGTCGCAGACGAGCACGGCGCCCGTGGTGTAGGTGGACAGGTCCGAGGCCAGGTAGAGCACCGAGCCGACGATCTCGCCGGGCTGGGCCCAGCGGCGCAGCGGCGTCAGCTCGCGAACGAGGCGCTGAATCTGCTCGCTGCTGGTCAGGGCCTCGGCGAAGCGGGTTTCCACCACGCCGGGCGCCACGGCGTTGACGCGGATGCCGTGGGGCCCCAGCTCCTTGGCCAGCCCCTTGGTCATGGCGATGATGGCGGCCTTGCTCATGCCGTAGACCACCTGCTGGGGCACGGGGGAAAGCCCCGCCACGGAGGCCACGTTGACCATGGTGCCGGCGCCCGCCTCCATCATCAGGCGGGCGGCATGCTGGCACATGAGGAAGTAGCCCTTGACGTTGACCTCGAAGGTCTTGTCGAAGGCCCATTCGGGCGCGTCCACCGTCGGGCCGTAGTAGGGGTTGGTGGCGGCGTTGTTGACGAGAACGTCGAGCCGTCCCCGCTCCGCGGCGATCCGCTCGAAGAGGGCGGCGATCTCCCCGGGATGGCCCGTGTGGCAGGCCATGGGCACGGCCCGCCCGCCCTCGCTGGCAATGGATTCCGCCACGGATTCGAGGGACTCGAGCTTCCGGGCCACGAGGATCACCTCGGCACCCAGCGCCGCCATGGCCCGTGCCACCGCTTCGCCGATCCCGCGGCTGGCGCCCGTCACCAGGGCGATCGTATCCGTGAAGTCCAACGCCGGTACCTTTGTCATGCCTACCTCCCCATCGTTCCGTCGTCATTCTACAAGTGTCAGGCGTTCCACGCCGGGCGCTCCTGGACGCCCCATGTGCAACGTTGTGCGCCCGCAGGCAGAAGGGCTATCGGCGTCGTGGGGCCGGAGAACGTTTCCCCGCGACTACAAACGTACGTTTGAACGGGAACACCGTCTTTCCTCCCCGTGAGGGGTACGCCTCTCTGAGCCGGGCCCCGTATGCAGCGAGGAGCTCCTTGCACTCGTCCTCCGGCAATTGCTCGAGGATCGGCCGCAGGGTCGTGCCGCGGACCCACTCGAGGACCGCGTCCTCGCCTTCCAGCACGTGGAGGTACGTTGTCTGCCAGACGTCGACGTGAAACCCGCGGCTGCCGAGCTCGTCGAGGTACCACCGTGGTTCACGGGTACCGGTCCGCGGAAAACCGTCGAGCTGGCCACGCCAACGCGGGCTCGAGCAGAGCTCGCCGAGGATGGTGTGGGAGGGCTCCGTGTGGTTGGCCGGGACCTGGAAAGCGAGCACACCGTCAACGGCCAACTGTGGCAGCAAGTGATCGAAGAGCGTGCGGTGGTCATCTATCCAGTGGAAGCACGCGTTCGCCACGATGAGGTCCACCGGCCGCGGTGCGCTCCAGGTGCGGGCATCTCCTATTTCGAAGGAGAGGTGACCGTCGACCTGCCGGTGTCGTGCCCGGCCGATCATCTCCTCCGATGTGTCGACTCCGAAAACCGTCGCGCCGGGCCAGCGCTCCCACAGGGAGGCGGTGAGCCCACCGGGCCCGCAGCCGAGATCGACCACGACGTCGGGTGTGAGATGACCGACCGCGGCGACCAGGTGCCGAAACGGCAGGGCGCGTTGATCGGAGTAGAGGAGATATCGTTCGGGGTCCCAACTCATCGCTGCAAGCATACTCGCAACCGGTAGCACCAGGATGAGTCATCGTCTCACCCGAGGGCGCGACGAGACGCCGGGTGAGCGGCATGGCAGGGCGAGGACCGTGCTCTCCGGCCCATGGTGGCCCGGGGCGTCGTCGTTTCGCGGCTACGCCGGGCGGCTGTGACCCTCGGCAACGGGTACGCGCCGGGCTTCCACGTCAACCCCGGGGGCTCTTGAGTCGTCATGATGGCATGAGACGCCTGTGATGCTCTAACCTGGTCAGGATCGAGCGGCGTGGAAGCGAGGTGTGGCATGAACGTGAGGGCGTGTCTTGGATGGTTGTTGGCCTCGGCCGTTGCGCTTCCTGGCCTGGCCGGTGTCCCCCCGGGCGGCTACGAGACGGCGGCCATCCAGGTGTGGATCACCGAGCCCCACAGCGGCGACCAGATCTACACCCGGGCTCTCGGTCCCGACCCGTCCAGGTATCCCGGTGAGAGCTTTCCGGCGGTGATCCTGGTGCCCGGGGGGACCGGGGCGGGGGCCGGGGCCATGGATCGGCCGGATCTCCAGGGGCTGGCATCCGAGGGGTTCGTGGTCGTGGCGTTCAACCCGCCCGGCCGTGGGAGCGGCTCGCCTGGAAACCTGAGAAGCGGAGGCGTAGAGGATTACAACGGCTTTGCCGGCCAGGATGCCCTCAAGGCTGTCATCGAGTACGTGGCCGGTCTCGCTGGAGTCGATTCGGACAACCTTGGCCTCTGCACATTCTCCTTCGGGATCGCGCTGGGCGCCGGTGCCGTGGGGAGGTACCCGGAGCTGCCCGTGGCGTGGCTGGTAGACATGGAGGGTCCCTCGAACAGCGAAATCGTGGCCTGCTACTACTGCTCCGAGGAACGGGGCTTGGGCGGGCACCTCAGCATCACCACCGATCCTTCTCCCGAGAACGTGGCGTGGTGGAGCGAGCGAGAGGCCTACCGCTTCATCGGGAGCTTCCGCGGGAACTACCTGCGCGTGCAGGCGTGGAACGATCACGCACAACCGGCGGGTCTTCATCTTCACGCCCTCCAGATGAACAGGGCGGCCATCACCGGCGGCGTCCCCTGGGTCCGCATCAACGGGAGCGACATGGGGAATCCCATCAACGAGCTTTATGAAAGCGGGGAGCCCGCCTGGCTTCCCGGAAGAATGGCGGACTACCCGGATCTCGACATCAGCTACATCATCGAGATGGCCCGCCGTTCGGGGGCCTCCCTGGCCCCGTGGTGGGCCGCAGATCTCAGCCTTCCGCACGGTGTGGATCGCTTGCCCGGGGGGACGACATTGATCACCACCGGGCAACAGCCCAGCACCATCATGGAGGTGGACAGCGGCGGGCGGTGCGTGGGCCTCTACCGTGGCGGGCTTACCTTCGCCCACAACGCCGATCGCCTCGCCAACGGCCATACGGTCGTCTCCGACACGGGGAACAACCGGGTCCTGGAGCTGGACGCTGACAACGTGACGGTGGGGAATTCGGACTGGGTGAGCCTCTCCGATGGCAGCCACCTGGACTACCCCGACGACGTCAACGTCGTGGATGGGGACCGGCTGCTGGTGACGGACCGCAACAACCACCGGGTGATCGAGATCGAACACGACGGGACGATCGTGTGGCAGTTCGGGCAAACCGGCGTGGCGGGCTCCGACGCTTCCCATCTGAGCTCTCCTTACAACGCCCATCGCCTCGCCAACGGCAATACCTTGATCGCCGACTCCGGCAACGACCGCGTCGTCGAGGTCACACCCTCCGGAGATCTGGCCTGGGTATGGCAACCCTCGGGAGACGATTCTCTGAGCTGGCCCCGCGACGCCGAGCGGCTGGCCGACGGCCACACGCTGGTCACCGACTCGCGCAACGGGAGGGTCGTCGAGGTGGATTCCGCAAAAACGGTGGTGTGGCAGTACGCGAACGACCTGGACCTGCCGTACGACGCCGACCGCCTCCCGAACGGCGACACCCTGATCGCCGACTCCATGCACGGCCGGGTGATCGAGGTGAGCCACGCCGGGAAAATCGTGTGGCAGTATCCCGCGACGGCGAGCCCGGATCGAAGCTCGCCCTTCGGCTTTCATCCGGCCAGCATCCGGACGCCCGGCTATGCCAAC
>JAADFK010000154.1 GCA_013152925.1 Acidobacteriota bacterium | reverse complement strand
CCGTCATCCCGACCACTCCCGCCCCCCGTCATCCCGACCACTCCCGCCCCCCGTCATCCCGACCACTCCCGCCCCCCGTCATCCCGACCGAGCGAAGCGAGTGGAGGGATCTCCCCCGGCATCGTGGTGCAAGGGGGCTCTCCCGGGAGCTCGTGGTCGTGGGGGAGATCCCTCGACTCCGGCGCTTCGCGCCTTCGCTCGGGATGACAGGATGGGGTGTCATCCCGGCCACTCCCCCCCGTCATCCCGATCGAGCGACGCGAGTGGAGCTACCGTACCATTTCACAATGCCCACGAGCCAGAGGAGGTGTGAGATGGCAGACGGGGGAAGCCGGAAGGTGACGTATTCCTTGCCGGAGGAGCTGCTGGGCGCCATGGACGGGGCGGCGCCTTCGTACAGTGCATTCGTCGCCGAAGCGGTGCGGTAGCGGTTGGAGAGGTGCCGGGAGGAGCGGCTGCGGGAGGCGTTCCCGGAGGCGGCCCGGGATCCCCTGTTCCTTGAGGATGAAGAAACGATGGGGGCCTTTGCGGAGGCGGACCGGGTTGTGGAAGAGGAGGGGGAAGCGTGACGGCCGAGCCTCTCCAGTGGCCGGTCTGGCTGGTGGCTCTCGACCCGGTGGTGGGATCGGAGCAGGCCGGACGGCGACCGGTGGTCATCGTTTCGCGGGAGTCGGCCAACGTCGTGCTGCCGGTGGTCACGGCCGTGCCGCTGACCTCCCGGAAAGAGGGGCGGAGGATCTACCCCGACGAGGCGGCGATCCCCGAGGGTGAGGGATGCGTCTCACGGGAGTCGGTGGCCATGGCGCACCAGGTGCGGACGGTGTCGAAGAAGCATCTGGCGAAGCGACTCGGGCGTGTGGATGGTGAAGGCATCCGGGCAGCGATCCGGGAGGCCCTGAGGATCCAGCTGGAGCTTTGAGGCGCCGGCGCCGCAACCGGGGTGGGACGAGGAACCGGTGAACCAGGTGAACGCCTTTCCCTCGCCGGTGCGCGAGATGCCGCTCTCGGGAGTGGCGTTCCGCCGACGCGGTTCGCAGGTCGGGCGTGAGTGATTCCGTGGGGATGCGTGTCGACTCCGTCGGGAGGGCATCCTGTGGAAATGTTCGGCTCGCGGGGAGTCTGGGTGCCGCATTCGGCGGGTTGGCGCTGCCGATGCGTGGAACGGGGGTGGGTCCCCGGCGTTACGTCAGGGCCGAGGCTTGGGCGAGGTGGACGGGGTGAGGATCATGTAGTGCGGGCCACGGAAGACGGGGTGGAGGTTGTCCCGGATCCAGGTCTGGAGAGCCTCGCGTTGAGGGGGTGGGATCTTCCAGGTGCGGTCTTCCACGCGGACGTGGTCCCAGGACGGCGAGCGGTGGTCCTGGCGGATGGCGATGAAGTCGATGTTCCGGGCCAGCTCGGCCAGGGCGGGGGCGCCGCCGTGTTCGAGGGCTGAGAGGAAGGCCGGGGGGTCGAAAGGACCGTCGGGGCGGACCCAGCGGTCGAAGTAGAGCACGCGGTCGTCGCACCACACCCACAGGCGGGCGTTGGCCGGGGTCTCATGGCGGACCCATTCCATGGCGGGTGTCAGGACGCCCCGCTCGGTGAGGTAGGTGTGCCGGTTGGCCATGCCGAGGAGGTACTGCGGGATGGCGGGTCCGCCGTCGACCAGCAGGTAGTAGGCCGAGAGGGGGATGGAGACCGCGGCGAGGACGGCCACGGCGGCCGTCGCGAGGCCGCGCGCGGTGGGCTGGGATGCGATGGCGCTGAGGAGGCGCGGCAGGAACAGCACCGTCAGCAGGAGCAGGGGAAGCTCGATACGGGGGGCGGGGCTGAAGGGCAGGAGCACGGCGGTGGAGACGACGACGGTGAACCAGGGGAGCTCACGTCGCCAGCGCCAGCCGATCAGGACGACGAGGGCCAGCAGGAGGGGCCACCCCGGGTGGAGGCGGTGGTCGATGGTCGGGTCGGCCGTGGCGTGGTAGAGGCTGGCGGCCCAGCGCCAGGGGCCCTGGAGGTGAACGTACCCGGTCAGTCCGGGGAGGTCTCCCTGGCCGGTGGCGCCGAGGCCGACGGCGGCTCCGAGAGGCACCACGGGGTCGCCGGTGGCCAGGGCGTTGCGGACGAGCCAGGGCGCGGCCAGGGCGCCGGAGGCGACGGCGAGCGCCAGCAGGCCGGTCACCGCCTGGCGCCAGCTCCGGCGCCCGAGACGGGCGAGCCATTCGAGGCAGAGCAACCCGGTGAACAGGAACGCGGTGTACTTCATGCCCAGGGTCATACCCCACAGGAGGGCCGTCAGCCAGATGGTGTGGCGGCCGCCGATGGTGTCGTGGGCGGTGCTGAGGCGCCAGCCCAGGAGGAGGAAGAGGAGCAGGGGCCACTCGACGTAGCAGATGGACATGGAGGTCAGGGCCAGGGGGGCGGAGAGCAGGAAGACGAGCGTCAGGTTCCTGGACCAGCGGCCGCCCGCCCGGCCGTCGAGCCATTGCCAGAGGAGCGCGACGGTCAGCGCCGAGAAGAGCAGGGTCAGGAAGCGCGGGGCCAGCGGCCCGCCGGTGGCCGTCGCCCAGCCCCAGAGGATCTCGGTGTTGGCTGGGAAGAGGAGGTGGAAGTTGGACGTGGGTACCCACCAGTTGCCCTGGAGGCTCCAGAGCTTGGGGATGACGAGGTGGTAGGCCAGCTCGTCGCGGGTGTCCGGCGGCAGGGAGGCGGCCAGGGCCGAGAGGGCTCCCAGGAGGAGGAGCAGGGCCTCCCAGGAGACGATCGGCCACGGCGACGTACGCCAGCGCTCGATCCAGCCGTCGAGGGAGGCTCGCGCGGTGGCGAGGAGGCGCCGCCGGGGGATGAGGAGCCACGCGAGGATGCCCAGCCAGATCACGAGCGCGAGGGCCTGCCAGATCAGCGGGGAGTAGATGCCACAGGCCAGCAGCACGATGCCGGCCGCGGTGACGGCGATGGAACCGACGGCCCATCGCAACGACAGGGCCACCACGCCGGGGAGCTCCGTGGCACGCGGCACGGCTAGGCGGACGATCAGGGCGCCAAGGGCGAGGATGGGCGCACAGGCGGCGATTCCGTGGAGGACCCAGGCGGCGAAGCGCAGGAGGCCGGCCGCCGGCAGCGCCAGCGCCCAGTGGGCGTGGAGGCCCCACCCGATGGATGCCAGGATGAAGAGCAGCGCTCCCCAGAGCACGGCGAGCGGGACACGGCTGGTGGTCGAAGCGCTCTTCATGGTGTGACAAGGATAGTGCAGCGGGCGGGGCGGCACGGGGCGCGGAGGGGACCCTCTGCAATGGTGGCGTGCACCGGATGCTCTCTGGGCTGATTTCCAGCCTGCGGCCGCAGCAGTGGTTGAAGAACGGGTTCGTCTTCGCGCCGCCGGTGCTTTCGGGAAGGGTGGCGTCGTTGCCGGGAGAAAAGGCGGAGAAGAGGACACTGTTTTTCCCTCTCTGTGATGTTGTGTTGTGTGTTGTGGAAGGGGACACTGTTGTTTTCTCGCGGCAGCTTCCCGCAACCGGTTGATCGGGAGCTG
>JAADFK010000153.1 GCA_013152925.1 Acidobacteriota bacterium | reverse complement strand
TCGCTCTCCCGTGAGGCCACCCCTCGAACTGTTGCGACACCCCATGAGATTCCTCCACTCGCTTCGCTCGGTCGGAATGACAGGGAATGCCTTCTCCCAACCCCCGATGAAGCAAGGCCAGGGAATCCGTGAGGGGCGGGGCTAGGGTATCCGTGACTGGGCGAGGTCGGGGGATCCGTGAGGGGCGGGGCTCGGGAATCCGTGGTGCCTTCTCAATGTTGCGGCGGGTCGTCCCAGAGCAGGGTCACCGGGCCGTGGTTGACGAGCTCGACCTCCATCAGCGCACCGAAACGGCCGGTCTCGACCCGGACCCCGAGCTCGCGCAGCTCGTGAACGAAGCGGGTGAACAGCGGTTCCGCCTGCGGCCCGGGCATGGCGTTGTCGAAGCTCGGCCGCCTGCCCCTGCGAACCGATCCGGCGATGGTGAATTGGGAGACGGCCAGGACCGCGCCGTCCACGTCGGCCAGGCCCAGGTTCAGCCGTCCCTCTCCGTCCTCGAAGGCCCTCAGGGACGCAACCTTGGCGGCGGCCCGGGACACCTGCGCCTCGCCATCGCCCTTCTCGAGGCCCACCAGAACCAGGTAGCCGACGCCGATCCGCGCGATGTTCCGCCCCTCCACCCGCACCTCCGCCCGACTGACACGTTGAATCACCATCTTCATGATCCCGCTCCTCCCCGCGAAGCCATGGCCCGCCGGAGCACGCGAAGCTCCCGTCCGCCGAGAGCCCAGCCCGCGACCAGGTAGGCCGAGCCCCCGGCCACCAGCACCGCGGCCACCCGAAGCGCCCCATCCAGGCCCGTGGTCTCCACGGGAGCGGTCAGCGGCCGCAGCAGGATGACAACGCCGGCGAGCGCTGCAGCGGCGGCCCCCTGCCGTGCTGCCGCTGCCACGAGGCTTCCCCACCGTCCCAGGCCGTGGCGGTGCGCGTAGAGCACCGTCAGGAACGTGGCATAACCCAGCATGGCGATGGTGTTGGCCAGGCCGATACCCGGCGTGCCCCACGGGCCGGCCATGAGCGCGCACCCCGCGGTGAAGGCCAGCAGGAGGACGACGCTGCCCCACATGGGCGTCTTGGTGTCACGGTGTGCGAAGAAGGCATTGGCCATCACCTTGGCGTGGCCGATACCGATCAGCCCGAAGGCGTAGGCGCCGAGCGTGGCGCCCGTCACCGTCACGTCGTGGGCATCGAAACGGCCGCCGCCGAAGAGCAGCCCGACGATGGGCCGTGACATGAACGCCATGACGGCCGCGGCCGGGATCGTGACGAAGCTCACCAGGGAGATGGTCTGGCGAAGGGTCTCCCCGGCCTGGCCGGTGTCTTCGGCCAGGTGGCGCGAGAGCGTCGGCAGCAGCACGGTCGTCAGCTGCACGACCACCGTGCCGAAGGCCAGCTCCGTGATGCGGTACGCGGCGAATGTGTAGACGACGCCGCCGTCCCCCGTCAGGGAAGCGAAGAAGTTGGAAACCAGCTGGTTGAGCTGGTAGATCCCCAGCATGGGGATGCCGGGTATCATCAGGAGCAGGACTTTCTTGACCTCGGGGCTCGTGGCCGCCCGCCAGGCCGGGCGCAGGCTGTAACCCAGGCGGCGGACCGACCGGGCCTGCACGGCGAACTGGAGGAATCCGCCAAGGAGAACGGCCCCGGCCAGCCAGTAGACCGGCGTGGCCGAGTGGCGGACGAAGCCCCACGCGACCCCGGCCACCGACAGGTTGTAGAGGATCGGCGCGGCCGCCGGCAGCACGAAGCGGTCGTGACTGTTGAGCACGCCCTGGCAGAGCGCGGCCAGCGAAACCAGGATCAGGTAGGGAAAAACCAGCCGGTTGAGCAGGATCGTCAGGGGCATCTTCCCCGGCGTGGCCGCAAAACCGGGCGCGAACAGCTCGACCAGGAGCGGCGAGGCCAGGATGCCCCCGGCGACCACCAGCGAGAGAATCAGGAGAAGGGCCGCCAGCACGCCCTGGACCAGCTCTCGCGCCTTCCGCGCCTCGGCACCCGAGGCCCGCAGCTGGGCCAGGCTGGGAATGAACGCAGCGTGGAGGGCCCCCTCCCCGAGCAGCGCCCTGAACGTGCTGGGAATCCGGGTTGCGGTGATGAATGCGTCGTAGACGACCCCCGCGCCCAGCACGTACGACAGGGTCTTGTCGCGGATATACCCGGTCACCCGGCTGAGCAGCGTGACCGCCACCATGCGGGAGGCGTGCCGCACCATCCCGGTGGCGGCGGATTCGTCCCCTCCCGCCAAACCGCCTGTGCTGCCGTCCCCGCAGTTTTCCGCCTCCCGTACCACGGACACAGGGTACCATCCATCAGCTCACCAACCGGCGCCAGGCCTCTCCAGCCACCGGTTCTCTCCCGAGGTCCCCGGCCCGCCGGATGGCGTGGCTGATTCGGAACGCCGGCGGGCGGGCGCCGCCGGCCCGGTCATCATCGACGCCATCCGCGAGGTGGCGACAACGACACGGGTTCTCGTCGCTGGCATGGGCCACAGCGGCGTGGCCCGGCGACCGCGCATGCGCGTGTCAGCGACCAGCGCACGACCTACGCCGTGCGCAGCCGGTGGAGGATGAGCTTGAGGTCGTCCCAGGCCTTGGACTTCATTCCTGGGCTTCGCAGGAGGTAGGCGGGGTGATAGGTTGGCAACAGGGGTACCCCGCGGTAGGAGAGCCACTTGCCGCGCAGGGCACCGATGGCCTTGGTGGTGCCCGTCAGCCGGTTGGCCGCCGGCTTGCCCAGGGCCACGAGAACCTTGGGCTGGATCAGTTCGATCTGGCGGTCCAGGAAGGGGGCGCAGGCGGCGGCCTCTTCCGGGCGAGGATCGCGGTTGCCCGGCGGGCGGCACTTGACGACGTTGGCGATGTAGACCTCCTGGCGCTCAAGGCCCATGGCCGCGATCATGGCGTCGAGGAGCTTGCCCGCCTGGCCGACGAAGGGCCGCCCGGTCCGGTCCTCCTCGGCGCCGGGACCTTCCCCGACGAACATGACGTCCGCGTCCGGCGCACCCTCGCCGAAGACGATCCGGTTCCGCCGTGCGGCCAGTCCGCACCGCTGGCAGTCTCCGAGAAAGGCCCGGAGCTCCTCGAGGGTGGTGCAGCGGTCGATTCCGTCGGGCGCGCCCGCTCCGCCGGAAGGCCGCCGGCGGGCTGCTGCGGTGTTCTCTCGCGCCTTCGCATCGCCCTGGGGCTCGGCGATTTCCGGTGGATCCTTCCAGCCGAGATCGGCCGCCCAGCGCAGGAGCTCCCGGCGCTTCACCGCCCTGCCCCGGCCACGAGCATCTCGCCGGAAACGGCAAGGAGAATCTCCCGGGCGACGATCTCCTTGGCGGCCCGTTCGATGGGTCGCTCCCAACCAGCGGCCGCCAGTACGGTGACCTCGTTCTCCGCCGATTCCATGCCGATTCCCTCGGCACTGATGTCGTTGAGCACGACGGCGTCGGCCCCCTTGGCCCGCATCTTGGCAAGCGCCCGCTGCCGGTCCGGGCCGGCCTCGGCCGCGAACACCACAAGGTAGGGACGCCGCGGGCCGTTCCCGACGGCCGCCGCCAGATCGGGAACCGGCTCCAGCTCCAGCTCGAACGAACCCTCCCGGCGATCCAGCTTGCCGCTTGCGCGTTCCACGGGGCGAAAATCGGCCACGGCGGCGGCCAGAAAGGCAACGTCGTTCTCCGGCACCAGCCGATCGAGGGCCTCCCCCATCCCGGCCGCCGTCTCCACCGCGACGCAGCGCACACCGGCGGGCGGGGCCACGGCGAGCGGCCCGTGCAGGAGGGTCACCCGGGCACCGAGGTCGGCGGCGGCCTGGGCGAGGGCCACACCCATGCGGCCGGAGGAGCGGTTGGAGAGGAAGCGAACCCGGTCCAGGGGCTCCCGGGTCGGCCCCGCCGTCACCAGGATATTCAGTCCGGCCAGCGGCCCGCGCGGCGGCAGCAGCCCGAGAACCGCGTCCGCGATGCTCTCGGGCGCGGCCAGCCGCCCCTCGCCCTCGTCCCGGCAGGCCAGTTGCCCGCTCTCCGGCGGCACGACGGTCGCGCCCCGCTCCCGCAGCGTTTCCAGGGACGCCTGGACGGCGGGCTTCCGCCACATGAAGGTGTTCATGGCCGGCGCCAGCACGAGGGTCCCCCGGTGCGCGAGCGCGTAGGTGCTCAGGGCGTCATCGGCGATTCCGGAGGCCAGCTTGCCCAGGATGTTCGCCGTGGCCGGCGCTATCAGGAGGAGATCCGCCCAGCGGGCCAGGTCCACGTGGTCGATACCGGGCTCCGCGGGACGGTCCCACTGGTCCACCTCCACCGGATGACCGGAAAGGACGGCGAAGGTGCGGGGGTTGACAAAACCTGTGGCGTGCCGGGTCATAATGACACGCAGCTCGCAGCCTCTCCGCTGGAAGATCCGAAGCAGCTCGACGGCCTTGTAGGCGGCGATGCCTCCGCTGACGCCGAGGACGATGCGGCCGCCCACGGTGAATCAGCCCTCGTCGGTCACGTCGGGTTCGGCCGAATCCGCGGCTCCCGCCTCTTCGGCCACCCCGGCCTCGTCTGCCTCGTCCGCGGCTTCGTCCCCGGCCTCTTTGGCCTCCGCAACGGCGGCGATTCCCAGCAACTCCTGGAGACGGAGCACCTCTTCATCGTGCTCGTCCTCGTCGCCGCCGCCGGCCGCGGCCTCCACCAGCTCGACGGCCCCTGCCGTGGGCAACACGTCGGGCAAGGGGCGCGCCGCGGGCTCGGCCTCCCCCGCCTCCGCGCCCATCTCGGCACGAATCTGCTCGACCATGGCCTGACGTTGCGCTTCGATCTCCTCGACCGTCAGCACGCGCCAGGTCACGAGCCCGGCGTTCACCTCATCCATGGCGACCAGCGTGGGCTTGTGATGGGGACTCTCCATCCGGGGTTTGGCCCCGTGGATCAGCTGCTCGGCACGCTGCGAGACAACGATGATGTAGCGGAAGATCGAATCGAACCCTGCGGGTACTGTGTTCATGCGGTGAAATCCTCCTCCAGGGATACCTGGAAGGCCTCCCGGATCGTATCGAGACGCGGCTTCATCCGGGCCAACCTGTGATGCTCGCCGAGACATATTCCTGTCATTGTCCCGACTGCCCGGTCCAGCCGGTCGTTGATGATAGCATAATCGAAATCCCCCACGAAACGAAGCTCCTTGAGCGCCCACCGCAGACGCTTCTGGATCGCTTCCATGGAGTCCTGCCCCCGGTCGATCAGGCGCCGCTTGAGCTCCTCGTACGAGGGAGGGTAGATGAAGACCTTGACCGCGTCGGGGATGGAGGTCTTGACCTGCTGGGCGCCCTGGACATCGATGTCCAGGAAGACGTCGACGCCGCGTTCCAGGCGGCCCTCGACCTCCCTTTTCGAGGTCCCGTAGAGGTTGCCGGCATACTCCGCCCACTCGAGGAACTCGCCACGCTCCACCATGGCCAGGAACTCCGGCCGCTCCACGAAGTGGTAGTCCCGTCCATCCACCTCGGAGGGGCGCCGGCCGCGGGTGGTGTGGGATACCGAAAAGTGGCACCGCCAGCCCTTCGCCTCCAGGGACTCCATGGTGCGCTTGATGATGGAGGTCTTGCCGCCCCCGGAGGGTGAGGACACGATGAACAGCACGCCGGCCACTCAGGCCACCTCGCGGAACTTGTCCAGGTCTTCCCTGGCGCCCAGCACGACGAGCACGTCCGAGTCTTTCAGGACATCGTCGCCCGTTGGCATCAGGTTGAGGGAATCGGTCAGGGCGTCCCGGATGGCGACCACCTGGACCCTGTAACGGTTCCGGATTCTCAGTGTCTGGAGGGTCTGCCCGATGAAGGAGGAGGGCACGGCGACCTCCATCACCGAGTACTCGGGACCCAGCGCCACGTAGTCCAGCAGGTTGGGATGGGTGAGCCGGTCCGCCAGCCGCAGCGCCATGTCCCGTTCGGGGTAGATCACCTCGTCCACACCGATGGCCTCGAGGATGTGACCGTGATCGATGGAGACGGCCCGGGCGACCACCTTGACCCCCATCTCGTTGAGGTAGAAAGCCGCCAGGGTCGAAGCCTCGAGGTTCTCGCCCACGGAGACGATCGCCACGTCCACGTCCTTGAGCCCCAGGGCCCGCAGACGATCCTTGTCCCGGACATCGAGGGCCACCGCCTGCGTCGCATCGTCCCGGATGGACTGCACGAGCTCCGGGTCCACGTCGATGCCGATGACCTCGTGGCCCTCCTGGTAGAGCTTCCGGACCAGGGTCGAGCCGAAGCGGCCAAGGCCGATGACGGCAAAGCGGGACATCTCACGACTCCCTGGGGAACCGGATCTGGGCGTGAGCGGCAGCGAGGCGGGCGATGGGAACCCGGTACGGCGAGCAGCTAACGTAGTCCATGCCCACCAGGTGGCAGAACTCCACGGAGCTCGGCTCGCCGCCGTGCTCACCGCAGATGCCCACCTTGAGCCTGGGCCGTGCGCTCCGGCCCTTGGTGATCCCCATCTCCACGAGACGGCCCACGCTCTCCCGATCGAGGACCTGGAAGGGATCGACGGCCAGGATCTTCTTGTCCAGGTAGTCCGGCATGAAGCCGCCGATGTCGTCCCTGGAGAACCCGAAGGTCATCTGTGTCAGGTCGTTGGTGCCGAAGCTGAAGAACTCGGCGGTCTCGGCGATCTCGTCGGCGGTCAGGGCCGCCCGGGGGATCTCGATCATGGTGCCATAGAGGTGCTCCACCCGCTCGATGCCGTACTTCTCGCAGACTTCCGCGTGGACCTTCTTCGCCAGCTCGAGCTGCCGGTCCAGCTCGGCCTTGAGGGCCACGACCGGCACCATGATCTCGGGAAGAACCTCGACGCCTTCCTGCCGGAGCTCCACGGCCGCCTCGAGGATCGCCCGGAACTGCATTTCCGAGATCTCCGGGAAGGTGACGCCAAGCCGCACCCCCCGGTGCCCCATCATGGGGTTGGACTCGTGGAGCTCGTCGGCCCGGCGCTCCAGCTCCTCCATGGTGATCCCCGCCGCTTGGGCCAGCTTGGCCCGTTCGTCACGGCTGGCCGGCACGAACTCGTGCAGCGGCGGGTCCAGGAGGCGAATGGTCACGGGCAGGCCGTCCATCACCTTCATGGTCGCCTTGATGTCCCGCTTGACGTACGGGAAGAGCTCGTCCAGGGCGGCACGCCGCTCCTCCTCGGTATCCGAGAGGATCATCTTGCGCAGCAGGAAGAGGGGCTCCTCCGATCCCGTGCCATAAAACATGTGCTCGGTCCGGAAGAGGCCAATCCCCTCGGCGCCGAACTCGCGGGCGGTCCTCGCGTCCTCGGGCGTGTCGGCGTTGGTCCGGACCCTGAGCGCGCGGAAACCGTCCGCCATCTCCATGAAGTGGACGAAACGGGGGTTCTCCGTGGCGTCCACCATGGGAAGCTCACCGGCATACACAAGGCCGCGGGTTCCGTTGAGGGTCAGCACATCGCCCTCGTGAAAGACGCGGTCCCCGGCACGCAGCGTCTTGGTCGCCACGTCGATCTCGAGGTTCCCGGCGCCGACGATGCAGCACTTCCCCCAGCCCCGGGCCACCAGGGCCGCGTGGGAGGTCATGCCGCCGCGTGCCGTCAGGATACCGACGGCCGCCCGCATCCCTTCCACGTCCTCGGGGTTGGTCTCCTCGCGCACCAGGAGGACGTTCTTTCCGGCCTTGGCCGCCTCCACGGCGTCCTCGGCGGTGAAGACGATCCCGCCGGAGGCGCCCCCGGGACCCGCCGGCAGACCCTTGCCGATGACCTCGGCCGACGCCTCGGCCGCCGGATCGACGATGGGATGCAGCAGCTCGTCCAGCTGGTCCGGGCGTACGCGGAGCACCGCGGTCGCCTCATCGATCAGCCCCTCAGAGAGCATGTCCATGGCCATGTTGAGCGCGGCGGTACCCGTCCGCTTGCCGGTCCGTGTCTGCAACATCCACAGGCGCCCCTCCTGGATCGTGAACTCGATGTCCTGCATGTCACGATAGTGGTGCTCCAGGGTGTTGCGGATCTCCACCAGCCGCCTGTACACCTCCGGCATCGCCTTCTCCAGGGAGGGCAGGTGCCGGTTCTGGTCGTTCTTGGTCTCCTCGTTGAGTGGGTTCGGCGTGCGGATCCCCGCCACCACGTCCTCACCCTGGGCGTTGGGCAGCCACTCGCCGTAGAACCTGTTCTCGCCGGTCGCCGGGTTCCGGGTGAAGGCAACGCCCGTGGCGGAGCTCTCTCCCATGTTTCCGAACACCATGGACTGCACCGTCACGGCGGTTCCCCACTCGTCAGGAATGCCCTCGATTCGCCGGTAGGAGATGGCCCGCTTGCCGTTCCACGAGGCGAAGACGGCGCCGATGCCGCCCCACAGCTGCTCCCAAGCATCGTCGGGGAACTCCCGGCCGAGCACCTCGCGGACCTTCACCTTAAAACGCTCCACGAGCTCCTGGAGATCCTCTTCGCTGAGGTCGGCGTCCGAGCCGTAGCCCCTGGACTCCTTGAGCTCGGCCAGCATTCGGTCAAGCTGCTGGCGAATTCCCTGGCCCTCCTCTGGCTCGATGCCGCCGCCCTTCTCCATGACCACGTCGGCGTACATCATGATCAGGCGGCGGTAGGCGTCGTAGACGAAGCGCGGATTGCCGGTCTTGGCGATGAGGCCGGGGATCGTGGCCGAGCACAACCCCACGTTGAGCACCGTCTCCATCATGCCCGGCATGGACTGGCGTGCGCCGGAGCGGACCGACACGAGGAGCGGGTTCTCCGGATCGCCGAAGCGGGCCCCCATGACCTCCTCCACCCGCGCGAGCGCCGCCTCCACCTCGGCCTGGAGCGATTCGGGGTAGCTGCCGCCGTGCTTGTAGTAGTAGGTGCACACCTCGGTGGTGATGGTGAACCCCGCCGGCACCGGCAGACCCAAGCCTGCCATCTCAGCCAGGTTCGCACCCTTCCCACCGAGAAGCTCCTTCATCTCCGCCTTGCCCTCGGCGGCGCCCCCCCCGAAGAAATACACGTTCTTGCTCATGACTCGCTCCCTTCGACCTGCAACCGTGAGAGATCGGCCAGTTTGAGGAAGTCCCTTCCCAACATCTTGAGAAGGGCGATCCTGTTCATTCGTATTCCCTCGTCTTCCGCCATGACCAGAACATCGACGAAGAAGGTCTCCAACACGTCGGCCAACCGCCCCATGCCGGCGAAGGCTCCTTCCACCTGCCCCTTGGCCAGCTCGCGCTCGAGGGCCTCGTGGAAGGCCATGGCCTCGCCATACAGGGCCTTCTCTGCATCCTGTTCGAAGAGGCCGGGATCGACGCCGGCATCGGCCTGTCCGTCCGTGATATTGCGGACCCGTTTGAAGGCCAGGGCCAGCGCGCGGAAGGCCGCGTTGCCACGGGCCTTCTCCAGGGCCGCCGCACGAACCACGAGCCCCGGCAGCCGCGCCCATCCCGCCGCCATGACGGCATCGGCCGTGTCGCCGGCCACGCCGATCTGCTCGGTCAGGTACCGCCGAACCCGGTCCTCCATGAAGGCGACGACCTGCTGCGCAACCGCTCCCGTATCGGCATCCGCCACACCGGAGACGCCTTCCGCCGCACTGGCGACGGCTTCGGCGAGGTCCAGCTCCCATCCGGCTTCGGCGACGATCTTGACCACGGCCTGGGCCGCACGCCGGAGCCCGAAAGGATCCCGGGAGCCCGTGGGGACCTCACCGACGGCGAACAGTCCCGCCAGGGTGTCCAGCCGGTCGGCCACGCCGATCAGCCGCCCGATCTCCGAGGCCGGAATCTCCCCTTCGAAGCCGACCGGGCGGTAGTGATCCCGGGCGGCCGTCCAGATCTCCTCGGGCTCGCCGTCCCGGCGAAGGTAGTGCCCACCCATGATTCCCTGGAGCTCGGGAAACTCGCCGACCATGTTGGTCACCAGGTCCGCCTTGACCAGCGCCGCCGCCCGCTCCAGGTCCGCGGGATCCACCCGGGCGCCGAGGGCCTCGGCCAGGCGGACGGCCAGGCGGCCCACCCGCCTGGCCTTTTCACCGAGGGAGCCCAACACACGGTGGAACTCCAGACGGTCCAGGCCCGGAACCAGCTCGGCCAGGGGCCGCTTGCGATCCTCGTCGAAGAAGAACCGTGCGTCGGCGAGGCGGGCGCCGATGACCCACTCGTTCCCCTGGCGGATCAGCTCCAGCGGATCGTCCATCCGGTCGATGACCGCCAGGAAGTGGGGCGCCAGCTCACCCGCGGGCGTCTCCAGAATCAGGCATTTCTGGTGGTGCCGCAGAGTCGTCACGACAACCTCCGGCGGCAGCTCGAGGAAGGCCTCGTCGAATTGACCGCGGATCAGGCCGGGGTACTCCACCAGCTCCACGTGCTCCGCCACCAGGCTCTCGTCGGGATGTACGCGGCAGCCGGCCTCCCCGGCCAGCTGCTCGGCCCGCTCTTCCAGCATCCTGCGGCGCGCGGCGGGGTCGATCAGCACCTTCCGCTCCGCCAGGGCGGCGGCATGCCCCGTGGCGCTGCCGAGCTCGAAGCTCTCCGGGGCGTGGACGCGGTGACCGACCGTCGTCCTGCCGGAGGCGACGCCGAAGAGCTCCATGGGGACCACCTCGCCGTCCAGCAACGCCACGACGCCGTGGACGGGCCGGACGAAGGTGTAGCGCCCAAGACCCCAGCGCATGGTCTTCGGAAAACGAAGACCCCGCACGGCAGCCGGCACGATCTCCGCCAGGATCTCACCCGCCGGCCGGCCCTCGTGACGGACCACGGCCGTCACGTATTCGCCCTTGTCCGTTGCCGTCCGTTCCAGCGTCCCGATGGACACGCCCAGCTTGCGGGCGAAACCTTCCGCCGCCTTGGTCGGCCTTCCCTCCGCGTCGAAGGCGACCCGGGCGGGAGGTCCCATGACGCGCTCCTGGCGGTCGGGCTGCCGCCCTGGCAGGCCGGAGACCGTCACGGTCAACCGCCGGTTCGTGGAGCGGCAGACCACCGTGGCGCCCTCGAACCCCTTCTCGGCCAGGGCCGCGCCAAGGCGCTCTTCAAGTTGCCGGCGGGCGCCGGGCAGGGCGTTGGCGGGGATCTCTTCGGTCCGCAGCTCGAGCAGGAAGACGGGCATCATTCCACCTCCCCTTCCAGGGCGTTCCCCAGGGGCCAGCCCAGTGCCTCCCGTTGCGCCACGAAGGTCCTCGCCACCCGGACGGCGTTGCGCCGCACCCTCCCGATCAGTCCGACACGCTCGGTCACCGACACGGCGCCCCGCGCGTCGAGCAGGTTGAAGAGGTGCGATGTCTTCAGCGTCGCCTCCAGGGCGGGCAGCACCAGCGGCGGATCGTGTTCGAGGCAGCGGCCCACCTCGCGCTCCCAGTCCTCGAAATGACGCCGGAGCATCTCCACATCGGCCACCTCGAAGCCATAGATCGAGTGCTCGATCTCCTCCTGGAGCCGCACCAGGCCGTAGGGCACACCACCGCCCCACTCGATGTCGTAGATGGAGTCCTTGCGCTGGAGAAACATGGCGATCCGCTCCAGGCCGTAGGTCAGCTCGGCCGAAATGGGGGCGAGCTCGATGCCGCCCGCCTGCTGGAAGTAGGTGAACTGCGTGATCTCCATGCCGTCCAGCAGCACCTGCCATCCAACACCCCATGCCCCGAGGGTCGGAGACTCCCAGTTGTCCTCCTCGAAGCGGATGTCGTGGACTGCCGGGTCGATACCCAGGGCGTGCAGGGAACGCAGGTAGAGCTCCTGCACGTTGTCGGGCGAGGGCTTGAGAATCACCTGGAGCTGGAGGTGCCGCCCGAGCCGGAAGGGGTTCTCCCCGTACCGGGCATCGGCGGGGCGCCGTGAGGGCTGCACGTAGGCCACCCGGTAGGGCTCGGGCCCCAGAACGCGAAGGAAGGTTTCCGGGTGCATGGTCCCGGCGCCCACCTCCACATCGTAGGGCTGCTGCACGATGCACCCGTTGTCGGCCCAGAACCTCGAAAGCGAGAGAATCAACGACTGAAGATCCAACGCGGCCACCTCCACCTGACGGTGGTGAAGGATACCACGTCGCAACGCCCCTCCCTCATCTCCGTCGCGCCTTCAGGATAAGGGTCTCGCCGAAAAGTACGGCTTTCGTAAAGAGTTGACGCAGGATCTTCCGGTTGCGCGAACGCTGGCCGGGGTCCTCTTCTTCCCGATGGAAAACCCCCATGGTGGCCAGCCACGCGAACGGAACGAGAGGGGCGTAAAGGTGACTGATGGCCTTGACGCGGTTGCATTGCACATCGGTGATCTCGAAGCCATTGGTGTGGAGGAGGTAGCGCAGGTCGGCAAACGACTTCAGGCCAATGTGGTGCAACGGCGTCGGCCACGCCTCGTTGAGCGGGCTCTTGCCCTTGTTGTGGAATCCGGTCAGGAGCCAGCGCCATCTCGAGCGGAGCGCCGAGATGTTCGGGGTCGAGACGATGAACGCGCCGCCGGGCCGGAGTATCCGCCGGACTTCGCGGACATAATCGAAGGGGCGCTCGAGGTGTTCGATGCCGTCGATGCAGACAACGGCGTCGAAGTGCGAGTCCGGGAAGGGAAGGGGGGAATTCATGTCGCAGCGGACGAAGTCGGCGCCAGGCACCTTGATGAGCTCCTCACAGTCGCCGGCCTTGACGGTCAGGCCGTGGCGGAGCAGGCGTTGGGTGAAGGCCCCCTCACCGCAGGGAAGGTCGAGGACGATGCGCACGTCTGGCTCGGCGAGCAGAAGGGCCTCCACCACCTGGTGCGTATTGGGAGAGGCATTCTCCCTGATTGCCGGCGGGGATGGCGCAGACGTCATTGTTTTCTCCCTTCGATCGTTCCTGCTCGTCTCGGTAGGATTCCGCACCCGGAGCCAGTCGCGAGCCTCTTGTGTGTACCAGGAACCTCAGAGATGGCGATTCCACTCCCCTCGTCCAGGCGATTCTACTGTGGTTGGCAACGGCTGTGACGCCACGGACCCGGCGGCGGGCAAACCCAGGCTCGCGGCGAGCTCTCGATGGACCCGGAGCCGAGCCGGCAGCAATCCCCCTCGTGCGGCAACACCGGAACACCGTGGTGACCACCACGATCCAGGGCGCCGCTGAACCCGCGGTGAGGCCCACTCACCGTCGTCGCGGCTGACCGGGCCCACGAATCTCCAGGGCGCCTGGGCCTGGAAGAACCTCAGCGCCTACGTGGCCACGAGGAGATACACCACCGGCAACAGCACCCCGGCCAGCAGCAGCCAGCGTCCCCGCCCGCCCAGCCCCTTCCTGCCGGGAATGATGAAGATCCCCGTCAGGGCCAGGGTCAGCAGGGCGAGCGCATAGACGTCCGCGACGGCAGTCCAGGACCCCTTGCCATGGTTGAGGTGAAGGAAGTTGAGCTCGAACAACACGGGCCGCCGCCGGACGGTCTCGTCGAGCACGCGGCCACCGGGAAGTGTCACCTTGAGGGTGCGGCCCTCGAAGAAGATCCGCAACTCGCCCGGCCCCATCCGGATCGCCGACGTCGGCTCGTCCCGGATTCCCAGACGCTCGAGCACCGACGACGTCATCCCGGACGTCGATCCCTCGGCGATGTCCCCCACCTGGTGCTCGACCGTCTCGATGATGTAGTTGGGGTTCCAGTCCGCAACATGATTCACCGCCACCCCGGAAACGGCGTACATCACCGTCAGGCCGGCCACCAGGTAGCCAACATCACGGTGGACCGCGATGATCAGACGGCGCCAGCGCACGCCCCGGCTCAGTAGATCACGGCACCCGTGCCCCGGATGAGGAGCACGGTATTGGCCACGGGCTCGGCCTGGCAAGCCTCCTTTTCCGTCCCGTGTTCACCCTTGTGCTCCTCGGCCCGGTGCTCGGCCATGGCCTTCATCTGTTCCGGGCTCAGGTGGACGATCTCGAAGGTCCCCTGGGCCGAGGCCCGGTGTCCCATGGACTCCATGGGGAAGACGATGACGCCATCTTCCACCTTGATGCGGATGCCCTTTCCGGTATCCGGGTCCGAGACCTGGATCCAGCAGCCGCGCTTCTTGCAGACCGCAGTGATGACGCCGTCCACGCGGACGGCCTTGCCATCGTAACGCTCGGGATGGGACAGGAGATCGGTCAGGGGTGTCGCCTTCTCGAGATCGACGCCCGCACCGTAACGGGTGGCGTCCGCCGCGAGGACGGCCGTGGACCATGCGAGGGCAAGGACGAGGAGCGACAGGGCGACGTGCCGGCGAGGATTCATGGCTGGATTCTCCCTTGTGGCATTGCACGTTGTTTCCAACGTGCGGGTATCTTGGCCCTTCCGGCGGGCGCTGTCAACAACCCCCCGGCACGACCCGGGCGCCCCGGCAAGGTTGGGAGATCCGGCGCGGCGTTCCCGAACACGTTGCCGCACGGCTGGATGGGCTGAGCTGCACAGAACGCGGGGGCCGGCACCTCGGAGAGACCCAGGGCATTCCTCTCTCTAACGGGCCCGCCAGGGCTGGGCAGGCCGTCCCAAGCCTACGAATACGGGCCGCCTATTCCACGAAGCCGGCGTGGACATCCACGTCGGCGAGGTGGTGCCAATCTCTCCCCGTGAGGTCCAAACGATCGATCCAGTGCCCCGCCGCGGTGTTGACGAAGAACTGGTCCGCCCGCTCGGGCCCCACAAGGACCGTGGGGCAGGACATGCTCTCGGCGAGCTCCTCGATGGACCCGGAGCCGAACTGGCAGCGATAGCCCTCGTAGGGCAGCACCAGCACGTCGTACTCCCTGCGGACCAGCAGGCAACGCCTCAGCTCCGGCTCCTCGTCGCCCTCGCACAACCGGAAGCCCACGTTGACGAACTCTCCCAGGAGCTGGTCGTAGTAGAGGCGTACGTCCTTCTCCATCTGGATCCTCTTCTCCTCGGGCAGCTCGCCGAGCTCCCCCCGGCGGCCGCGCGCCTCGTGGGGCTGGCACGGCGGGGACGGGAAGAAGAAGACCTCCAGCCGCACATCGTGATGCATGGCCAGGTCCAGGGCATAGTCGAAGGCCCAGTCACCCGCCCTTGTCATCCGCGCGCAGTAACCCACTCCACGAATCCCTTGCACCGTCATACTCGAACCTTCCTTTCTCCCCCACACCCGGACCGCGCCCGGCACCTCCCCTCCGCACCAGGTCGCGAACCAGCACGGTCTCTTGCCGCCGGCCGGCCGTCTGGCGGGCATTGGGCGCGCGGAAGAGCTCGTGGAACAACTTCTCGTACGCCTCCGGCGGGATGCCGATCCCCGCGTCCACCACCTCGGCGCATACCCGGGCCCTCTCCCCCACTACGAAGAGACGTGCCCGTACCCGCCTTCCCCTCCGGGGTGTGCTTCACCGCGTTGCCGAGCAGCACGAGGAGGACCTCGCGGACGAGACCGGGCTCGCCGAGCACCGTCTGCACCGCGTTGAGCGGTGAGCGCAGCTGGTGTGCCACCACCGAGGCCAGCCTCAGCAGCCCGTCGCGTTCGCTGACGGCCTCGCTGCCTCTGGCACCTTCGTCCGTGGGCGGTCCGGCGTCCTCACCGGCCGGTGGATGTCCCATCGGATCCTCCACCTTCCAGGATCGCGCGACCCGGCGCGGAATTCAAGCCCGCTCCTTTGGCGGGGCCTTCTCCCGCTCCGCTCACTTCAGCGAGGGCGTCTCACAACCGTAGACGTAGCGTTCGAACCAGGGGTGCCAATCGTCGCCGGTGATCCGGTCGAGGATGCCCACCAGGTCCTCCGTCGAACCGAAACCGCCGCCGTCGTGCTTGAGGAAGGCGCGGAAGAGGGCCCAGAAGAACCGGTCGCCCTGCTTGGCTCCGAGCTTCTTCTCCAGGCGCAGGCGAATGGCATGGAGGACGAGGGGACCCTTGTTGTACAGGACGCGGATCCTGTCCATGGTGTCGGCCTCGTCGTTGGCAGCCATGTAGCCGTGGAGATAGATGGACGCGCCGTCGCCCAGCATGGCCGTGCCGGATTTCCAGGAGTTGAGCACCTTGGTGAAGAGCCGCTTGCCCTTGCGGTCTGATCCCGCGGCGGAACGGAGCAGGAGAGCGGCCGAGTACTCGGCGAAGCTCTCGGTCAGCCACTGCTCCTCCGTTGAGTCCATCTTGACGACGTGCCCCCACCACGAGTGCGCGATCTCGTGGGCGATCCGTTCGTTGACCCCCTGGGAGAAGATCTGGTTGATGGTGTTCGAGAGCGGGCTGAAGGCCTCCTGGGTGATGAAGATGACCCCTGGCGGCGCCTGGCCCCAACCCCACTGGTTGATCTCGACGATGTGCATCTCCTTGTAGGGATACGGCGTGTGGAAGTAGCCATCGTAGACCTTGATCGTCGTGAAGAAGAAGTCCAGAAGCAGCTTGGCGGCCTTTTTCTTGCCGAAGACGTAGGTGGCCACGTCGCACTTCACGCCGTCCCGGGTGTCGCTGAAGACGTGGTAGTCGCCGGCGGCCACCACGGGGAACTGCACCGGACCGTCCAGGTGGGTGTGCAGGAGCTTCTTGCCGTCCCCGGCCTCGCGGCTCACCGTGTCCCCCGACGCGAAGGCCGTCAGGGAGTCCGGTACCGTCACGTGAATGTCGAGGCTCGCCAGCTCGCCGTTGAGGGGAGGCTGCGGGTACCATGGCCAGGTCCCAAGCGCCCAGTAGGCGTCACCGGAGGGGCGGATGGCAAGGTCACCCTCGTGCTCCACCTCGACCTCGACGGTCGCCCCGGCCGCCGGCGCGGGGTAGAGGCGCACGAGGAGCTCGCCGTCCTGGTGAACCCATGGCGCCGGCTTGCCGCCGACCAGGACCGATCGGACCGCCACGGGGTAGACGTTCCGTTCCTTGTAGGTCCGCTGCACCAGGGAGGCCCGCCACAGGCCGACGCCTCCCCGCGTGGTCCGGAGCTTCATCTTCGCCCGCACCGTCACCCGCTGAGCCTTGGTGTTGTTCACCGAGAGATCCTCGGCAGTGGCGACCATGGGCGCCGTGACGTGGTCCCACCAGTGCCGGCCCATGGGTTGAGCGGCCACCGGCAGAACGTAGGCGCGGCCACCGTTGACCGGATTCCGAGATGGGACTTTCTTGATCACGTAAAGCTCCTCGAGCCGGTCGATGACGGGATCCTGGTCCAGGAGCAGGTCGTCGTGATTGCCGTGGAAGATGGCGTACACGGTGCCGTGGGCCCCCGCGAAGGCCTGCTCGGCCAGCTCGTGGGAGGGGTGGGCGAAGGTGGGGTCATCGAGGATCTTGGAGAGCCAGCCGGGGAGCTGCGTGGCCCGCCCGCCGCCTCCGATGGCCGCCGGGACCGGCAGCTCGAGGCCCCAGACCACCGCACCCTTGAGCGGTTCGACGATGCGAAGCGAGCCGTCCTGCTCGCTCGCTCGCCTGAGTGAGGTCGCATGTTTGATGTTCCTCATGGCCACGGGCACCATGAAGCGGTCCGTCACGCGTACCACGAGGTTCCCAGGACCGTCGAAGAAGAGCCCGCACCGGGAGCCGTTGGCCCGGAGCTCCCGTACGGTACATCCCGCCCCGGGCTCCACCGTGATCCAGCCGAGATCGAGGGGTCCGTCCAGGGCCACCGAGCCCCCGATCGTCGGAGCATCCAACGCCTGCATCCAGGCGGCGAGGTCGAAGGCGCCGGCCCATCCTGAGCCGAGAAGAAACAGCACAAGAACGATGGCGCGAAAGGTGACGGTCTTCTTGTGAAACATGGAGCGACCCTCCCGGAGATCTTGTGGCGTAAGCATACACCCAACCACCCTGTACTGGTTCAGCGGGAACATGACGTTGCGGGTTGGAGTATAACGCACTGGGTGATGGAGGAAGTTCCCCTTCAGGGCTCATCGCACGAATGCCGGGGTAGCGCATCGATGGCGGTGTTGTATGGAGTCGAAGAGCCGTCGCCAGACAGGTCATCCTCGTTGGTGGAAAACCTTGAGGACGGAGGCCTGCCATGGCGACGACGAGTTTTGTTTACCACACCCTGGGTTTGCGTGGCCACCGCCATCTGAAGACCGAATACAAGGGTGGCTGCACCTACCATCACGTGGAGCTGGCCGCCGGGAAGCGGAGGTGCCGGGCCTGTAGGGCGCCGTCGTGTGAACTGACGTTGGAAGGTCGCTTCGAACGGACCTTCCGGGCGCTGCCCGTTGGGTCGAGGCGTCAGTTCGTTGTTCTTGACGGGCATGAGCAGCGGTGCGGACGGTGTGGGCACCGACTCCGGGAGCCCATCCTTTTTGCCGACGGCAAGCAACGCCACATCAGGGCGTTCGAGCGTTACGTCATCGATCTCTGCCGGATTGCGCCCATCAAGCACGTGTCGCTGTTGCTGGGAGTCAGCTGGACCCTGGTCAAGGAGATCTTCAAGCAGCACCTGCACCGCCGGCTAAAGAAGAGGTCGCTCAAATGTGTCCGGCGAATCGCCATCGACGAGCTCGCCATCCGCAAGGGACACCAGTACATGACGGTCATCCTGGATCTTGATACCGGCCGCATCCTCC
>JAADFK010000152.1 GCA_013152925.1 Acidobacteriota bacterium | reverse complement strand
AACGGCCTGCGCTTCGTCTCCTGGCGCTGCGACAAGCCCCAGGAGGAGATCTACCTGGTGGCGGGACCGTGGCACGAGTATGACGCCATGGCCGGCGCGGTCCACATCCGCGCCTTCCTGCGGAAGGACGATCCCGCCCTGGCCAGCCGCTACCTGGAGGCGACCCGCCGGTACCTCAAGCTCTACGATTCCATGCTGCCCCCCTACCCCTACCGCTCCTTCGCTCTGGTGGAGAATTTCTGGGAGACCGGGTACGGCATGCCGGGCTTCACCCTGCTGGGCCCGCGGGTCATCCGCTTCCCGTGGATTCTGACCTCCTCCTACCCCCACGAGCTCCTGCACAACTGGTGGGGCAACTCGGCCTACGTGGACTTCTCCTCGGGCAACTGGTGCGAGGGCCTGACCGCCTACATGGCCGATCACCTCTTCGCAGAGCAGCGCGGCCGGGGCGCGACCTACCGGCGGGCGACCCTGAAGAAGTTCACCGACTTCGCCAGGGGTGGCAAGGACTTCCCCCTCTCGAAGTTCCACAACCGTTTCTCGGCGGCTTCCGAGGCCGTTGGCTACGGCAAGAGCCTGATGCTCTTCCACATGGTGCGGCGTGCCGTCGGCGACGAGGCTTTTCTCAAGGCCCTGTCGGCATTCTACCGGCAGCACCGCTTTACCCGGGCCTCCTTTGACGATCTCGCACAGGCTTTCAGCGAGGCCTCCGGGAAAGACTGGCGGCCGTTCTTCGAGCAATGGACCACACGAACCGGCGCGCCGGAGCTCGAGATCGCCTCGGTCAAGGTCGAGCACCACGCCAGCGACCTGATCTCTCCGTGGATCGTGCACCTGACCCTGCGGCAGGTGCAGAGCGAGGCGCCGTTCCCCATCACCGTCCCCGTGGTCATCACCCTCGGCCGCAACAAGGAGCCCGTCGTCGCCAGGACCACCGACTGCGGCCGGGAGTGCCGGATCAGCATCCGGTGCACCTCCCAGCCCCTGCGCCTCGACGTGGATCCCGGCTTCGACATCATGCGCCGGCTGGACCCGCTGGAGGTGCCGCCGGCCCTCTCCACCCTCTTCGGCGCCGGCTCCGTCACCTTCGTCCTGCCCTCCAGGGCGCCCGCGGGGGAGCTGGCCGCATGGCAGGCCCTGGCCGCCGCCTGGGCCAAGCCCGCCAGGCCCCGCACCGTGCTCGACACGGAGATCGCGACCCTCCCGGCGAGCGATGTCTGGGTGCTCGGCTGGACCAACCGCTTCGCGCGCGCGGCCATCGAACGTCTGTCCGTCCAGGGGGTCGGCCGGAGCGGCGCGGGCGTGTCCGTGGCCGGGAAGGTTTACGCGCCGGGACAGGCCTCCCTCGTCCTTGTGGCCCGTGCCGAGCGTCCGGAGAACGCCGTCGCCTGGGTCGCCGCCCCTGCTGCGGCGATCCCCGGCCTGGCCCGCAAGCTGCCCCACTACAGCCGCTACTCCTGGCTGGCCTTTGCCGGTGATGCGCCCGACAACACCGGCAAGGGCATGTGGAAGCCCATCAGATCACCCCTGGTCCGCAACCTGACGGCCGGCCCCCTTCCCGAGCTCCATCTACCGCCTGCCAGGCCCCTGGCCCAGCTCCCGCCGAGCTTTGATGCGGCGGTCATGAAGGCGACCGTCGACTACCTGGCCTCCCCGGAGCTCGAGGGCCGCGGCCTGGGAACGCCCGAGCTGGAACGGGCCACGGCCTGGGTCGAGAAACGTATCAAGAGCGCCGGCCTCGAGCCGGCAGGCGAGCACGGTTACCGGCAGAGCTGGGGCTGGACCGGCGGCCGGCCGCCGCACCCGATGACCCTGACGAACCTCCTGGGCCGCATCCCCGGCACCGACCCGGCCCTGTCCGATCACCCCGTCCTCGTGACAGCCCATCTGGACCATCTTGGCCACGGCTGGCCCGACGTCCGTCACGGCAACGAGGGCAAGATCCACCCCGGGGCGGACGACAACGCCTCGGGTGTCGCCGTGCTCCTGGAGCTGGCCCGCCGCATGGCGACCGAGCCCCACCGCGCACGCCCCATCCTGTTCGCGGTGGTTACCGGCGAGGAGGCCGGCCTGCTCGGCTCCCACCACCTGATCGGGAACCTGCCGGAGGGTCACCTTCCCTTCGCCTGCATCAACCTCGATACCGTTGGGCGCCTCTCCGGGGGCAAGCTCTACGTGCTCAACACCGATTCCGCCCGCGAGTGGCCCTTCATCTGGCGTGGCGTCGGCTACACCACCGGCGCGCCCATCACCATCGTTTCCGAGCCCCTCGACGCCTCCGACCAGGGCTCCTGCCTGTCGCGGGGAATCCCGGCCGTCCAGCTCTTTACGGGCCCCACGACGGACTACCACCGGCCCTCGGACACCCCGGACAAGATCGACGCCGAGGGCATGGCCGTGGTCGCCGAGGTGGCCCACGAGGCCATCGCCTGGCTGGCCGAGCGAAAGGACCCTCTGACCGTCACCATCGCCAACACCCCTTCCCCGGCGGCCGCACCAGGTCCCGCCGGGGCGCCGCCTCGCGACGGCCGTGCCAGCCTGGGAACGGTGCCTGATTTTGGCTTCAACGGCTACGGGGTCCGGGTCGAGCGTGTCGTCCCCAACTCGGCGGCCGACAGGGCCGGCATCTGGAGCGGTGATGTCATCACCGCCATTGACGGCGAGCACATCGTGGGCCTCAGGAAGCTCTCCAAGATCCTCAAGGCCCACAGGCCGGGCGACACGATCACCGTCACCGTGGAACGCAACGACGTGGAGCAGGAGATCAAGGTCACCCTGGGGACGCGATAGGGCGGAAGGGTTGAAGAGCCCGGAATCTGGAGGGAGGGCGGAGGCCTGATTGGAGGCGTCCCGGCGAAACCCCGGACAGGCCGGCGGCACCATTCCCAAGCTCATTGCCCGGGCCGTCGACCGCTCGTGATCCTGTCATGTTCTCGCACGGGACGGATGGCGCGTGCTATCTTCGAAGGTGGCGGACGCCGCCCGGTTGAGGCAGGTCCGCCGTGGAGGCTTCGATGAAAGCAAAGTGGATTGCGCTCGGATGTCTCGGTCTCCTCGTGGTGGCCGTTCTCGTGGTCGGTGGATCCATCGCCGGGACCTACAACAAGCTGGTGACGCTGGACCAGGCCGTCCGGGCCCAGTGGGGCCAGGTGGAGAACGTCTACCAGCGGCGGCTGGATCTCATCCCAAACCTCGTGGCTACCGTCAAGGGGGCTGCAAACTTCGAAAAAAGTACGTTCCTCGCCGTCACCGAGGCCCGGTCCAAGGTCGGCCAGATCACTGGCGGCCAGATGGAGCACCTGATCGACAACCCGGAGAAGTTCCGGCAGTTCGAGCAGGCCCAGGCGGGGCTCTCCTCGGCCCTCTCCCGGTTGCTGGTCACCGTCGAGCGGTATCCCGACCTCAAGGCCACACAAAACTTCCGGGATCTGCAAGCCCAGCTCGAAGGCACCGAGAACAGGATCGCCGTTGAGCGCATGCGCTACAACGAGAAGGCGCGCGCCTTCAATACCTACCGGCAGAGCTTCCCGCAGAACATCATTGCCGGCTTCTTCGGCAGCAAGTTCGCCGAGAAGCCGTACTTCAAGGCCAAGGAAGGCGCCGAGAGCCCGCCCAAGGTGGACTTCGGCAAGTGAGGGGCTGATTGATGCGAACCCGGGTCCTTATCGCGCTGGTTCTGGCGGTTGCCGCAGGCGCGGCGGTGGCGCCCGCCCAGACGCCCCCCGCCCGGTCTTCCCCGGCAGCGGCGGCGGCATCCGTTCCGAGCCCGGCCGCCGCCCCCACGCCACCACCCGTCCAGTGGGTCACCGACACCGCCGGCCTCCTCAGCGGGCCGACCGCCCAGGCCCTCAACGCCCGTCTCCGGCGCTTCGAGGAGCTGACGGGGAACCAGGTCATCGTCTGGATCGGCACGAGCATCGGCAACCGGAACCTGGAGGAGTGGGCCGCCAACACCTTCGCAGCATGGGGGATCGGTCAGAAGGGCAAGGACAACGGCCTGGCCCTCTTCATCCTGACCCGGGATCGAAAGATCCGGATCGAGGTGGGCTACGACCTCGAGGGACGGGTAACGGACCTCCTCTCTTCCCGGGTGATCCGTGAGATCCTGGAGCCGGGTCTTGCCGCGGGACGGGCGAACGAGGCCGTCACGAAGGCCGTGGACGTGCTTCTCAACGCCATCAATCCCAAGGCCGCGGCAGCCTCCGCATCCGGGACAGCAACCCCGTCAACCCGCCCGAGCCAGCCGAGAAAGATCGGCTTGGGCACGATCCTGCTCTGGGGCCTGCTCGGCGTGGGCTTCCTCATCCTCTTCATCACCAACCCGACCCTGGCCCTCTTCCTTCTCTTCAGCCTGATGTCCGGCGGGCGCGGCGGGGGTGGCGGTGGAGGTTTCGGTGGGGGCGGCGGCCGGTCCGGGGGCGGCGGCGCCTCGGGCGGATGGTAGGGAGGCTGAGATGCGCACGTTGAGCCGGCGCAAGCTGCGACGTTTGATCGACGAGGAACGGATCGTCCAGGCGATTCAGGAGGCCGAGAACGAGACGTCCGGCGAGATCCGCGTGTCGGTGGCCCCCTTCTTCTGGGGAAGCGTCGAGAAGGCGGCGTGGAAGGCCTTCCATCGGTTGGGCATGACCAATACCGCCGAACGCAACGGCGTCCTGATCTTTCTCGTTCCCTCCCGCCGCCGGTTCGTCGTGCTCGGCGACGAGGGCATCCACCGGAAGGTCGGCCAGGAGTTCTGGGAGGCCGTCGCCGCCGCCATGTCCGGGAAGTTCGCCACGGGCGATTTCACCACCGGTCTCGTCCAGGGCATCGAGGAGATCGGCCGGCGCCTCAAGGAGCACTTTCCCCACCAACCCGACGACGTGGACGAGCTCCCCGACGAGGTCGACTTCGGCGATGACGACGGCTGAGCGACCACCGGAACGACCGCCACCGCCCAACCCGTTCGGCGCCGAGAGGTCATTCCGGGAAACGTACGCCGCCCGGCTGACCGCGGCCCCGTTGATCGAGAGGCAAGCCCGCGGGCCGCTCAACCCGACGAATCGTCCGCCGAACCTTACCTCATAGCCGATCCCGGGGGGGTCCTGGCCTTCCCGAGAATCTTGCGCATCTCGCCCACCGTCATCTCCAGCCACCGGAGTCGCTCGGCTGGCGTCATGTCCATCCCCAGGCGCATCTGACGCCTCCTGTTGGCCTCGGCAGACCAGGATCCATCGCCGTCACGGGACGGCTCAGGCTGGCTCATGATCGTCCTCATCCATGGAGCGCAGCGCCTCGAGATCCGCCGTCGTCCGGAGGTGGCCGTAGAGGACCACGGCCACTCCGTCCACGATGAGGTACCGTACCCCCGCCGCGTTGAGCGCCGCACACACCCTCTCGATGGACCCCAACATGGGACCAGTCCACCGCAAACGCCCGGGCGACGGCAGACCTGGTGATGGCCACCAGCCATCTTTCCCGCATGATCACCACCAGACGATGATCATTCCCTCGGACACAAGAATGATCCAGCCGGTCCCCGACGTCACGGGACGATGACGACGGGGCACCCATGGCCAAGGAGCTATCAATGCTCCGGCCCTTGCACGGGGTCTCGGGCGTCCGCTCTTCACATGCCCCTCCGGTTCCTCTACCCTCCCTCCATGAAGCGGAGACCCGAGCTGATCCTCCTGGACCTCGACGGAACCCTGGTGGACTCCTTTCCCGGCATCACCGAGGCGCTCAACGAGGCGCTGGCTGCCTTCGCGGCGCCGCCCGTTGACCTGGAGTGGGTCCGGCAGCATGTGGGCCGCGGCGCGCGGGCCCTCGTGACGGACGCCGCCGCCGCGGCCGGCGGTCCCGTGGACATCGACAGGTTGCTCGAGGTGTTCCGGTCCACCTACGAGGCGCATCATCTCGCCAAGACGCCGCCGATTCCAGGCGTCGATGCGACCCTCCGGGAGCTGGCGGCCGATTCGCCCCTGGCGCTGGTCTCCAACAAGCCGGTGGACTGGAGCCGCGACCTGATCCGGCACCTGGGCTGGGCAGCGCTCTTCGCCGCCGTGGAGGGACCCGAGACCGCCGGAGCCCGCAAGCCCGACCCTGCCATGGTGCACCGGGTCCTCGAGGCCCTTGGTGTTCCTCCGGATCGTTCCCTACTCGTGGGGGACATGGAAGTGGACGTGGCGACGGCCCGGGCGGCCGGCGTGCCCCCGGTGGGCGTCACCAGCGGCGCCCGGTCCGAAATGGAGCTGCGCGAAGCCGGTGCCGGCGTCGTCCTTCCCGATCTGACCGCCCTCCCGGCATGGCTGCGCGACGGAGGCCCGTGGAATCCCTTACAATGAGCCCATCGAGACAGGAGGTTGCCATGCTGCACAAGCCCAGTGAGAAGGAAGAGGAGTTCTTCAAACGCCAGGAGCTCGAGAAGCTGCGGAAGCTGCGTGAGGAGACCGCCAGGACATTGGAAGAAGAGGAGCGCCAACGCCTCAAGAAGCTGCACTGGATGCGCTGTCCCAAGTGCGGCATGGAGCTTCACGAGGTGGAGCTCCAGGGTGTCATGGTGGATACCTGCCTCGACTGCGGCGGGACGTTCTTCGACGAGGGCGAGGTGATGAAGATCCTGAGCTCGGGAGATTCTGGCTTCCTGAAGCGGCTCCGGGGTGTCCTCTTCGGCGACGCCCCCACCACCGACTGAGCGATGCGCCTGGCACTGATCTTCGGGGGCCGCTCGGCGGAGCACGGCGTCAGCGTCGTGTCGGCCCGCTCCGTGGCCGGCGCGCTGGACCCTGCCCGGTACGAGATCGTGCCCATGGCCATCGACCGGCAGGGGGCCTGGGCCGATCCCGAGACGGCCACCCGCGTGCTGGAGGAGTCCGGAGACACGCCGGACCTCGTCATGCCCTTCAAGGGCACCCTTCGGCTGGACCAGCGGCTGATCGGTGGTGACTTCGACGTGGTCTTCCCCGTCCTGCACGGCCCCTACGGGGAAGACGGAACGATCCAGGGGCTCCTGGAGATACTCGGCCTGGCCTATGTGGGCTGTGGCGTGGCCGCCTCGGCCGTCTGCATGGACAAGGGTCTGACCAAGCGTCTGCTGGCCCAGGCGGGGCTGCCCACGGCCCCGTGGGTCGAGGTGGACGCGGCCCGGTGGGCCCGGGAGCGGATCCCGGTGGAGCGGGAGATCGTCGAGCTGGGCTTCCCCGTGTTCGTCAAGCCGGCCCGCCTGGGGTCCTCCATCGGCATCTCCAGGGTCGGCCGTCCCGAGGATCTTGCGGCGGCCATCGAAAAGGGGCTGAGCCACGACCGGCGTGTGGTGGCCGAGCGAGGGGTCGATGGCCGCGAGATCGAGGTGGCCGTCCTGGGCAGTGGGTCGCCGGAGGCTTCCGTGCCCGGCGAGGTGATCCCGGGCCACGAGTTCTACGACTACGAGGACAAGTACCTGGACGACGCCTGCGAGCTGCTGGCTCCGGCGCCGCTGCGTCCCGGAGAGACCGCCGGGGCCCGGCGCCTGGCCGTCGCCGTTTTCCAGACCCTCGGGTGTGAAGGCATGGCCCGCGTCGACCTCTTTCTCGACCGGTCGACGGGACAATTCCTGGTCAACGAGGTCAATACCATCCCGGGCTTCACCTCGATCTCCATGTACCCGCGTCTCTGGGGGCTCAGCGGTCTGGCCTATCCGGAGCTTCTCGACCGGCTGGTCGCCCTGGCTCTGCAACGCCGCGGCCGGGGGTCATGCTAGCGGTTGACGCCGGAGTCGCGGAGACGTATGTTGCGCTCGTGAAATATTTCTCATACCTCGCCCCGTCCGTCCCCGGGCTTTCGCGGGAACCCGAAGGGGGACGTTCAACAACGTGGAAGCGGTTTTTCAACCGCGCTCCGCACAGCCAGGAGGAAACCCAGCATGAAGAAGATCACCCGTGAGGAGGCCCTGGCCTATCACACCGGGAAACGCCACGGCAAGCTGGCGGTCGTCGCGACCAAACCGTGCGTCACCCAGCGCGACCTCTCCATCGCCTACACGCCCGGCGTCGCCGAGCCCTGCCTGGAGATCGAGAAACACCCCGAGACGGTCTACGAGTACACCAACAAGGGCAACCTGGTGGCGGTCGTTTCCAACGGGACCGCCGTTCTCGGCCTCGGTGACATCGGACCCATGGCGGGCAAGCCCGTCATGGAGGGCAAGGGCGTTCTCTTCAAACGCTTCGCGGACATCGACGTCTTCGACATCGAGGTGGACAGCAAGGACCCCGCGGAGATCATCCGCTTCTGCCAGATGCTCGAGCCCACCGTGGGCGGCATCAACCTGGAGGACATCAAGGCGCCCGAGTGCTTCGAGATCGAGGAGGAGCTCAAGCGCAGCATGGGTATCCCGGTGTTCCACGACGACCAGCACGGAACGGCCATCATCTCCGGGGCCGCCCTGCTCAACGCCCTGGAGATCACCGGCAAGAAGATCGACGAGGTCAAGGTGGTCTTCTCCGGCGCCGGCGCGGCCGGGATCGCCTGCGCCTCGTTCTACATCTCCCTGGGCGTCAAGCCCGAGAACCTGCTCCTGGTGGATTCCAAGGGCGTCATCTACAGGGGCCGTACCGAGGGGATGAACCCCTACAAGGAGCGCTTCGCCGTGGAGACCGAGGCCCGCACCCTGGCCGACGCCATGCGCGGCGCCGACGTCTTTGCAGGAGTCTCCGTCAAGGGACTGGTCACCCAGGACATGGTCCGCTCCATGGCCGACAGCCCCATCATCTTCGCCATGGCCAACCCCGACCCGGAGATCACCTACGAGGACGCCATGGAGGCCCGTCCCGACGTCATCATGGCCACGGGCCGTTCCGACTACCCCAACCAGGTCAACAACGTCCTGGGCTTCCCCTTCATCTTCCGCGGTGCACTGGACGTGGCAGCCTCCGAGATCAACGAGGAGATGAAGCGCGCCGCAGCCCATGCGCTGGCTGACCTGGCCAAGCAGGAGGTGCCACAGTCGGTGATGGACGCCTACGGCGGCACGAGCTTCACCTTCGGCCGCGAGTACCTGATCCCCAAGCCCTTCGACTACCGTGTGCTCCTGTGGGAGGCGCCAGCCGTGGCCGAGGCGGCGATCCGTACCGGCGTGGCCCGCAAGCCGTACACGTCGAGGGAGGACTACGTCCGCGAGCTGGAGACGCGGCTGTCCCGCACGCGCCAGGTCATGCACGTGATCTTCGACCGCGCCAAGGCCAACCCCAAGCGCATCGTCTTCCCCGAGGGCGAGAACCCGAAGATCGTCCAGGCAGCCAAGATCCTGGCGGAGGACAAGATCTGCCGTCCCATCCTGATCGGCGACCCCTCCGAGATCCGTTCGCTGCTGGAGTCCTACGAGATCCGGCAGGAGGAGATCGAGATCGTCGACCCCCACGACCCCGGGCGCTGCGAGGAGCTGGCCACCCAGCTCCACGCCATGCGGTGGCGGAGCGGCGTCACGCTGTCCGACGCGCGCAAACTGGTCTGCGATCCCGTCTACCTTGGCAACCTCCTGGTGCACCGCAAGGAGGCCGACGGCCTGATTTCCGGCCTGACCATGCACTACCCCGACACCATCCGGCCCGCCCTCCAGATCCACCCCATGCGCGAGGGGCTCAGCCGCGTCATCGGCGTCTACGCCCTCCTCTTCGAGGATCGCATGCTCTTCATCGCCGACACCACGGTCATCGAGGACCCCACGGCGGAGGAGATGGCCGAGGTGGCTCGGACGGCCGCCGACGTGGCCATCACCTACTTCGACGTGGAGCCCAGGATCGCCATGCTCTCCTACTCCAACTTCGGATCCAAGCGGGACGAACGCACCAACAAGGTCCGCCGTGCCACCGAGATCGTCAAGGAGCGCTGGCCGGAGCTGCCGGTGGACGGCGAGATGCAGGCCGACACGGCCGTGGAGCCTTCCATCGCGCAGGAAACCTACCCGCTCTCGGTCATCCAGGGCGACGCCAACATCCTGGTCTGCCCCAACCTGGAGTCGGCCAACATCGTCTACAAGCTCCTCTGGCGCATGGGCCAGGTGGAAGCCATCGGGCCGATCCTGGCCGGCCTTGCCGTGCCCGTGCACATCCTGCAGCGCGGTGTCGACGTGGCGAGCATCGTCAACATGGCCGCCATGTGCGTGCTCAAGGCCCAGAAACACTCCTGAGCACAACAGCAAACGGTCGACGGGCGGCGGATGATCCGCCGCCCGTTTTTCGTGCCGCCGTCACGGCGCCGTCCCCCCCTGCTCAGGGCAGCGTTCCGAAGTACCCCTTGCGGGCGGAGGCCTCATACCCGTCCACCGTGACCTCGATCCGGCGCCATTTCTTCTGGCCGATACCCGAGGTGTTGAAGCTGAGGATGAACCGGGAGGAGAGCTCCTCGAGCAGTGCGGCCACGGTTGCCGGCATCTGGTCCGTGGAGGGCACCCGCTCGTAACGGCCGCCGCTGAGCTCCGCGATCAGCTCGAGGATTTCCTCGTAGGTGGCGCCGCCGGCCACGGCCTGGCGGGGCGGAGGCTCGACGCCGATGATGTAGATGGGGGTCTTGACCCGCTGGGCGATGGTGGTCGCCTCGTCCGCCGAGAGTTTCGACGCGTTGTCCACCCCGTCGGTCAACAGGATCACCGCCCGCCGCGGATGGGAAGCTCCGGCGGCCACCTCGGGGACGCGCTGGATCATGTCGTAGAGCGCCGTCGTCGCCCACGGTTTCAGGGTCTCCAGAATCCGCGGCAGCAGGTACCAGCTCATCCCGAATGGAAAACGCTCGAGAACGCGCTCATTGCCGAAGGTCCACAGGGCGTACTCGTCACCGGGTTTGCGCTGGGCGAGAAAGGCGTTGATCAGGTCGCGGCATGCCTCGATCCGGTGGCCCGCCATGGATCCCGATGTGTCCACGATGAAGGCCAGGCTCAGCTTCATCCCCTCTTCCGGAGCCAGATCCTGGATGGGGATGGGCATACCGTCCACGCGCAGGTGAAAACGCCTGGCGCTGACCTCCTTGACCACGCGCCCGTGGCGCGTTCGAACCGTCACCGGGACCACCACGGCGTCCACCTCCACGCCCCCGCGGTACTGTGCCCCGATGGGGAGCACGGTCAGGATCGCCAGCAGAGCCACCGCAGCGATCCCGGGGACACCCGCTCTCGTCACGGCGTTTTCTCCCTGGGACGCCACCGCATGGAGATCAGGGTACCCTCCTGCACCCTGCCGGTCTCAAGATCGAGAAAGGGCGATTCCAGCAGGACCATGGGCAGACGCCCGGCCGGTCCCAGCCGTGCCGAACGGACGCTCCCGCTGAACCGTTGGCCTGGGGGAACGGTGTGACCCAGGCTGGCCGCCGTGCCACGAACCGAGGAGAACACCCCGGCCGCGGACCGCCGCTCGATCGTCACACCATCGGCCCTGACGCCAAACCGCCCCGCGTAGAATCGGAGGACCGACTCGAAGCTGCCGCCGGCAAAACAGGTCCACCGAGAGCTCGTGCCGGACCGCAGCTCCAGCTTGCAGCGGAGCCGCTGGTACTCCGGTGCCCATCGTGCCCCGGGCGGCAAGGGAAACTCGACCGGCGCCGGACCCGACTCCCAGAGAGCCACCGGGCGGGGCGGTGGCGGGGCAGGCCGGTTTCCGCAGGCCGCAGCCGGCAACAGGGCCACGGCGGCAAGGAGCATCGCACCCGTCCTCACGATCCCTCACCGAGCAGGACATCCCGGATGTCGCCGCCGGAGGCCTCGGAGAAACGCTCGCCGAAGCTGATGAACGGCCCCGAGGACTCGTCCAGGGCGATTTTCTCGATTCGGTGCGCGGGGACAAAGACCGTCGACGGGCCAAGCACGTGCTCCTCCTGTGAATGCAGCTGCCGGAGCCAGTCCTCCACCGAGGCAAGGTCGAGGCCACGGACCACGGCACCCACCTGGTCCAGCCTCAGGAGCACTCCCCACAACTTCTCCCGCGGCGAGGCGCAGTGAACGACAACCAGGGCACCGACCTCGATGGCCGTCACGGATCAGCTCCCGCCGGAAGTCGGCTGGGAGAGCTCCAGCAGCACCCCCCCCGCCGACCTTGGATGAACGAAACACACCAGGGCACCGTGGGCCCCGACCTGAGGCTCCTCGGAGAGCAGCTCGAAACCGCGAGCTTTCAGGCGGGTCATGGCGGCCCGGATGTCATCGACCTCGAGACAGATGTGGTGGATCCCCGGCCCGCGCCGTTCGAGGAATCGGGCGATGGGAGACGCCGGCCCGGTGGGCTCCAGCAGCTCCAGGCGGGTTCTTCCGGCCGGCAGGAAGGCCACCCGCACCCCCTGCTCCGGAACCTCCTCCCGCCCCTCCTCCACCAGCCCCAGGGCACGGTAGAAGGCCGTCCCCTCCTCCAGGCTGCGCACTGCGATGCCGATGTGATCGACAGCCAGCTCCGTCATGGCCCCAAGGGTAGCACGCGACCGGCATGCCCACGCCTCGATCCCACGACCCTTGGCTCACACCCTGGAGGAGCCCCTCACAGGAAACGGGCAGTCACCGGTCGACGATCCGGCCGTCTCGCATCTCGACGATTCTCGGGGCACGCTCTGCCAGCGCCGTGTCGTGGGTGACCACGACGAGGGTCGCGCCCCCCCGCCACAGCTCGGTCAGCAGGGAGAGCACGTCGGAGCCGGAGGCCGTGTCCAGGTTGCCGGTGGGCTCGTCGGCGAGGATCAGGTCGGGCTCCATGGCCAATGCCCGTGCCACGGCCACCCGCTGCATCTGCCCGCCCGAGAGCTCGGTGGGCTTGTGTTCCACACGATCGCCCAGGCCCACCTGCTCCAGGAGCTTTCGCGCCCGCTCCCGCCGCTGTCTCGACGGCACACCGCCGAAAAGCATGGGCATCTCCACGTTCTCCAGGGCGCTCAGCTGGGGCAGCAGGTTGAAGTTCTGGAAGACAAAGCCCACCCGGCGGTTCCGGACCTCGGCCAGGCCGTCCCGGTCCATGCCGGCGACTGGTTCCCCGGCCAGGAGGTACTTCCCCTCCGTCGGCGTGTCCAGGCACCCCAGCAGGTTGAGCAGCGTGGACTTGCCCGATCCCGAGGGCCCGACGACGGCCACGAACTCCCCGCGTTCGACGGTCAGGTCGATGCCGCGCAACGCCTCCACCTGGATCTTCCCCGTGTCGTAGACCTTCTGGATTCCGCGCATCTCGATGATGCGTCCGTTCGTCCCCTCGGGCGCACCGTTGTCGCGTTGGGCAAAGGGCCAGTTCATCGCGTCTCCTCACTCGTACCGCAGGGTCTGGGCCGGGTCGATGGCTGCCGCACGGCGGGCCGGGAAGTAGCCGGCGAGAATGCCGACGAGACCGAGGATAGCCGCCGTCGCCACGGCGATGGGCACTGACAGTGTCGGCTTCCCCAGGAGCTCCAGGGCCTGGTTGCCCTCCACGGGCACCAGGTCGAGCAAGGCGACGAGCACCATGGCAATGCCACCGCCCACGAGCCCGCCGGCAAGGGTGTAGACCAGTCCCTGGAGAACTATGGTTCCCGTCACCCAGCGACCGCGGGCGCCAAGGGCCATCTGCACGCCGATCTCCCGGGTTTTCTCCTTGACGACGGCGTACATGATGTTGGCCACACCGACGCCGCCGATCAGTAGCGTCAGCGCCCCGACAATACCGAGGAAGAGCTCAATCCCCAGGGTGATGTTTTCCATGGTCTTGGAGCTCTCCACCGTGTTCCAGACGCCGAGGGCCTGCTCGTCGCTTGGATCGAAACGGTACGTGGCGGCGAGCGCCTTCCGGAGGCGCGCCAGGGCGTCCGCCATCAGCTCCGGCCGTGCGACCTTGATGACGAGGTTATTGAGGTACTGCCGTCCGAGCTGGGGCGCCAAGGTCGTGATCGGGACAACCACGTGATCTTCGTCGGGCCCTCCGTAGGCGCCCATCTGGAGCTTGTGCTGCATGACTCCGATGACCGTGTAGGGTGAGCCGTTGATATTCAACGCTTTACCCACAGGATCCACGGCCCCGAAGATCTCCTTCGCCAGAGCGTCCCCGAGGAAGGCCACACGGCGTTTGTGCTGTTCGTCCAGAGGATCGAGGAATCGGCCCCCCGGCTTGGGGTAGTGGTTGCGGACCACCCCATACTGCCAGTTTGTACCCGTCACCCTCCCCGTGATGGTCCGGCCCGTACCCGGACGCAGGGTGGCGCTCCATGTTGTGATCTCGCCGACGATCTGAACATCCGGCAGGCGGCTTCTCAGGTAGTCCACGTCCTCGATCCGCAGACGAATGGACCGGCCCATGGGAAGCCCCTGCCAGACCTTGGAGGTCTCGCCGGGCCAAATGACGGCGATGTTCTCCCCCATGCCCCGCCGCCCCCGCATCAGCTGATCCCTCAGTCCCTGTCCAAAACCCAGGAGCATCAAGATCGCCACGGTCCCCCAGGCTATGGAGGCGATGGTCAGCACGGCCCGCTTTTTCTGCAGGGCGGAAGCCCTGAGAAAGAGCTGCCACGTGACCACGGGGTGACGCCTGCTCCACATGATTCCTCCTACACCTTCATGGCCACGACAGGATCGAGGCGGGCGGCATCACGGGCCGGGAAGTAGCCCGCGATGAAACCGATCAGCCCCAGGCTTACGGTCGTCAGGATGGCTATGCCCGGGGAGAGGACGGGGTTGCCGATGGTTTTCTCCAGACCCAGGTGGGAGACGCCACGGCAGATACCAAAGGCCAGGAGCAGGCCGGCCGCGCCACCGGCCGCCGTGATCACGAGGGTCTCGGCCAGAAACTGCAACAGGATCGTCCGCCCCTTGGCGCCCAGGGCCATCTTGATGCCAATCTCCCGCGTCCTTTCATCCACGACCACGTTCATGATGTTGGAGACGCCGATCCCGCCCACCACGAGGGTCAGGAGACCCATGACTCCCAGAAAAACGTTGAAGGCCAGCATGAAGGTGTCGAAGAACTGGAACATCTCCGTGGTATCCCAGACCTGGATCGCCTGGTCGTCGCTGGGATCGAAGTGCATCCGCCGGGCCAGCGTGTTCCGGATCCGCAGCGTCAGGGAGGCGTTGAGCTTGGGCCGTTCGGCCTTGTAGATGAAGTCGTCGAGGTACCGTCGCCCCGTCAGGGCGCGGAATGTGCTCTCCGGGATGACGAACTTGCTGTGGTCCCGTCCAGAATAGGCGGAATCCTGCTCCTTGGGCTGGAGGACACCGATGACGGTGAACGGTGACCCGCCCAGCTGGACGACCTTGCCCACGGCGTCCTGGGTCCCGAAGAGGTCGCCGGCGATCTCGTTGCCAACGAACACCACACGGCGACGCCTCGCCTGGTCCAGCGCGTCGATGAACCGCCCCCCCTCCTGGGGAATCATGTTGCGCATGGCGCCGTAGGACGGCCAGACGCCCGAGACTCTGACCGCCCTCACCTTCGTTCCCCACCGGGCCTTGAGCTCCGTGCTCATCTCCGGAGAGATGGCGGCGACCCCAGGCACGGAACGCTCGAGGAAGAGGATGTCCTCGCCGCGCATGAGGATCCGCCGCCCGCGGTCCACCCCCTGCCACGGCTTCGAGGTCCTGGAGGGCCAGGCGATGACGATTCGATCGCCCAGCCCGGCCATGGATCGGGTCTGTTGGCGCTGCAAGCCCAGACCGAAGGCCAGGAGCAGGCTGACGGCCACCGTTCCCCATGTGATACCGAACACCGTCAGGAAGGTGCGCAGCTTCTGGGTCACCAGGTCGCGCCCCAGCTGGCGGAAGAAGGCCTGGAGGCTCACCCTGGACCTCCCGCGGAACGCCGGCCTCCCGTCACGAGATCTCCTTGGGCGGCCGCTGGACGACCTCCTGGCCCTCGGAGAGACCGGTCAGCACCTCCACATTGAGCCCATCGGAAAGACCCAGCGTGACCGTCACGTTCCTCGGCTTGCCCTTGGGTTGTTTCGGGGGCACCTCCACCGTGGCCTTCTTCCCGCCCTTGCCGAAGGTGACCAGCCGCTCCGGAATCAGGAGGACGCCCTTCTTTTCCCGGATGATGATGTCGGCGTTGGCAGAGTAGCCGGCCCGCAGTATCACGCCGTCATGGGGCGCCAGCTCGATCTCCACGTTGAAGCGTGTCGAGCCTTCGCCCTTGGTCGCCTGGGGGGCGATCCGGGCCAGCCGCCCGTGCACCGCTGTGTCCGGCAGGGCTCCGACCTTGATCCGGCAGGGCATACCGATGGCGACCTTTCCCACATCGATCTCGTCCACCGTCCCCTTGAACAGCAGGTCCCCCATGTCGGCGATCGTCGCCAGGTCGGTACCCGGCTGGTACGAGGTCAGGGGAACCACCGGGTCGCCCTCGTTCACCAGACGGGTCAATACGGTCCCCGAAGCCGGCGCTCTGATGACCGTCTCGACTCGCGTTCCACCGGTGGAGACCTTGCCGTGGCGGGTCAGCTCCCGATTGGCCCGAGCCTCGGCCAGGCCCACCCTGGCCAGCTCGAAGGCCTCCTTGAGACCGTCCAGATCGCCCTCGGCGAGCAAACCCCTCGAGCTCAGGGAGCGCCCCCGCTCGTAATCCGCCTTGGCCTTGGCGAAGGTCGCCTCGGCCTGGCGAAGCCGGTTGTCCACGTTGAGGAGCTGTTGGGGAGTCGGGTCGGGCGCGATCTCGAAAAGCGGATCGTCCCTCTTCACGGTATCACCAACCTCCACGAAGCAACGCTTGACGATGCCCGAGATCTTGGACTTGACGTGAATCTGGTCCCGCGGCTCGATCTGGCCGACGGCCAGCGCCTTCTCGGTGATGTCCCCCCGGCTGACCTTGACCGTCGTCCACGCCGGTTTCTCGTGCCGTTTGGCCATCAATCCCGCGTACGCACCGTAACCCGCCACCCCCAACACCATCAGAATCAGGACCCTTCGCACCAGCTTCGCCATCAGTCGCCTCCATGGGACCGTCACAGTCCAACAGGAATACGCAAGCCGACTCCGAAAGGTTCCCCACCGGTGCGCCGTCTCCTGGACCCCGGGTTCCGCTTCCGGCCCGGGCAACCCGGCGGCAGCCGCCGCTGTGCGAGGTTTCAGCCGGAATGGTGGGCCGTGCTCCTCTGGAGCACGCGGCCCTTTCGAACCGCGAGGCGGCCGGAGAGGCGGCCCGTTCTCTCCGCGGCGCCTTGGGCCTCCGGCCCCAGGACCAGGGCCGCCTCACCCCTTGACACTCCCCTGCCGCTTCGCCACTCTTGACGGCGGCCCCGAACCTGGGCCGGGAGGCACCATGCGCAAGCCCGTCATCCTGATCACCGGCGCCGGCGGCGAGATCGGTCACGGTTTGATCGAGCGGCTCTGGGAGGAGAGCCGGCCGGCGATCATTACCATCGACCTCAACCCGCTGGACGCCTCGCTCCATGACAGGGTTAGCAGGGAGCTCACCGGCTCCATCCTCGACACCAACCTGCTGGAGAGGATCCTGTCGGAGTACGAGGTGGACATGGTCTTCCACCTGGCGGCCCTCCTCTCCACGCGCGGTGAGTTCACCCCCGTGACAGCCCACCAGGTCAACGTGGAGGGCACCCTCAACGTCCTGGACTTCGCCCAGAAGCAGGGAGAATCCCACGGCCGCGCCGTGGTGTTCCTCTACCCCAGCTCCATCGCCGCCTACGGCCTGCCGGACCTCGAGACCCGGGGCCGTGCGGGCAAGGTCAGGGAACACGAGTGGAACGTCCCCACCACCATGTACGGCTGCAACAAGCTCTACTGCGAGCACCTGGGGCGCTACTTCAACCACCACTACAAGCAACTGGCGGCGGAAAAGCTCTCGGGCAAGGTCGACTTCCGGGCCATCCGTTTCCCGGGCCTGATCAGCGCCGAGACCGTACCCTCCGGCGGCACCTCGGACTACGCGCCGGAGATGATTCACGCCGCCGCCCGCGGTGAGCCCTACGCCTGCTTCGTGCGACCCGACACCCGGATTCCCTTCATGGCCATGCCGGACGCCGTGGACGCTCTCCTGGCGCTGGCGCGGGCCGAACGGACACGCCTCCGCTACAACGTCTACAACATCGGAGCCTTCAATCCCTCCGCCGAGGAGATCCGGCAGATGGTGCTCGAAGGTTTCCCGGAAGCCGACATCCGCTTCGAGCCCGACCTCAAGCGGCAGGCCATCGTCGATTCGTGGCCGGAGGACGTGGACGACTCGGCCGCCCGGACGGACTGGGGGCTCTCCCCGCGCTACGGTTTCCGGGAGGCCTTCCACGACTATCTCTTCCCACACATCGCCGCGCGCTACGGCCACTGACCTCCATCACACTCCATCCCGGTTCCCCCGGGCAGGGTCTTGACCCTGCCGCGGGGAAGTGCTAACCGCCCTCTCTCGGACCGGCCGACCATTGGCAAAGCTGATGAACCGCTGAGCTGACCAGCCCATCTGTGCCGTTTTCAGAGGTTTAGAAAAAGGTCGCCGAACCACAACATCTGGTGTTGACACTTCCCTCAACCCCAAGATATAGTGCTGTCCATCAACGCAACGCGGACGGTTTCATGGACTTTTCGAGGCCCATTTTTCCGCGACGGCGTGGGAGCTCATTCTTTTGGGGAGGTAGGGACGGCATGAAGGTGGAGCGACGGTTCACGGCGGCGGGCCATGACCCCTACGAAGGTATCGAGTTCACCGTCCGGAGCAGCGAGATCAGGAACCCCGACGGCTCCGTGGTCTTCTCCATGGACGGTGTCACGGTCCCGGCCTCCTGGTCCCAGGTGGCCGTCGACGTCCTCGTGCAGAAGTACTTTCGAAAGGCCGGCGTCCCACAGCTCGACGAGAACGGCGAGCCCCTGACCGATGGTGCCGGCAACCCCGTGCTCGGCCCCGAGCGGGATGCCCGCCAGGTCTTCCATCGCCTGGCCGGGTGCTGGACCCACTGGGGCCGGCGGCACGGCTACTTCGACACCGAGGAGGACGCCCAGGCCTTCTACGACGAGATCTGCCACATGCTGGCCTCCCAGATGGCGGCGCCCAACTCCCCCCAGTGGTTCAACACGGGATTGCACTGGGCCTACGGTATCGACGGCCCGCCCCAGGGCCACTGGTACGCCGACCCCAAGACCGGCGAGGTCAGGCTCTCGGAAAGTGCCTACGAGCATCCCCAGCCCCACGCCTGTTTCATCCAGTCGGTGGGCGACGATCTCGTCAACGAGGGTGGCATCATGGACCTCTGGGTCCGTGAGGCGCGGCTCTTCAAGTATGGCTCGGGGACCGGAAGCAACTTTTCGGCTCTCCGCGGCGAGGGCGAGCCCCTGTCGGGCGGTGGACGATCCTCGGGCCTGATGTCCTTCCTCAAGATCGGCGACCGCGCGGCGGGCGCCATCAAGTCGGGCGGCACCACCCGGCGTGCGGCCAAGATGGTCTGCCTGGACCTCGATCACCCCGATATCGAGTCGTTCATCACTTGGAAGGCCGTCGAGGAACGCAAGGTGGCGGCCCTGGTCACCGGATCCCGGGTGCTCCGCGAGCGGGTCCAAGCGGTCATGGACGCCTGTTTCCCCAAGGAGGGCGACGCGCCCAGCACCAACCCCCGTGAGAACGCCACCCTGCGGGTCGCCCTGGCCACGGCGCGGCGCGCGGGCGTCCCCGACGGCGCCCTGCAGCGCGCGCTGCAGCTGGCCCGTCAGGGCTTTCGCGAGTACCCCATCGAGGAATACACGACAGACTGGGACGGCGAGGCCTACTTCACCGTGTCCGGGCAGAACTCCAACAACAGCGTTCGTGTTCCCAACGCCTTCTTCCAGGCGCTTGATGCCAAGCGCGACTGGTACCTGACCCGCCGCACCGACGGCACGGTGGCCAAGGAGATCCCGGCGGCAAAGCTGTGGGACACCATCGCCGAAAGCGCCTGGGAGTGCGCCGACCCCGGTGTCCAGTTCGACGACACCATCAACGAGTGGCACACCTGCCCCGCCGGCGGGCGGATCAACGCCTCGAACCCCTGCTCCGAGTACATGTTCCTCGACGACACGGCGTGCAATCTGGCATCGCTCAACCTCGTGCGCTTCCTCAAGGAGGACGGCTCCTTCGACGTGGAGGGCTTCCGTCACGCCGTCCGGCTCTGGACGGTCGTGCTCGAGATCTCGGTGCTGATGGCCTCCTTCCCCAGCCGGCGGGTGGCCGAGCTCAGTTACAGGTACAGGACCCTGGGGCTGGGGTACGCCAACATCGGCTCGCTTCTGATGCGGCTGGGCATCCCTTACGATTCCACGAGGGGACGGGCCATCTGTGGCGCCATCACCGCCATCCTGACCGGCGAGGCCTACGCCACCTCGGCCGATCTCGCAGCGGAGCACGGTCCCTTCCCGGGCTTCGCCGACAACCGCGAGGCCATGTTGCGGGTCATCCGGAACCACCGGCGGGCCGCCCACAATGCGGCGCCCGGGGAGTACGAGGCATTGACCGTCCCGCCCGTGGGCCTGGATCCCGCCAGCACGCCGGACGACCTGCTCCAGGCCGCCCACGCAGCGTGGGATCGCGCTCTGGAGAAGGGCGAACGCCACGGATACCGGAACGCCCAGGTCTCCGTGCTGGCGCCCACGGGCACCATCGGCCTGGTCATGGACTGTGACACGACGGGGATCGAGCCGGACTTCGCGCTGGTCAAGTACAAGAAACTGGCCGGTGGCGGCTTCTTCAAGATCATCAACCAGGCGATCCCCGAGGCGCTCCGCCGTCTGGGCTACGACGAGGCGTCCATCGACGAGATCGTCGCCTACACCGTCGGGCACGGCACTCTGGAGGGCTGTCCCACCATCGATCACGAGACCCTGCGGCGCGTCGGCTTCGATGACGCGGCCATCGCCCGGATCGAGGCCGCTCTGCCGACCGCCTTCGAGATCCGCAACGCCTTTGCACCCCACGTCCTCGGCGAGGACGCGCTCCGCGGGCTGGGTTTCACGGACGAGGACCTGGCCGATTGGAGGCTGGACGTCCTGGAGCGGCTCGGGTTCAGCGCGGCGGAGATCGACGCCGCCAACACCTGGGCCTGCGGAACCATGACCGTGGAGGGAGCGCCCCGCCTCAAGGAGGAGCACCTCCCCGTCTTTGACTGCGCCAACCGCTGCGGCCGCAAGGGGATCCGCTTCATCCGTTTCGAAGCCCACATCCTGATGATGGCCGCCGCCCAGCCCTTCCTCTCGGGCGCCATCTCCAAGACCATCAACATGCCGGCCGAGGCGACCGTGGCGGATATTCAGCGCGCCTACCGCCTCGCCTGGGAGAATATGCTCAAGGCCGTGGCGCTCTACCGGGACGGCTCCAAGCTCAGCCAACCCCTCTCCATCGGCCTGGACAGCGAGGACGAGGAGGCGATCGCCGAGGCCGTGGCGACGGGCGATACCGGCATCGTGGCCCAGACCATGGCCGAGCGGGTGGTGCTGCGCTACCAGGCCCGGCGGCACCGCTTGCCCCAGCGCCGCGGGGGATACACCCAGAAGGCCTCCGTCGGCGGCCACAAGGTGTACCTGCGGACGGGCGAGTACGCGGACGGGTCTCTGGGCGAGATCTTCCTCGACATGCACCGCGAGGGCGCCGCCTTCCGCTCGCTGATGAACTGCTTCGCCATCGCCGTGTCCCTGGGCCTTCAGTACGGCGTTCCCCTCGACGAATTTGTCGACGCTTTCGTTTTCACGCGATTCGAACCCAACGGCATGGTGGGCGGTCACGACCGGATCAAGATGGCCACCTCGGTCATCGACTACATCTTCCGCGAGCTGGCCATCACCTACCTGGGCCGGACCGACCTCGGTCAGGTGCACCCGGAGGATGTCCGGCACGACGCCATGGGAACCTCCGACGCCGTGCCCGCGGAACGCGAGAGCGATGACGAGCCCATGGCCGAGGTTCACAGCATCGCCGTGGGCCAGAGCTCCGCCGCCGCCGGCCACGGAGCGGGAGGAGCTCGCCGTGGAGCCGCGACACCCGCCCGCGGCGAGCTGGCCCGCGCCATGGAGGAGGCCCGCCTCAAGGGTTACGAGGGCGAGCTCTGCCCGGAGTGCGGTCAGCTGACCATGGTCCGAAACGGCACCTGCCTCAAGTGCGTCTCCTGCGGGGCGACCACGGGGTGCTCGTAGCGGCCGGGATCGAGAGTCCGGGTTCACGGCGAGGGACATCCTCGCCCAACCCGGCGGTCCGGGGTCCCGCGCGTCGGCCGCGTTCTACGGTCCGGTGGTCGGGTCCCTGCGGCCCAGCTCCACCCAGGCCTTGACCGCACGGCGAAGATGAGGAATTGTGATGGAACCACCCACCACCAGGCCGATCCCAAGGACCTCCATCAGCTCTTCGTCCCGCACCCCCTCCTCGCGGCACCGGTCCAGGTGGTAGAGGACACAGTCGTCGCAGCGCAACACCAGCGAGGCCACCAGGCCCAACATCTCCTTGGTCCGCACCGGCAAGGCGCCCTCGCGGTAGCTCTGGGAGTCCAGGCTGAAGAAGCGCTTGATCTCCAGGCCCGCGTGTTCCAACACGAGCTCGTTGAGCTCCCGGCGTTCCCTGCGAAAGTCATCGATGGGACGGTCCGTCACCGTGTGCCTCCCTCAAGATCGTGATCCGGACGGAGCGATGATCACCCGCGGTGTGCCCCTGGCTCACAGATGGAAGGTGACGCCCAGGCTGCCCTGCCACCCTGATGCGTTGACCTTGGTCGAGGCCTCCCAGTCGTAACCGCGGAAGGTGATCCTCGTGGCATTCATGGAGCGGTACATGGCCTCGATGAAGAAGTCGACGGTCCGGATGTTGCCGATGTAGAGCCCGCCGACGCCGTACAGACCCCACTTGTTGTTGGCCTTTCCCGTGGTGATGTTGATGAAGCTGTAGGTGATGCCCCCTCCGGCATAGGGGCGCACCAGGTGGGGATAGGGGGAGGTGTACCGGACCCCAAGATCGACGGGGAGGATCTTGAACCGTCCCTGGTAGCTCAACTCCGGGAGGGAGTACTGTTTGTTCCCGTAGCTGAAGGTCAGATCGATCAGCCAGCCTCCGGCACCGCTGGTCAGCCGGAGCCCGCCACCCCCCAGGGTTCCCACATCAGCCTGGTCCCAGGCGAACCCGAAGAGGCTGAAGCTGCCGGCGGAGGCCACTGCCGTCACCAGGAGAATGACGACGGCCATTCCCACGCTTCGCTTGACCATGTTGTCTCCCCCCTTCCTCGACCGGGCGGCGGCCACAGCTCATTGTCCCGGTGGGGGCCGTCCCAGTCAAGGACGACCGCCGAAGGGGGAGGCGCCCGCCATGGCGATGCGCCGGCCCGGCACGACCGCGGAAGACCGTTGCCACCCGGAGAAATGACGATGGCGGAGACTCCTCGAAGGCTGGTGAGGAAGGGGCCTCAGCTCTCCTCTCCCGCGACTGGGACCTCCGGGTCCGCCACCCCGCCGGAGGATGCCGGGGCGCCGCCGGCCGGCCGGTCGCCGTCCCTGGGCTCGCCGAGGAAGCCGCGGGCGGCCTTCCGGCCGGCCTCGAGCATCTCCTCCCAGTGGTCCCACGCCGACCACACGAGCGGGCCCACCGGCGGACGGACCACGGCGGTCGCGTCCTGGAGCTGGCACGCACGCAGGAGAGCCGACGTCATCGCCTGGGTACGGTTCATGGTCTCCAGAACCAGACGATCCCGGCGGTAGGGAGGCAGCTCCTGGGAGATGTCCACGGCCACCACCGGCCAGCCGAGCTCCCGGGCGGCTCCCACGGGAACCTCCGCCACGACGCCGCCATCGACTAGCGGCCTGCCATCGATCTCCACCGGCGGCACCAGGGAGGGGATGGCCGAGGAAGCCATCACAGCCCGCCGGAGCGACCCCGTCCGGAGGCGCACCTCGGCACCGCTCGCCAGATCCGTCGCCACGGCTACGAAGGGGACCGGCAGCTCCTCGATGGAGATGTCCGGGACCAGGAACTCCGTGGCCTCCTCGAATTCCTCGCCTTCCAGGACCGTGCTCCGGTTGACCGCCAGGGTGATGATGACGCGATCCCGGATTCTCCTGGCGGCCCGAAGCAAGGGATGGTCCTCCGGCTCCCCATCATTGTCGGCACCGCCGAAGGCTGGAACGGGATTGACGAGCTTTCTCTCGAAGGCCTCGTTCCATCGCTTCAGGACAGCCTCGACCGATCCATAGGCCAGGTACATGCCACCCATGAGAGCCCCGGCGCTGCACCCCGCGATGCCACCGACGGGGAGGCCAAGGCGTTCCACCGCCTCGAGGAAACCCAGATGGGCGAAGCCCCGGGCGCCCCCGCCTCCAAGGGCCAGCACCGGCGGACGAATCCGCCACGCCGTCCGGTTGAGCCACGGTCTCGGCACTCAACCCGCCTGTTGACCCTGTTTCGCCTCGGACAGGATTCTGACCAGTGCCTCGAGGACGCCCTCCGCCACGCGGCGCGACTTGTCCGAGATGTGATCCAGGTCGTCAGTGGCGCCGCGAGGATCGATGTCGCCGATCTTGTCGCCGGCCGAAACGGGGACTCCGTCCCGCAGCAGGCCCCGGATCACGCCCGAGATGCGGGCCGTCACGGCGCTGGAGGCGTCCACGGGCACGCCCTTCCGGTAGTCGTCCACGCCGTACACGGAGACGACGGTACCGATCTTCTCGCCCCGCTCCACCTCCTCACCGATATCCCGCCGCGTGAAGAAGATGCCGTCCCGGCTCGCCTTGAGCACACGTTCCCGTGAGAACCCCATGATCTTCGCCGGCTCCTCGTCCACCAGGTGCTCGCCCGTATCTTCGAGGACCGCGCCCACCTGGGGCCCCCTGAAGGTGTCGACAACGGCGTGGCAGTCGGCGCCGGCCACGTAGCCCGGTCCCAGGGCGATGACGACGGGCGCCATGTCCCGCGACAACCCCCAGTTGTAGTGCAGCATGGCGGCCTCGATCAGGACATCGGGCTTCCAGGCCTTGAGGGCCTGTTCCAGAGATTCCCTGGACACGGCGATGTCTCCGAGACGGTTGATGAAATCCACCTGATCCAGCGTCTCTGCCAGGCGGGCGCTCACACCCTGAATGTGTTGCACGCCATCGAAGATCGCCTCGGAAAAGCAGACCTTCCGCCGAACGGCCTTGGGGTAGGGCCGCTCCAGCATCAGAATCTTGCCGAACCCGCTCGTCCGGAGCTTGTGTGCCGTGGCCGAGGCCAGCTCGCCGGCGCCACGGATCAGGATGCGCAGGTTGGGTTGTGTCATGTGACCTCCGCCACGGCCTCGATTTCCACCTGGGCGTCCAGCGGCAGCCGCCCCACCTGCACGGCGGAACGCGCGGGGCACGCTGCACCGAAGAGCTCCTCGTACGCCTCGTTGAGCTCGCCGAACCGCTCCATATCGGTAAGGAACACCGTGACCTTGAGCACGCGTGTCGGGTCCGAGCCCCCGGCCCGGAGCACGGCGTCCAGGTTCGCCAGAGCCTGGCGGACCTGGGCTCCAAAACCGCCTTCCACCAGCCGGCCGGTCGCCGGATCCAGCGGAATCTGCCCGGATGTGAACATCAAACCGGCGCCGACCACGCCCTGACTGTAGGGGCCGACCGCCGCCGGCGCCCTTTCCGTGGAAACTGTCCTCATGAGACCCCCTCCGGGGACGGCCCCGGTGCCCGGTCCCCCGGGCGCGGGCATTGTACCCCAACCTGGACGAGCCGGGAGCTGGGGGGAGCCCCGGTTCCCTTGGCTCAGGCGTGCCCCTCGGGGACGAACTCGTGAATGTCTGGCAGGTTCCGGTACTGCTCGGCATAGTCCAGGCCGAACCCGACGACGAAGATGTCGTCGATCTCGAAGCCCAGGAAGTCAACGTCAATCTCCACCTTCCGGCGGCTCGGCTTGGACAGCAGGGTGACCACCTGCACCGAGCGCGGATGGCGGGCCCTGATCAGGTGGACGACGTCCGAGAGTGTCGTGCCCGTGTCGACGATATCTTCCACCAGGTAGACGTCACGGTCCCGGACGTCCGCGGTGATGTCCTTGACCAGGATCACCGTCCCGGAGGAGGTCGTTCCGGACCCATAGCTTGAGACCTGAATGAAGTCCACCTCCACCGAATGAGCGAGCTCCTGGGTCAACGCCGTGAAGAAGTAAACACAGCCCTTGAGGACCCCGATGAACACCGGCGACCGGCCTTCCAGATCGCTGTCGATCTCCTCGGCCATTCGCCGAATGACGTTGGCGATCTGTTCCCGGCTCAACACTACCCGTCCCAGCATGATCAACCTCCACCGATTGCCTGAGACCACAAAGGCGTGTATCCTTGGGGTCGCAACGATGAACACGGTCAGTGTAACACCCCTGCATGAACGGTATACGGACCTGTCCGACCGGTTTCGCTCCCTGTGGACCTTCTACCAGTTCCTCGGTGGCCTGTTCAAGTACCGGAACATGGGGCCACTGCCCTTCGAGTACGATTTCCAGGGGTTCCACCAGAAGCTCCAGGAGCTCGTGCCACAGCTCAGCGTTGCGCCATCAATGGAGACGGTCCGCATCATGGATTCCATGGAGCGGGAGCTCGGGACGGTTCACGAGCGGCTCCGCGAGATCGAGGGCGAGTTCCCCCCCTCGCTCCTGAGGCGGCTCTTCGATCATCTCAAACGCCAGGACGAGAAGATCCTCTTTGCCCTCGTCAAGTTCTACCTCCAGTACGGGGAGTTCGACGCCGATACGCTGGACAAGCTGGACATCCTCCTGACCCGCCTCGGCGAGGCGCCGCAGGAGAACGGCAGGATCGCCGCCAGGGACCGCGACGAGATGCAGCAGCTCTACCGGCGGCTGGCAAAATTCGCCCGCCTTCCCGAGGGTGAGCCCATGGAGGTTTCGGCACTGGTCACGGCGGTGCGGGAGTTCCGGTCTCAGGTCGAAGCCATGACCCGGTTCGACGACATTCTCGGGTCCGACATCTACGATCGCTACCGGGAGCTCAAACACAGCCTTGGGAACACCTTCTTGCAACCCGATCTCCTGGTGGAAATCGTCGTGACGAACATCGCCGCCAAGAAGCGTTTCCACCAACTCTACCAGGAGGAAGAGGCCAGGATTCTCGAGGACACCAACCGCATCTTCGAGATCGAGCGCTACCTGGAGAAGAACCCCGACGTGGGCCACGACGCGCTCCGCGAGCAGATCGAGACCTTCCGGAAGTTCCGCAGCCGATTCGATGCGGGCCGCAAGGAAAACAACCTCAAGCGGGATGACATCCTCGAGTTGCGGCGCGCCATGCAGGCCATTCTCGAGAGGATCGGCCCCCTTGGAGATGGCGTCGCCGTGGCCCTGGCATCACCCGTCAGCGTTCCGGCGGTCACGACGGAACCTCAGACCGCCCCCCGGGAGAGGCCCGACATCTCGGCACCGGTAACAACACCGGAGCCTCCGAATCCGCCGCTTCGCGCCGTGGCCGCCGCGCCGCCGCCTCCAGCCGGCGTTCCAGCCGAGACGATGGAGGAGATCGAGCTGGAGGATAGCACCGCGACACTGACGGAGATTCTGCCTCCCGACCCCATGCTCAACGAGGCCCTCCACAAGATCATGTTCGCCCTGGAGCTGGCGGCGTGGGACGCCCTTCCGGAGCAGGCCGTCCACGCCAAGGAGCTCCACAATCTCCGGCTCGAGCCCTGGGAGGTCGAGGCGTACCGCCGTCTCAGCGAGGGCACCGTGGCACCGAATACCCTGGATTGGGAGCTGGAACGTTTCTATCTGACCACCTCCGCGCTCCGCGTCAAGATGGACGAGGAGGCCTCGGAGATCGAGCGGCTGCAGGCCTCGCAAGACGCCGACCGGCTCTTCGGATTCCTGGAGCGCTCTGCCCAGAGCCTCGAACGGGCCCGTGATGTGGACCGGCGCTTCCGCTGGTTCATCGAAGACATGCTCTACCGGGGCAAGACCGAGGGCCTGGAACAGATCCAACGGTCCCACTTCCGTTTTCTCCAGAGTTTCGCTACCCTCTGGCTGCGGCACGAAAGCGCTGGAGGCATCACACCACTGTGACCGTGACGGAAAACACGAGCGGCCTGGCCCTTCGCCACAGGGGGCGCGTGATCCCGCTGAGCGACGGCACCCACATGGTGGGCCGGGGTAACGATTGCTCCATCCGGATCCCCAGCGTCACGGTCTCGCGTCATCACCTGATTCTCGAGGTGCACGGCGAGACTGCCCGTGTCACGGACCTTGGCTCCCGGAATGGCACGTGGCTCAACAGGGAGCGCCTCAAACCGAACGAATCGAGGGAGTTGAAGCTCTACGACCATATCTATCTTCCGGCCGAGGACCTCTGCCTCGTCCGGCCCGGAGATGACCCCGGGGCCTATACCGGCCAATCCCATCCCACGGCCTCCGGCTCCAGCCCCACGGGCCCTTCCCACGGCGTGGATCTCCAGCCCGGCGGCGCCAGGCGCCGTTTCACGGCGGCCCTGATCGACATGGCCATCTTCCTGGTCATGAGCTGCCTCCTGGCCATGCCACTGATCCTCGAGTTTCCCAACCTACCCGTCAATGGTTCCCTCTTCGACCGTCTCGCCACGGTGGCCGGGAATCAACCCTGGATCCATCTGCTGATCGTCACGGCTGGCGTCTGGATCTTCCTGTGGATGCTCTACTTCGTCATCGGCTGGGGCATGCTCGGGGCCACGCCGGGCCAGGCGATCATGGGCCTCCGGGTGGTCGACCACCGCCAGCGGTACCCCATCGGCGCCGCCCGCGCCCTGCTCCGCCTGGTGGCCTACAGCATCGGCTCTCTGCCCTTCATGGCCGGCCACTTCCTCGTGATCGGCCGCTCGGACAAACGTGCCCTCCACGACATGCTGGCCGGAACCCGGGTCATCCGCAGGCCGCCGCCAACACCCCACGCACCGGAGCCCGAAGAGCCGACGAGCGCGCTCGAGCCGGTCTCCGCTCCCAGGATCTCCGGTCAGCGGCCCGCCGCCGATCCCGACGGCGGCGCCTCCCAGAGCCCAGGGCCGGCCGTGCGCTCCTGAGATCAAAGGAGCAGCGGCAGGGGTGCTGGCAGCCTTCCGCGGATGGAATACCGTCGGCCATGAGCGATCCAGCTACAATGCCCGCCGGAGGACTGCATGAACGAGCTCGACCTTCGTCACCTCCCCTGCCCCGGACCGGTCATCGAGGTCCGGAAGCTCCTGGACGCCGGGGAGCGGCACATCCGCGTTCTCGTCGCCGACGAGCTGTCCAGATCCAACGTCACCCGATTCGCCACCTCACGCCGCGCCGGGGTTCGGGCCGAGCCCTCGCCGTCCGGTGGATTCGTCGTGGAGATCACGGCCTCCGAGGTCTCTTCCACGCCGCCGGCCGAGGGCGACCAGGGTCTGGAATGTCCCCTCCCCGGAGATGAGAATGCCGCGGCCGGAACCGGACGGCCCCTGGTGGTCCAGGTAAGCTCCGATCGCATGGGCCGCGGCGACGGCGAGCTGGGAGCTCTCCTGCTGCGTTCCTTCCTCAAGACCCAGGCCCAGCTCGAGCCCCAACACCGGCCCGATGCCATTATCTTCTACAACGCCGGTGTCAGGCTCTGCTGCGAGGGTTCCGGTCTCCTGGAGGATCTTCGCCGCTTGGAGGCCGAGGGGATCGAGATCATCGCGTGCGGCACCTGCCTGAGCTACTTCGGCCTGGCGTCCAAGCTCGTCGTGGGACGAGGCTCCGACATGCTGGAGATCGCCTCCCGCCTGGCCGGCGCCGGCCACATCGTCCGGCCATGAGCCGGATGATCTACCTGGATCACGCGGCCACCTCCTTCCCCAAGGCGCCCGGCGTGGCCGAGGCCGTGGCACACCACCTCGGTGCCGATGCCGGGAACCCCGCCCGCGGCGGCCACCGCCTGAGCGTGGCGGCCTCCCGGGCCGTCGAGGGGTGCCGCGAGGCCGTTGCCGGGCTCCTCGGCGCCGATCCCGGGAGAACCTTCCTGGGCCCCGGCGCCACATTCTGGCTCAATACGGTCCTGGCATCGTTGCTTGGTGGCGGCGGCCGCGCGGTCGTCTCCGCCCTCGAGCACAACGCCGTCATGCGGCCCCTGCGTCACCTGGAGGCACGCCGCAAGGCCATCATCGCCGTCGTCCACGGTGCCGGCTCCACCGGCGTCCCATCGCCGGAGGAGGTGGCCACCGAGGTACGGCGGGCGCCCACCTCGGTGGTCGTCCTGACACACGCCTCGAACGTCTCCGGCGCCGTGCTTCCGGTGGCCCAGATCGCGCGGGCGGTGGCGCCCGTGCCCGTGGTCGTCGACGCCGCGCAGACCGCGGGCAGTCTCCCCATGGACTTCGCCGCCATGGGTGTGGCGGCCCTCGCCTGCTCCGGTCACAAGGGGCTGCTGGGGCCCGCGGGCACCGGCGTTCTCCTCCTCGACCGCTCGACCGCAGGGCGGCTGGAGCCCCTGATCCGCGGCGGCACCGGCTCCCGCTCGGAGTCGGAGGAAATGCCGGAGCTCCTCCCCGACCGCCTGGAGGCCGGGACGCCCAACACGCCGGGCTTCGCCGGTCTGGAGGCCGCCTGCCGCTGGCTGGCCCGCGAAGGTGTGGAAGGGCTCCACGAACACCAGATGAAGCTCCGGGAACGCCTCGCCAACCGGCTGGGGGCCATCCACGGTGTCCGCCTGTGGGGGCACCGGCCCGGAGCTCCGGGCATCCCGGTCCTCTCCTTCACGGTCGACGGCCTGGACAACGGCGAGCTGGCCGCATGGCTCGACCGGGAACGTGGCCTGATGCTGCGGGTAGGTTTGCACTGCGCGCCGGCCGCCCACCGCAGGCTGGGCAGCTTTCCCGGCGGCACGCTCCGCGCCGGCATCGGACCCTTCCTCGACGAGGAGGATGTGGATGCCCTGGTGGCCGCCGTCAAGGACGCTCTCTCCGGAAACTGATCCAGGCCCTCGACATGCGGCATTGGGCGTGTGCGACGCCGGATGACCCTCCCCCGCGGCCGCAGGAACGATCGCAACGACCGCGCTCACGCCTCCTGGTCATCGGGCCGGCCGCCGGCGAATCGGAAGAAGATGGCGATGGCCGCAACGCCGGCTACCATGGAGAGCCAGCCGGGAACGTCCAGAAGGGCCTCGGGCAGGTAGCCGATGAACATGGCGACGGCGGCCGCCAGGAGGGCGTAGGGGAGCTGGGTCCGGACGTGGTCCACGTGGTCGCAGCTGGAAGCCATGGAAGACATGATGGTCGTGTCGGAGATCGGCGAGCAATGATCTCCGAACACCGAGCCGCCGAGGATGGCCGCCACGGTGGCCGCCATCAGGTGGTGGTGCAGGTGGGAAGGGGCGCCTGCCAGGACCATGGGGACCGCCAGCGGCGTCATGATCGCCATGGTGCCCCAGGAGGTCCCGGTGGCGAAGCTGACCATGGCGGCCACGACGAAGACGGCCGTTGGCAACAGGCCGATGGGCAGCCACGGCCCCACGGCGCCCACGAGAAAACGGGCGGTCTCCAGACCCGAGCAGACGCTGCCAAGGGACCAGGCCAGGGTCAGGACGACCACGGCCATCAACATGCTCTTGAAGCCGCGTACCGTGGCGTCGAGGGCCTCCCGGAGGGTCAGCAACCCCTGGCTCACCGCCAGGACGAGGGCCAGCACCAAGCCGAGCAGGCTGGCCCAGAGGAGCACGGTGAACGGATCCGAGGCGCCGATGATCCCGCTGAGGCCCGGCGCCGCCTCACCCTTGGCTTCCAGGGCGCTCCGCCCCGTCCAGTAGAGCCCCCCCAGGGTCACGAGGACGACGGTCAGCACGGGAAGAACGGCGTTGTACCAGCGTTGGGGCGTCCCTTCCTCCGGTGCCAGGCCGGTGCTGTCGTAGTCGGCCAGGGGCTGTGCCGTCGGGCTGGAGATCTCTCCGGCGCGGGCGCGGCGCTCCGCCCGGAGCATGGGGCCCCAGTCGCGTCCGCCCACCGCGGCCACCAGGCCGACGGCCAGGGCCAGGACGGGGTAGAAGGCGTAGGGGATGGACGACAGGAAGACCGAGAAGGGGTTGAGGGACGATCCCCCGGCCGAGATGGCATCGCCCAGCAGCGAGACCTCGTAACCGATCCACGTGGAGACCAGGGCGATGCAGGCCACGGGTGCCGCGGTGGAATCCACCAGGTAGGACAGCTTCTCCCGGCTGACGCGATGGCTGTCCGTCACGGGACGCATGGAATTGCCAACGATCAGCGTGTTGGAGTAGTCGTCGAAGAAGATGGCCACGCCCATGAGCCAGGTGACCAGCTGCGCCCGCCGGGGCGTGGTGGCCAGCGGCTCCAGGAGCCGCACCACACCGTAGGTCCCTCCGGACCGGCTCATGACGGCCACCATACCCCCCAGGATCAGCGAGAACAGGATGATGCTGATGTGGTCCGAATCCACCAGCGCGCCCCGCATCTGCGTGTCCAGCGTCCGCAGGAATCCCGCTGCCACGTTACCGCCCGCCAGCATGGACGCGCCCAGCCAGACCCCCAGGAAGAGCGAGACGATGACGTCCTTGAAGACCAGCGCCAACGTGATGGCCACGACCGGAGGCACCAGGCTCCACCAGGCGCCGGCAGCAGCCTCGGTCCCCGGCAGGACCAGCTGCACCAGCGCCAGCACACCCAGGATCCCGAGAAGCTGCCAGGACCTCCGCATGGGCGAAGGGTACCATGCAGCACCCCCCCACCGGTGCGCCGGAGGCCTTCACCACCCAACAACCATCTGCTAGAATAGTGATAGCCGCCGCCGCGGAGGCCGGTTCCCGAGGAGAGATACCATGCTCGACGAGCTCATTCAGCGCAGCGAAGCCGCCATCGAACGCATCGAACGCCTGCGGGGGTACCTTTGACGAGGAGGGCCTTCACAGAGAGCTTGAGGAGCTCGACGCCACGGCGCAGGACCCCGACATCTGGTCCGATCAGGAGCGTGCCCGGGAGGTCATGAGGGCCCGGAGCCACCTTCAATCCCGGCTCGAAACCGCCACGGCCCTCAGCGAGGCCGGCGAGGAGCTGCAGATTCTCGTGGAGATGGCCCGCGAGGGTGAGGCCGGCATCAAACGAGAGCTCCAGGAGGCCCTCGAGCGGATCGAGCCCCAGCTGGACCGCATCGAGTTGACCACCAAGATGACCGGCGATCATGACGCCGCCAACGCCTTCCTGGAAATCCATCCCGGCGCCGGCGGCACCGAGTCCCAGGACTGGGCCCAGATGCTGGAGCGGCTCTACCTCCGCTGGTGCGAGCGCCGTGGCTTCGACGTGGAGATCCTCGACGAACAGCCCGGCGACGAGGCGGGGATCAAGAGCGCCACCCTGCTGGTCAAAGGGCCATACGCCTACGGCTATCTGAAGTCCGAGAACGGCGTCCACCGGCTGGTCCGCATCTCGCCCTTCGACGCCCAGGCCCGGCGCCACACCTCCTTCGCCAGCGCCCACGTCTATCCCGAGGTGGACGAGGACGTTGATCTCGAGATCCCCGAGAAGGACCTTCGCGTCGACCGCTACTGCTCCTCGGGGCCCGGCGGCCAGGGCGTCAACACCACCTACTCCGCCGTCCGGGTCGTCCACCTGCCGTCGGGCATTATCGTCACCTGCCAGAACGAGCGTTCCCAGATCAAGAATCTGGCCTCCGCCATGAAAGTCCTCAAGGCCCGCCTGTGGGAGCTGGAAATGCAGAAACGCGAGGAGGAGATGGAGAAGCTCAAGGGCCCCAAGAAAGACATCTCCTGGGGCAACCAGATCCGGTCCTACGTTCTGCAACCGTACCGCATGGTCAAGGATCTGCGGACGGGCCACGAGGTGGGCGACGCGGACCGCGTGCTGGACGGCGACATCGACGGTTTCATCGAGGCCTACCTGCACTGGCAGGCCCAGAACAACTGACGGCCCGCCCCCGGCCGGGGGCGCGGGAAGCGGAGCACCACATGCAGAGAACAGTCTCGATGCTCGTCCTTGCCGCGGCCGCCACCCTGGCGGCTCCGGCCCCTGCCGCCACGGCGCCCCTCCACTACACCGTCCGTGCTGCGGAGCCGGCCTCACACTTCATGGAGGTGGAGCTCGAGGTTGCGGCGGAGTACGGCTGTCCCGATCTCGCCTTCTCGGTCTGGACGCCAGGGGGATACAGCCTGCATCCCCACGCTGCCGACGTGCTGGACCTGCGCGCCACCTCTCCCGCCGGCGCATCCCTGCCCGCTGCCAAGACGGACCTGAACACCTGGCACGTGGCCTGTGGCAGCGAGGGCGGGTACACGGTCCGATTTCGCGTTCACGCCCTGGCACCCAGAACGCCGTATTCGGCCCACGTCGACGATCGCCTGCTCTTCGCCAACGCCGTCACCGTCCTGCCCTACCTGCCGGCCCACCAGGATGCCCCCGCGACCCTCGAGATCGACCCGCCCGCCGGCTGGCACACCGTCTGCTCCCTTCCCCGGCAGGGCGACGGGCCGTGGACCGCTCCCAGCTGGGACGCCCTGGCCGACGCCGTCCTGGCCGCGGCGCCGGATCTGAGAACCCGCAGCTTCACGGTTGGCCACACGACCTTCACCGTCGCCTTCTCCAGCCGGCCAGCCAGCGATCTCGACATGGACGCCGTGGTGGACGCCCACCGCAAGCTGGCCGAAGCCGCCGCTCACACCTTTGGCGGCCTCCCCTTCGACCGCTACCTGTTCTTTTACAAGGTCGGCCCCGAGGGCTCTCACGGCGGGTTGGAACACTCCTTCAGCACCGCCATGGGCATCTCCCGCTCCGCCGTCGCCACCACCAAGTCCTTCCGGAAGGCCCTGGGCCTGCCGGCCCACGAGTTCGTCCACGCGTGGAATGTCAAGCGGGCGCGCCCCCAACAGCTGCGGCCCTACGACTACGCCCATTCCCAGCCCACGGACCTCCTGTGGGTCGCCGAGGGCTGGACCTCCTACTACGGCCCGTTGCTCCTCGCCCGTGCGGGGCTCCGGACCCATGCCCAGCTCTACGCCACGCTCTCGGACCGGCTGCGGTACCACCGGAGCAATCCCGGCAACCGTTTCCGCTCCCTGGTGGACTTCAGCCGCGACTCCTGGCTGGACAGCTCCATTCCCTTCGTCAGCTTCCGCAGCTACTACGTCAAGGGCAGCCTCTCCGGCCTCGACCTCGACCTCCGCCTGCGCGAGGCTTCCGGTGGACGGCACACCCTGGACGAGCTGATGCGAACCCTGCTGACCGACCCGCGCCTGGTTCGGCGCGGCTACACCATCGCCGACCTGCGCTCCCTGGCCTCCCGCCTGGCGGGCCGGTCCATGGACCCCTGGTTCGACCGGATCGTCGAACGCCCGGGCTACATGAATCTTCAGCAATCCCTGGCCACCGTCGGCCTGCGCCTCGTGCCCGACGCCGCCCGCGCCACGGCGGGTTTCACCGGTTTGCGCCTCCAGGACGCCAAGGACCAGCGAGGCGCGGAAATCCGCTGGACCGAGCCGGATTCCCCGGCGGCCGCCGCCGGTCTCGGCGAGGGCGATCTCCTGCTCGCCGTCGACGGCCTCACGGGAAACCGTACGATGCTCGAATCAACGCTGCGCAAGCTCAAGCCGGGGCACACCGCCACCTTGACCATCGTCCGCGGCGACCGGGTCCTCGAGCTCCGGCTCACGCCCGCACCCATGGATCCCATGCGCGTCCCCGTGATCGTCGAGGAAACCCCCAACGCCACCCCCGCTCAGGCGGCCGCCCGCAAGGCCTGGTTGTGGGAGTGATCCGGGACGGCGGCCAGGGACAATAGGCAACGCCGGGGAACGGCGACAGCGGCAACGTCACCGCCACGGCCACGGAGATGCAGGCGGCCGCCGTCACGGACGCGTGGCGGGACGGCCAGCCGGCCATGCCGGCATCGGCCGTTCATCCGCCCCCCGCGGGCGTTCGCGCCAGGGTTGTCAAAGGCCGGTCCGGGCTGTAGGCTTCCGGCGGGCGGCGTATTGCCCGAACCCCACTTCGACCGGGACGGAGGCTGACATGACGATCCTGAGAAGCGACGACTACATTGAGCTCGAAGACCGCTACGGCGCCACCAACTACCACCCGCTGGACGTGGTGATCAGCCGCGCCGAGGGCATCTGGGTCTGGGACGTGGACGGCAACCGCTACATGGACTGCCTGGCGGCCTACTCGGCCGTCAACCAGGGCCATTGCCATCCCCGCATCGTCAAGACGCTGGTGGAGCAGGCCTGCCGCGTCGCCCTGACCTCCCGCGCCTTCCGCAACGACCAGCTGGGCCCCTTCTGCAAGGAGCTCTCCGAGCTGACCGGCTTCGCGCGGGTGCTGCCCATGAACACCGGCGCCGAAGCGGTGGAGACCGCCATCAAGGCGGCGAGGAAGTGGGCCTACACCGTCAAGGGCGTGGCCGACGGCCAGGCGGAGGTTCTGAGCTTCGAGGGGAACTTCCACGGGCGGACGACCACCATTGTCGGCTTCTCCCCGGAGCCGCAGTACCGCGAGGGCTTCGGTCCCTTCACCCCGGGATTCCGCCTGCTGCCCTACGGCGACGCCGAGGCCGTGGCCGCCGCCATCACACCTGGCACGGCAGCCGTTCTGATCGAGCCCATCCAGGGCGAGGGGGGCATCATCATCCCGCCAGAGGGCTACCTCCGCCGCCTCCGCCAGTTGACGGCCGAGAACAACGTTCTCCTGGTGGTCGACGAGATCCAGTCCGGCCTGGGCCGGACGGGCAAGCTCTTCGCCTACGAGCACGAGGGGATCCGCCCGGACATCGTCATCATCGGCAAGGCGCTTTCCGGCGGCATGTACCCGGTTTCCGCGATCCTCGCCGACAACGAGGTCATGGGAGTGTTCCGGCCGGGTGATCACGGCTCCACCTACGGGGGTAACCCGCTCGGCGCCGCGGTGGCTCGGACGGCCCTCCAGGTACTCCTGGACGAGGGCCTGGTCGAGGCCTCGGCGGCCAACGGCGCGTACTTCATCGAACAGCTCCAGACCGTCGATTCCCCCCACGTCAAGGAAGTTCGCGGCCGGGGGCTCTGGATCGGCATCGAGCTCGAGGAGGCGGCCGGCGGCGCCCGCCGGTTCTGCGAGGCTCTCCAGGACAGGGGTCTGCTGTGCAAGGAGACCCACCACAACATCATCCGGGTGGCGCCGCCCCTGACCATCACGCGGGAGGAGATCGACTGGGCCGTGGAGAGGATCGCCGAAGTGCTCCGGATGCCATGACACCACGGGACCTGATCCTCATCTTCGGCACCGTCCAGCGGGTCATGCGGGTCGAGCAGGCGGCACGGCGCCGCGGTCTCGACATCGACGTCATCCCGGCGCCCCGCGCCGTCAGCTCCCAGTGCGGCGTTGTGGTGGAGGCCCGGTCGTCCGAGGCCGAAGACCTGAAGACGCTCCTCGATGAGCTGACGCTGCAACCCCTGTCGGTCTACCGCCGCGACGGCGGCGGGTGGGTCCCCTCATCACTGGATGCCGCCACCCCCCCGGAGGTCCGGCTGACCCGGCACACGGCCTACGGCGGCTGCGGCGCCAAGCTTTCCAAGGGCGCCCTCGCCACCATTCTCTGCGGGCTCCCCCGCCTCGAATCCGAGGACCTCATCGTCGGCATCGAGACCGCGGACGATGCCGGCGTCGTCCGGATCACACCGGAGGTGGCGATCATCCACACGACCGACTTCTTCCCACCCATGGTGGACGATCCCTTTGCCTTCGGCCGCATCGCCGCCGTCAACGCCCTCTCCGACGTCTACGCCATGGGCGGCACGCCGCTCGCCGGTATGAACCTGGTCAGCTTCCCGACGGGCAGGTTCGAGAAGACGACCCTCAAGGAGATCCTCCGCGGCGGCCTCTCGGCCCTCGACGAGTCCGGCGCTGTGCTGGCCGGCGGCCACACCGTGGAGGGCCAGGAGCTGCTTTACGGCATGGCGGTCACCGGCACGGTCCATCCGGATCGCATCTGGCAAAACGGTGGCGCCCGTCCCGGAGACCTCCTCGTTCTGACCAAGCCCCTGGGAACCGGTGTCATCACCACCGCCGCCAAGGCCGAGATGGCCTCGGCCGAATCCCTCTCGACGGCCATTCGCTGGATGTCCACGCTCAACCGTGAGGCCGCGCGGGTCCTGGTGGAACACCCTCCCCATGCGGTCACCGACGTGACGGGGTTCGGCCTCGTGGGTCATGCGGCCGAGATGGCCGAGTCTTCCGGTCTCAGCGTCGAGATCGACCTCCACGCGCTGCCACTGATACCCGGGGCGCTCGAAGCCGCCGGCATGGGGCTTGTGCCGGCAGGAACCGGCAAGAACCGCGAGAGTGTCAGCGCCATCCTGGAGATCGCCGAAGACGCGGATCCCGTCCTGGTGGACCTGGCCCTCGATCCCCAGACCTCCGGCGGCCTCCTGGCCGCCGTGCCGCCCGAGCTGGCGGAGCGTCTGGTGCGCCGTCTCGAAGGCGCCGCCGTTGTCGGCCGTGCGGTTTCCGGGGTGGCCGGCACGGTCCAGCTCGCCTGACGCTCAACACCACCGCACGAGCTCCTTGCGCCCCGCGTCCCTCGCCCCGGGTTCACTCCCCTCGAGCCGTTCAGCCATCGACGCCGTCGAGAAACTGGCGAGCGATATCTTCCTGCCGGCGGGGTTTCCTCCGCCGTTCCTTGCGGACGGGTACCGGCCGCTGCCGGCGGTCTTTCCCCGAACGCTCGACCCAGGCTCTCCTGCCGCCCGTGGCGGACCGGATGATCCGTACCAGGGCGACGATCAGGACGAGGGCCAGTGCGGCCAGGGCCACATAGGTCAGGAGCAACAGGACCGTCATGGGCACCTCCCCGTTGTGCCGCGCACCACCGCTGGATGCCGCGTACCGTTCATCAATCCACGATTTCCTGGTGCCAGCATACCACCAGCCTCGCGCCGTTCGTCACGAGCTCTTTGCAAGAGATGGAGCGCGGGCTTGAGCCCGCAGCTCCTTGAGCCCCAGGGAGATGGAAACGATAACGGTCTCTGCGGACTGAAGTCCGCGCTCCGGAACGGCCCCGGCACGCCGTGCATGCAGTCCCCACCGTGGGGTGAAGCAAGGGTCAACGTTACCGTATCTCCTGTAACCACGGAAGTTGTGAACAGCGCAACAAGCTCTTGAAAGGACCGGAGCTCGTTCCCGTCCGGAAGACTGGATGGGAGCGGCGTGGATCCCATAGCAGAGACGAGCGGTTGTTCTGCACGACAACGAGCCACAAGTATTTCCGCGAAGACGTGCTCCGGTACACCGCACCTTGAAGCTCGTGGCCTGACGGCGGGTTTGCCAATCGCCGTTTCTGGATACGAGCCAGCCAGACGGGCGCAGCGCACTGATGGTGGATGGATTCCAGAGAGTTGCCCGAGGTCGTCTTTCGGGGGATTCGCAGACCCATACTGGCGGTAGGAGTCGAGAATACGCCGGAGAAGAGGCCAAACGGCGCCCGAAAGGCGCCGCTGATTCCATGTCTTGCACCCCCCTAGGGCCCGTCGCCCTTGACGTAGACCTCCTGCGGGAGCACCCACGAACCGGCCCGCCGCGGCACCGCAAAGGGCTTCCGCACCAGGAGGAGATGTTTGCGGTGGTAGAGCGGCAGGTACGGCCGGTCCCTGCCCAGCCGGGTCAGGATCTTGCGGATCAGCTCCAGGCGCCGGGACGTGCTGGACTCCCGCGAGAAGCCGTCGATCCATCGATCCACCTGGGCGTTCGAGTACCGGCTGCTGTTCTGGATCCCCAGATGCTCCACCAGATCCCTCGAGTGAACGCACGATTCGAAGAAATCCGAGGCGTCGGCGAGGGGGAAGTTCCAGCCGAAGATATGGGCGGGGGACTGCCCGTTCAACATCCGCCGGTAGAGGATGCTCCACGGGTAGTCCTGGAACTCCACCTTGAGGCCGATCCAGAGGAGCGAGGCCGAGATGGAGTCCAGAACGGCGGGAGGCGTATTCGAGGACTCGATCGTCAACTTGGTTCCCTGGGGAATGCCGGCCTCGCGAAGCAGCTGCCGGGCCCGGTCGGGATCGGGGGCGGGTACGGACCCAGCCTCGCAATAGCCGAACACCTCGACCGGAATCAAAGATCTCGCCGGGGAAACGTCCTGGTCCGGATAGGCTTCCTCCACCAGACGCTTCCGGTCGATGGCCAGGTCGATGGCCTCACGGACCCGGGGATCGCTGAGCGGCCAGCGCAGCACGTTGAGCGCCAGCAGGGTGGTGGCCAGCGCCGGAGTTCGCTCCACGTACCAGTCCTTGGCCGGGGAAACACTGGCGATGAAGGAAGCCGAGACAGTGGTGACCACGTCGACGCCCCCCTCGGCGATCAACCGGCGCAGGCGTTCTCCGGGCGGAATACCCAGGATCCGCACCCTGTCGAAGTTGCCGCTCCGGCCCCAGTACCGGTCCCACCGTTCCAGGATCAGGTCCGAGGGGGACACGCGCCGGCCCAGGCGGTACGGTCCCGTACCCACCGGGCGCTGCACATCGAAGTCCGCTGGCACGATGGGGATCATCGCCAACCGTGACAGGAGCAAGGGCGCCGGTTCCGCCGTCCGGATCTCGACCGTGCACGGCTCGTCCTCGGCCAGCGAGATGGCCACCACCGAGCTGAGATACGAGCCGATGGCCGACCCCTTGGACTTCCACGCCCGGAGCAACGAGGCCAGGACGTCGTCGCTCCGGAGCTGCCGCCCATCGTGGAAGAGAACGCCCTCGCGCACCTTGAACCGCCACAGGGTCGGCGCGGGAGTGGTCCAGCGCTCGGCCAAACAGGGCCGGACCTCGAGATCGGGGCCCAGGCAGACCAGTGGCTCGAAGACGGCCGCGAGAATCGATCGCGTGACGGCATCGTCGTGGGCGTGGGGATCCAAGGTCACGACGGGATGCTCGTAGGCCATCCGGACTTCCAGGATCTCCGGCCGGCGGTGGCAGCCGGCGCCCGGCACGACAAACGCCAGGACCAGGAACGCAGCGGAACAGAGCGCCGGCACGCCGGGTCGTTTCATGGGGAACCCTCTCTGCCCTTCAGTGTACTCCCCTCGGCCTCGCCAGCAGGGGCCCCGGCGCCTCGTGCCCGGCCGGTGTCGTCGCCGTCGGCACGATCGGCCGTTTCCAACCCCTCGAACAGCCCGAGGGTTGGCTGCACCGGCCGGTGCTCGAGCCACTGCAACCGGAAACGCCCCCCGCCCAGAGGCTCCAGCTCGAAATGAGGGGGGTGGTCCCGCGGCCATGGTATCAGGCCGTTCCTTCTCAGAAACGACCGGATGGCCTTCCCGCGAAGCTCCGGACAGGACCGCCAGAAGCTCGGCGTGATCCGAACCGTGGCCGGATTGGGCGAGTCGGGAAAATAGAGGAGCACAAAGCTCCACTCCTCACGGAAGTAGAGAGAACGCCCGTTCCCAAGGACCCGCAAGCCGTATACGAATCCCCGGCCATCCGACCATGCCGAGACAATCATCTTCCCAACAGTCTACAGCATGTACGCGACCGGCCGCGATACGAAGGTCGAATCGGGCGAACGCCACGGGTTTCCCCGGTTCCCGGCTATCACCGCGGAGACGTCCCGGGCGTTGTGCGAGCCGCGGAGGCTCAGACCCGCCGCACCTCGCTGGGGAGGGGGAACCACCGAAGGGCCTCCAGCTCCGGTGGCAGCATCTCCTCGGGTGGGACCCGCTCCACGGGCCCGGCTTCCTCGGCCAGCCGCCGGGCCTCCTCCAGGTATTCCGGGAGCCGCGACTCGGGCTCCGTCACGTGGTGTCCGTTGTACACCAGGCGGCCGCCGGCGAATCGAAGGTTCCGCAGGCCCGGCAGCCGGCTCGCGCGCTCATCGCGGTGCCGCCACAACCCGGTGTCCGGGAAGAACTCATAGAACGGCAGGAGCTTCCAGCCCTGATCCGCGATTATCCGAACCGACTCGAGGATGTACTCCGTCACCGTGTCTGAGCAGAAGTAGTTGAAATTGACCCGTACCCACCCAGGTTTGATCCCCTCGCAGCCGCTGTTGATGGCGTCCCGGAAGCGCCGGGAATGCTCCGCATCGATGTGGAGCAGCCGGTGGCCGTAGGGCCCGGCGCAGGAGCAACCGCCCCGCGCCTGGATGCCGAAGAGGTCGTTGAGAAGGGCCACCACGAAGTTGTGATGGAGAAAGCGCCCGTCATGCCGAATGATGAAGCTGACGATGGACAGACGTTTGGCCTCGAGGTTCCCCAGGATCTCGATGTTGGGGTGGGAGGACCAGGCGGAGATCGCACGCCGGATGAGCTCTCCTTCCAGCTCTTCGATCACCTCCTCGCCGACGGCGGACTTCACCGTGAAGACCAGCCCGGCCCGGATGGACTCGATGATCGCCGGCGTACCGCCCTCCTCCCGCCTGGCCGGATCCTCGATGTACGTATGCCCCAGAGGTCCAACGTACGACACCGTCCCGCCACCCGGAACCGAGGGAACCCGGTTCTTGAGGAGGCACCGCTTGACCACCAGGACGCCCGGCGTCCCGGGACCCCCGACGAACTTGTGCGGCGAGATGAAGATCGCGTCCTTGGCGCTGGCAGGATCGGCAAAACCATCTTCCAGCGGGTTCATCTCGATGCGAACGTAAGGAGCCGCCGCCGCGAAATCCCAGAAGGAGAGGGCGCCGTGCTCGTGGAGAAGCCGCGTGACGCCACGGGTGTCCGACACGATCCCCGTCACGTTGGAGGCCGCCGAAAAGCTCCCGATCTTGAGGGGACGCTCCGAGAGCTCCTCCAGACGGCGTTGCAGCATCTCCGTGTCGATCCGGCCGTCCGAGCTCTCGTCGATCACCACCACGTCCGCGATGCTCTCCTTCCACGGCAGCTCGTTGGAGTGGTGCTCGTAGGGGCCGATGAAAACCACCGGACGTTCCCCGGGCGGAATGCGCTCCAGCAGGTGGTACCGGTCGTCCAGCTCGGCTGGAATCCGCAGGCCGAGAATCTGGATCAGCTTGTCGATGGCGCCGGTGGCCCCCGACCCGCAGAAGATGACCACGTCCTCCCCGGTGCCGCCAACCGCGTCCCGGATGATCCGGCGGGCGTCTTCCCGGAAGTGCGTGGTCTGGAGTCCCGTCGTGGAGGTCTCCGAGTGCGTGTTGGCGTACAGGGGCATGACCTCCTGGCGGATGAAGTCCTCGATGAAGGTCAGGGACCGTCCGGAGGCCGTGTAGTCCGCGTAGGTTACCCGCCGCGGCCCGAAAGGTCCCTGCAGGGCGCGGTCCCGCCCGATCAGCCCCTCGCGGATCGCTTCGATCGACCGCCTGGTGTCTTCGTCCACAACGCTCCACCCTTCCGTGAGGCCCCGTTCCGGCCGGCGCTCGGGAGACATTACTACCACACCTGTCCGCATTGCTCGGCCGTCCGGCCGGCTCCGGCGGCCGACAGCGCTTCTCCCCTCTCCTTGGGAACCTGGACCCGATGGTACAGTGGCCGCATGACCCTGCGCATCCACCCGGTCTGGTGGCCCGCCTTGGCCATCAGCTCGCCCGCCTGGGTGCCGTGGTTGCTGCTGCGCCATCGGCGATTCCGCAAGCACGGGGCCGCGGCCGCCAGATGGAATGCCGAGTTGCTCGAACGGGCCCGCCCACTCGACCTGCCCGAGGTGGACCGACTGGAGCTGACCGTTCTGGTGGAGGAGCTGACCGGGCCGGGATTCCTGGGGAACGACGGCGTCTCCTACCTGCTGCGGACGGAGCTCGGGGCCGTCGTGATGGACGTGGGTTTCGGCCCGGCCACCCCGGTTCTCCAGCACAACGCCCGGGAGCTGGGCTTCTCGTGGGACGGCGTCGATGCCCTGGCCATCAGCCATCTCCACGGCGACCACATGGGGGGGCTGGCGGCGGCCCGCGCCCGCCGGGTCGCGCTGCCGCCAGGCCTCCTCCCATCCCGCCATGACCTTCCGTGCTACGTTCCGGAAGCGGCCGAGGCCCCGGGGTTCCAGGCCATCGAGGTGGAGGAGCCCCGTCACCTGGGATTCGGGATCGGCAGCACGGGCCCCCTTGCCCGGAGCCTGTTCTTCCTCGGCCCGGTCCGGGAACAGGCGCTCCTGGTCCGCCTTCGCGGCAAGGGGCTGGTCATCGTCACCGGCTGTGGCCATCCCGGCGTCGGCCTGATCCTCGAGATGGCCCTGCGGCTGGCTCCCGGTCCCGTGTACGCCATCGCCGGAGGCCTCCACCTTCCCATCACCAGCGGGCGGGGCCATTACCCCGGCATCGAGGCACAGATGGTGTTCGGCACCGGGAGGCCCCCATGGCGGCGACTGACGGACGCCGATCTCTCCCACGCCATCGATGCCCTCAACCGGGCCGGCATCCGGCGCGCCCTTCTCTCGGCCCACGACACCTGCGACCACGCCCTGGCCCGTTTCTCCAGGGAGCTCGAGGCCGGGGCCGAGGTCCTGTGGGCTGGTTATTCAGGTTCGTTGTAGACCTTCTCTTCCAGGTTGGCGGCACCGGGAGCATCGGCCTCCACGTCGCGTCCCGCCGGGGCAGCGGCCGCTAGCTCACGGTAGAGCTCGTGCTGGATGACGAGGTTCATGATCTCGTTGGTCCCGGTCCAGATGGTGATCAGACGGGTGTCCCTGAGCAGCTTCTCCACGGGATAGATGTTGGTGTAGCCAATACCCCCGAGAATCTGCATGGCGTGGTTGACCACCTCCCAGGCGGTCTCCGTGGAGAGCTTCTTGGCCTCCGAGACAAGGCGCCGCACCTTTCCGGGATCCTCCCCCGCATCCACGGCCCGGGCCGCGGCCACGTTGAGCGCCCGGGAAGCGTCCATCCTCGTCACGCTCTCGGCGATCTTGAAGCTGACGCCCTCGAAACGCCGGATCTTGCGGCCGAAGGCGTGGCGGCGGTCGGCGTACCGGACGGCGATCTCCATGGCGGCGCGCCCCATACCCACGGCGGCGCCCGCGGAGGTCAGGCGCTCGGGGATCATCATCTGGTGGAACACCGCCGTGCCGTTCCCGACACCGCCCTCGCCGCCAAGGACGTTCTCCACCGGCACCGGCGCGTCCCGGAAGACCAGGCGGCCCGTGCCACCGCCCCGGGTACCCATCAATCCGTAGACGTGGTGCACCTCGACGCCCGGCCCCCGTTCCACAAGGAAGGCCGTCATGGCGGCCTTGGGATCCTCGATCCCCTCCACCCGGCCGTAGACCAGCAGGACATCCGCCCCCTCGGCGCCGACGACGAACCGTTTCTGCCCGTTGAGCACGAAGACGTCCCCCTCCCGGCGCGCCGTCGTGGTCGCCGCGAAGAAGTCCGAGCCCCCGCGGGGCTCCGTCAGGGCCTCGGCCAGGGCGAGCTCGCCGCGCAGCGCAGGCACCAGGAAGCGCTGCTTCTGCTCCTCGGTACCGAAGACGTGAATGGCCTCGCCCACGATGGAGACGAGCGACCACAGGCAGGCCAGGGAGGTGCCGAGAGCCCCCAACTCCTCGAGGGCGGCGATTTCTCCGGTCCAGGCCAGCCCGCGTCCCCCGTAGGCTGGATCGAAACGCGGGCCCAGCACGCCGCGGCGCCCGGCCTCTTCCAGGAATTCCCGTGGAAACATCACCGTGTCGGCGTCCATGTCCAGGAGGAGCTTCCTCGGGACCCATCGGACCAGCTCCCGGACTTCATCCCGGAACTGGAGCTCCTCCGGCGCAAAGAGTAGATCGAGATCCATGTGGTACCTCCCCCCGGGCAAACGCCCTCACATCATCTTACCCCCGATGTGGCTCCTCCGGGGATGTCTCACCCCGTTCCGACCCTGGTGAAATACCCGCGGCGGGCCCTGTGTTATAATCCGCCGACCGTGGTGTTCGCGCCACGCCCGATGTAATGTCTGGAACAACTCCCGGGATCACCCGCCGCCGCTTCCTCGAGCTCGGCTCCCTCGGCCTCGCCGCCTCAGCCGGTGGGGCGGATTTCGGCTTCGCCGAGGCGCAGGGCCTGCCCGGCATACGCCGCGTCGATCTGTCGTTTCCCGAGCTTCCTCCCGCGTGGGATGGGACGACCATCGTTCAGGTCTCCGACGTCCACGCCGGCCCCTACATGCCGGCGGCGCGCATGTGCACCATCCGAGACCTGGTGGCCAGAATCCCCGCCGATCTGGTGCTGTTCACCGGCGACCAGATGGACCGGCGCCCCTCGGACGCCGAGCTGTTCGTCAAGGGCTTTTCCGGGATCACCGCCCCCCTCGGCGTCTACGGGATCCTCGGGAACCACGACCACTACATCGATCCCGCGATCTCCCTCGAGGCCTTGCGGCGCACCGGCATCCAGCCCCTTGTCAACGAGGCCGCCGTACTGGAACGGCGTGGCCAGCGCCTGGTCCTCACCGGCGTCGAAGATGTCAGCGTCCGGGACGGCCGTGCCTCCGACTTCTCCATCCTGGCCCGCTTCCCGGGCGCCTTTCGCATCTGCCTCTGCCACCAGCCCCGCGCCTGGCACCGCGCGCTTCACGCCGGCGCTCACCTGACCCTGGCGGGACACACCCACGGGGGTCAGATCGCCTTCCCCTCGCGCAACCTCAACGTGGCACGGCTCCAGACCCGCTACATCGCCGGGCCCTACCGCCGCGACGACCAGTGGCTCTACGTTTCCCGCGGCATCGGCGTCGGCGCCGTTCCCGTTCGCGTGGGCTCCCCCCCGGAGATCGACGTCATCACGCTCCACCGGAGGCTGCTGGCCGCCTGAGCTCCCAGGAGCCCGGAGATTCAGAAGCTCTTGCCTGCGATCCCCGGGTGCGCAGCCCGGCCGTGGAGCCAAGAACCGGCCCCCGCGAGGTATGGGAGACGGATCGCGAGACCAAGCGACACAAGATCGATGCAGCCCGTTACGAACACGTGAGGCCGCCCCCGTCCACTCCCCCAGCCGGGCTTGTCCCGCCCGTTTTCGGAGTCCTGGAGCGTCATGGGATCGACGCCCCCGCGGCCAAGCTCCATCGGATAACCTCGGGCTCCTACGACACACCGATCACTCCACCATCGAGAATGTATTCCTGAACCAGATCGATCGGCTGCAAACTCGTCTGTCTTTGCTATACTCTCGGCGTCGTGCGGGCTGCAATGTGGAGCCCCGGTATTGTGTGGTTCACAACAGGGAGGGAAGAAGATCAAACGCCGTGACCGTTTTCGTGAGGACCCCGAACAGCCCAAGGTTCGCATCAACGAACGCATTCGCCTCTCTCCAGTCCGGCTCGTCGACGAAGATGGCACCCAGCTTGGCATCGTCCCCGTCGAGGAAGCGCTGAGGACTGCCCGTGCCAAGGGCCTCGACCTGGTCGAGGTCGCCCCGGATGCCCGCCCCATCGTCTGCAAGATCATGGATTACGGGCGTTTCCGCTACGAGCAGGAAAAGAAGGCTCGCGAGGCGAAGAAACAGCAGCACCAGGTCGAGCTCAAGGAAGTCAAGTACCGTCCCAATATCAATGAGCACGACTTCCAGACCAAGACCCGCCGCGCCCGGAAGTTCCTCGAGCAGGGCAAGCATGTCAAGGTGACCATCATGTTCCGTCGCCGCGAGATGCGCCGCCCGGAGAATGGCTACGAGATTCTCCGGAAGGTCCGGGAGGAGCTCCAGGACGTGGCCAAGGTGGACCGGGAGCCGACGCCGGAGCTCGAGGGACGTGACCTGACCATGGTCATGAGCCCGCTCAAGACGAGACCGGCCCCGAAGAAGCAGGAGCAGGTGAGCGAGACTGCCCAGGAAGGCTGAGGACTGGGCGTTTCCTGAAGCCTTCACCCCACAGGACAGGCCGCCTGCGATCGTCGCGGGTGGGGTTTGCAAATCACGGCCTCCGGACTGCGGTCCGTGCCGATCCAGGAGGTAAGCATGTCCCAGGTACAACAGGAGGCCGGTGCGGCCGCCACAAGCATAAGCCCCGCCAAGGTCCACGATGTTCTCCGCCGTCACATGCTGGTGGACGGTTTTCACGTGGTTCCCGATTACCAGGCTTCCCACGGCTCCCGTCTCGTGGATTCCCTGACCGGAAAGACGCTGATCGACTTCTACACCAACTTCGCCTCAACCCCCATCGGCTACAACCACCGCCGGATGGTCGAGCCCGCCTTCATCGAGCATCTTGGCCGGGCGGCCCTGGTCAAGCCGGCCAACTCGGACGTTTACACCACCCTGATGGCCGAGTTCGTCGAGACCTTTGCCACCGTTGCTGTCCCCGCCAGCCACGCCGGCCATCTGTTCTTTATCGAGGGAGGCGCCCTGGCGGTGGAGAACGCCCTCAAGGCTTCTTTCGATTGGAAGGTCCGTTCCAACATGGCTCGCGGAGGCGGCGAACAAGGGAGCAAGGTGCTCCACTTCCGGCAGGCCTTCCACGGCCGGACCGGCTACACTCTTTCCCTGACCAACACGGCGGACCCCCGCAAGACACAGTTCTTCCCCACCTTCGACTGGCCCCGGGTGGACAACCCCAAGATGATCTTCCCCCTGGCGGATCATTTGGAGGGGGTTAAGGCCGCCGAGGCCCGGGCCATCGAACAGATCGAGGAGGCCGTCCGCCGGCATGGGGACGACATCGCCTGCCTGATTGTCGAGCCCATCCAGGGCGAGGGCGGCGACAACCATTTCCGTCCCGAGTTCCTGGCCGAGCTCCGACGTCTGGCCGACGAGCACACCTTTCTGTTGGTCTTCGACGAGGTCCAGACGGGGCTCGGGCTGACCGGCACCTGGTGGGCGTGGCAGGGTCTCGGCGTGGAGCCCGACATCTTCTGCTTCGGCAAGAAGACCCAGGTCTGCGGCATCGCCGCAGGATCCCGCATCGACGAGGTGGAAGACAACGTCTTCCACGTCTCGTCGCGGATCAACTCCACCTGGGGCGGCAACATCGTGGACATGGTGCGTTCCACGCGCTACCTCCAGATCATCCACGACGAGAACCTCGTGGACAACGCCCGCCGGCAGGGAGAGCTCCTCCTGGCCGGGCTGCACGATCTGGCCGCCGCCCATCCCACTGCGATCTCCAACGTCCGCGGCCGCGGGCTCATGTGCGCCTTCGACCTTCCGAACGTGGAGGTTCGCAACCGCGCCCTGGCCGCCGGCCGCGAGGAGGGTGTCTTCGCCCTGCCGTGCGGCGAGCGCTCCATCCGGTTCCGCCCCTTCCTCGACGTCACCGCCGAGGATATCCGGGAGGGCCTGGCCGCCCTGGACCGAGCCATCGTCCGCACCGCCGGATAATCCTGCTCAGCGGTTTCTCGGGGAGGGCTCCAGGAGCAGCACACGCCAGGGACCCTCGGGGAGCCTCCGCTCGAGGCGGAGCCGCCGTCCGTCCTCCAGGGCCACGGATACCACGTGGCGCACCGTACCCCCGGCTTCCGGCGGGCCTTCCAGGCGTTCCTGGTCCAGGTGCTCGACGACGAAACGCCGGCCGCCGATCCAGACGGCGACCGGCCGATCCTCGCCGCGAGCCTCGCTGCGGCATTCCACCCTGGCGATCAAGGGCACCCCGGTCATTGCTCCATCGATTGTGGGGCCAGACGCCTCCCGGCGCAACCATCCGGTGTTAGGATGGGATGTCCATTCGTGATGCCTGGAGGGATGTCATGAGGAAGCTGCTGCTCGTACTGATCGTCGTCGCGGGTGCCGTGCTGGCCGTCCAGCACTTCACCGGCGGGTCGTTGACCCTTGGCCTGGGTCAGAGTGCCGAGGCGAAGGAGATCAAACGGCTCTCTTCCGAGCTGGCCTCCGTGGCCAGGGATTACGACACGGCGGGCAAAGGGGCGGCCATCTCCGGCGTGGACACGAGCTCCGAGGCCACCGCGGCACTGAATTCCCTCGATCGCATCGAACGGGAGCTGGTCCAGGTGGAAAAACGGATCAAGCCCGCCGACGCTGCAGCCCGCGCCGCCGCCGTCGAGCTGCACCGCCGCATCAAGGATCTCCGGGCCTCGATGCTCTAGCTCCGGCAGTTCACCATCCATTTGCTGCAGGGCAGAATGCACCACGTCTGGCGGTGGTTTCCGTCGTCGCAGCAGAACGGCCGAGGGGGACCACTCTCCCGCCACCGCCGTCCCGCCAACACCGTCCCGGCAACCCGCCCCCGAATCACGCCCCGCGGCACGCCAAGGCCCGGTAGCGCTTCGTCACCCCCCCCAATCCTTCAGGCCCGACGATCCCGGTGGTTTCCGTCGCGAGACCGGGAAGACGCCCGCCAGTGTGGTGTTTCGACCAAGGCACCGCCGAGGCGTACCAGCGGTACGTCGCAGGCGGTGCCGCCGGGAGAAACACCGCAATGGCCGGCGGATCCCCGGTCGCAGCAGGAAACCACCGGGATCGTCGGGCCAAAAAAAGATGGCGACCCCAACGGGATTTGAACCCGTGTTGCCGGCGTGAAAGGCCGGTGTCCTGGACCTGGCTAGACGATGGGGTCGCACGACCGTTTCGATTGTCACCCCGGTACGGCCACCGGGACGCTCATCGTACACGAAAACCCGCCGCCACAAAAGACCCCCCTGGCGAGAGGGCATACCGCTCTCAACACGGGATATCTCCCCGCCGATGGAGTCTCCTCCGGAGCGCGGCCTGGCGATCGTCGATCCAGATGGAGCGCAGGACGCGGAGGACGACCCCCGGCCGGCGGCCGAAGCTCCGCCAGTGCGGACAGTAGGTATCGAAGTCCACATCGTTGTCCTCCTCGTAATACACCAGCGGGTAGGTCAGGCAGCCGTCCGGCCGGATCGTGTAGACCGAGCACCCCTCCCGGCCCAGGAAGACACAACACCCCCGCTCGTTCCGCAGGCGCAGGTACCCGCGATCGTCCCGGACGGCAAACCCGTGATGACCCGCCGCCTCGAGGCGAGCCAGATCCTCGTCCAGGAGGCTGAGACGGGTCTCGAAACAGCACGCCGTGCATGTGTTGGCCGTGCAGGGGTGCTGTGCTTCGGGCTCGGCCGGTCCGATCACGCCAGGAAACCCTGCCGCCGGAGCGCCTCCCCCACGGGCCGGGGCTCTCCCGCACCAAGGTAGGCGGCCATGTTCCGGCTCCATGCCTCGCCTCCCGGCCGGCCGACGCGGCGCCAGTGGGCGACGATCTCCCGGTCGTAGGCCTCGATGGCGGCCGGGATCCGCTCCGCCCGGTAGACCTCCTCGTGACGGAAGCTCGGGAGGGCCATCCTCGGCTTGAGCGGATTGACCACGGCCGCATGGCCGACGCACAATCCCACCACGGGGAAGGTCAGCGGAGGCAGCTCCAGGAGGTCGATCATCGCCTGGGGGTCCCGCCGGATCCCGCCGATGGGCACGATGGCCAGCCCCAGTCCCCGGGCGGCCACCATCAACGCCTCCAGGGCGATCCCCGCATCCACGGCGCCCATGATCACGCCCTCCAGCTCGCGGTGGATCCGCTGCTCGCCCTCCGCCATTCCAACGCCGACGGCCGTCTTGTGGTAGTCGATGACCACCGCGAAGAAGACAGGGGCTTGGGCGATCCAGGGCTGGCCGCCGGCGATCTCGGCGATGCGGCGGCGCCGTTCGGGGTCCCGGACCACCACAACGGAGACCTCCTGGGCGTTGTACGAGCTCGGTGCGCGCCACGCCGCCCGGACGATGGCATCCAGCATCTCGTCGGAAACGTCGCGGTCCTCGTAAGCCCGCACGCTCCGGTGTTCCTCCAGAAGCTCGATGATGTCGTTCATGACCGTCACCTCCCGCCCCGAGTATGCCACCTTGGCGGGCATGCCGGCCGGGGTGCCGACAGCCTCAGGTGAAATGGCGGCGCATCACCATGAGGCCCATGGTCAGCAGCAGCAGCGTCAAGACCGCCGCGCCATGGCCACCGAGGGTGGGTATGGGCTCGCCGGCCGCCCGTCCGCCGAGCGCCCAGAGGGCCTCCCCCTCGACCTCCGTGTTCTCCCCGGCCCCGGGGTACTCGGGGAATCCCCCGTTGGGAAGCTGCTGCGCCGCCAGCCAGTCCTGGCCGGCCTCGATGGCCCCCGAATAGTCGGCCGCCACCAGGGGATCGGCTGCCTTGAGCGCCATGACGGCGTAGGCGGTCGTCTGGGTATCCTCGTCGGAGAGAACCGGCGAGGGGATGTTGGAGTGCCAGTTCCACGAGCCGTCGGCGTTCTGCAGGGAGACGAGGTAGCTGCCCAGCCCCTCCAGCGAATCGATTCCGTTGATCCCGCCATGGAGCGGCGCCACGATGGCCGCAAAGCTCGTTCTCCCACCAAGGGCCAGTCCGCGGACGGCGCCGGCGATCCCGTCAATATCCATGGGCACGCCATCTGGATCGGTGTTGTTCATGGCGTCCAGCCCGTCCAGGATCCCCTGGATGAAGGCCTCCGACTGACCCGGATGACCCAGGACCGCCGCCACGGGAACGAGGGTCTGAAACTCCCACGGCACCAGGTTGACCCAGGTCCCCGCCCGGCCGGCCACCACCGAGGCGATGTACGCCGCGGTGTCCTGGTTGTCCGGGCCGTAGCTTCCCGCCTCGAGCTCGTCGAAGAAGCCGGACGCCACATGGTTGGCGTACTGGGGGTCCCCCGTCACCTGGGAGAGGCGCCACAGGTAATAGGCGGAGAAGGTGCCGAAACGCGCCTCGCCGTTATCCCAGGTCCACGCCATTTCGAAGCCGCCGCCGGCCCTGGCCGCCGTCAGAAAACCTGCCTGCCGGTCATAGGAGTAGGCCGTGAGCACCCCCATGAGGATCGGTGCCGTGATGTTGTGGTAGGTGGTCGAGCAGTCGCCGTGGGGCCAGCCAAACCCGCCGTCACCACACTGCTGGGCCACGATATGCTCGGCACCCAAGACGAGAATCTGCCGAAGATCCCACGGGTTGATGGCCTGCGTGGCGGAGGGCGTTGCCGGGGCCCCCACGGCCACCGGGACCGGGACGGCCGGCATGGGCCGGTCGGCCAGGGGATGGACCACCTGCCGTCCCGGGGCGCCGGCCCCCACAACGGGAAAGCTCATGACAACGAGAATGACAACATACAGACGGGCTCGTGACATTGGACGCTCCTCCTCTGAACGATGACATATCTGCTACGGCGATTGTACACCCGGAGATGACGATCCACCGGCCGGCCGTGGTACAAGGTATTTGTGCCGGTGTCGCCCGCCTCGCCCTTGGAGGCCTGCGCGCCGACGCGTGAGGAAAGCGACGGGACACCATGGGGGATCGAGGCATAACCGGAGATCTCCTTCCCCGGTGTGCCCTACCTGCCCGATGACGCCGCTCCCGGGCCGGCGTCCATGTGCGCCGCTTCCCTGCCAGATCGTCGCCTCGTCCTCTTCGGATCACCGCCTGGCCACGGACGACGGCCTCGCGGGCACCGCCCGCATGCCCCAAGGCCACGTCACTTCTTGCGCCGCCGGAGCGTGACGGGGGCCTTTTCCTGCTTGCGTTCCAGCCAGTTCTGGTAGAAGTCCACGCTGAACATCAGCATG
>JAADFK010000151.1 GCA_013152925.1 Acidobacteriota bacterium | reverse complement strand
AGCGCGGACTTCAGTCCGCTCAGGCCGTCATTCGTTTGCATCCCACCGTGGCTCGCCACGATGCGGGCTGAAGCCCGCGCTCCATGATGGGCACCCCCAAAGCCGGGGCCCGGCGCAATAACCTCGAGGTCTTATGACCGATCCGGGTTGGAGGCGGCGGTGCTATGATCCCGCGGCCGAGGCGGGGCCGCATCCAGCCGACCCGCGACCCCTGCCCCCGCGGCCACGAGGTGCTCCAGATGCGACCTATCCTGATCGTCAAGACCGGCGAGCCCCTGTCCGACCTGGGGAGCTTCGAATCGTGGATCACCCGGGGCCTCGATCTTCCCGTGGCCACGACCCGGGTCGCCGCCGTCTTTCGCGGCGAGGCGCTCCCCGAACCCGGGGCGATCCGTGCCGCCATCATCACCGGCGCATCCGCCATGGTGACCGACCACGAGCCGTGGAGCGAGCGCACCGCCGCCTGGCTTCGCCGGGCCGCCACCGCCAGCGACCTGCCCATGTTGGGGATCTGTTTCGGGCACCAGCTTCTGGCCCACGCCCTGGGCGGTACCGTCGGCGACAACCCCGCGGGCCGCGAGATCGGCACGATCACGGTCCGCCGTTTGCCGGAGTCCGACGGCGATCCCCTCCTCTCGGGCCTCCCGAGGAACCTGACCGTACAGGCCACACACGTCCAGTCGGTCCTCGACCTGCCCCCGGGCGCCGTCCGGCTGGCCGAGAGTCCCATGGACCCCCACCACGCCTTCCGCTTCGGCCGTCACGTGTGGGGCGTCCAGTTCCACCCTGAGCTCGACGCCACGCTGATGCGGGCCTTCATCGAGGAACGGGCCGAGACCCTCCGCGCCGAGGGACTCGATCCCGAGTCCCTGATCCTTGCGGCCCGCGATTCGGACCACGGTCACGCCCTCCTGCGCCGCTTCGCCGGTATCGTCACGGGAAGCTGACGGTCCTCTCCGGCGGGTCTCCACGCGCGGCCCCATGCGCCCTCCGATCGCGGGCGCCCTCTCGAGGGTTGAGGAGCCTCGAGAACCTGCGCGTCGCTTCCTCGAACGCACGAGGCCGGACTGGCGGCCGGCTTCAGTACCTCAGCAGCGCTGCGATGCCCCCAACCTGACGGAGCTCCTCGGCCGCCGGGCCGTCGACCATCTCCACGCGGCCTGCCAGGTCGATGACCGACTGTGACAACCGGTCGACAAAATGGGGCTCGGAATGCAGAGCTCCGTCGCAGTAGCCGCACCGCTCCCCTTCCACCGCCAGGGCGCCGCACTTCCCGCACACCCTGCCGTTCAGCTGAAGCTCCTTGACGTAAAAGAGCTTCCAGACCCGACCCTCGTTGACCGCGTCCACCACATCGGCGAGACCGCTGACGGCCTTGCCGCTCTGGTGCAGCTCCGAGAGAAGCCCCTCGACCATCTCGAGCTCCTGCTCCCGCTCCATCTTCTCCTGAACCTGGGCGATCCTCTCGGCCACCTCCCGTTCGCCGGCAGTGACCGGCATGGCGACGGTCTCCACGAGCTTTCCGTGCAGCCGGCGCGGCAACAGCCGGGCCACCTGCGCCGCCGCCTCCTGGGGACCGGCAACGATGAGACGATCGAAGGGGATCTTGAGGGAAAGCTCGTGAAGCGCGTCCACCACGCGCTTGGCGTGCAGCGCCACCTCCTGCTCGTGCCGGCGTTGAAAGCGCGCCTGGGACCACCACTGGTCGGTTCCAGTCGTCTGTGTTTTCGTGCCGGTGGCCGAGATCAGGTCCGTATGCTCGGTGAGCTCACCAAGGTACGACGTGAAGATCCGCGCGCGCTTCTTGTCTGTGAGCACCACGGCGTACCGCTCGTACTCGTCCAGGGCCTCGACCACGGGGCGCAGGAACGCGCCGCGGCGCCAGTGAATCGAGGGGGCGATGGCCACCCGGATCTGGCGGGCGTCCGCCACCGTGCCCTTGGCCTGTGCGACAACCAGGGCCGTCTTGGCGCGGGGCTCGAGCCGGCGCACCACCTCGAGGGCCTTCTCCGAGGCCTTCTCCAGCTCCGTATCGCCTCCGTTGGCCGACCGGAGCGCCTTGACCATGGCCTCGGCCTGGGTGATGTGGCCACCGTTCCGGTTGGCTTGCTTGGTCTGGTCGATGTCGAGATAGAGTGTCAGGGTCTTGTCGTCGTTGTCGGTCAGACGCCGTAGATTCCGAAGAGCCGCACGATCGAGCATGCTTGCCTCCCTTTCATGGATCTCGACCTCCTCCGTCCCCCCAATATAGACCACCCCTCACCCGCGCGCCACCGGCAGCCCTCAGGCCCCGAGGGCCCGAAGATGGGCGAGCAGAATCCCGGCGGCCACCGCCACGTTGAGGGACTCGATATCGCGCTCCAAGGGGATTGCGACCCGCCCATCGGCCAGAGCCACACTTTCCGCGCGAAGGCCCGCGCCCTCCGCACCCAGGAGGACGAGGCCCGGACCCCGTGGATGCCAGCGATCGAGTGGTTGCCCGCCGGCCATGGCGGCCCAGACCCAGCCTCCCTTTCCACGAACCGTCGCCGCCGCCTCTTCCACGGAGAGCTCCCGGTGGGGCGCCATCCGGAACACGGCGCCCGCCGACCCCCGCACGGCGGCCGGGGAGAAGGGGTCGGCACACCGCGGTGCCAGCAACACGGCCTCAGCTCCGAGGGCCACCGCCGACCGCATGATGGCCCCAAGGTTTCCCGGATCCTGAACGCCCTCGAGGAACAGCGCCACGCCCCGGTCGCCCTGCCACGGCTGGGCCTCAGGCTCGTCCACCACGGCCAGAATGCCCTGGGGGCTCCGGGTTGGTGCAATCTCTCCAAGCACGGAGCCAGCCAGAACCCAGCTGTTTCCCGCGGCAAGACAGTAATCCACCCCGGCCCCCTGCTCCGCCAGCTCCTCCGAAATGAAGAGGTCGCGGATGGGAACGCCCCAGCGAATGAGGTCGGCCACCAGCCGCCGTCCGTCGACGACGACGAGACCGGCCGGCCGCTTCCTGATGGAGCGCCGCAGCTCCTTCACGCGATCCGAATGCCGGCCGATCCGCTGCATCCCAGCTCCTCCCCCGCCAGCATAGCGCGCCTTCGGAAGATGCCGCCGGAAACCAGCCGGGCGGCTGTTCGCTGTTGCCACCTGTCGCCGGTGATCATCGCGGCCCGGCCGGAGCCGGATCGCGGCTCTCCCGATGACCCTGGCTACGGGCTGTTCCCAGCGATGGTTCCTCCACCCAGCACCTCGTCCCCACGGTAGAACACGGCCGCCTGGCCCGGGGCGGGGGCCTTCAGGGGCTCATCGGGCAGGACACGGGCCCGGCCGGAAGCCACCTCCACGGACGCCGGCACACCGGTATGGCGCGACCGGATCTTGACCGTACAGCGGAAGCCCGGCGCAGGGGGCTCACCGGAAATCCAGGCGAGGTCCCGGACGTGAAGCTGTTGCACGTCCAGCTCCTCCTTCGACCCGACGATCACTCGCCCGGTGGAGGGCTCCAACGCGATCACGTAGAGCGGTTCCGCCGCAGCGATCCCGATCCCGCGCCGCTGCCCGATGGTGAAACGATGCACACCGCCGTGCCGCCCCAGGACCTTCCCGCGCCGGTCAACGATCTCCCCAGAACGAATGCTCCCCGGCACCCAGCCCTCGACGAGCTGGGCGTAGGTGCTTCCCTCCGGGACGAAACACAGCTCCTGGCTCTCGCCCTTGCGGGCCACCGGCAGGCCGGCCTGTTCTGCAAGGCGGCGAACCTCGTCCTTGGACAGCCCTCCAACGGGAAGCAGCAGGCGGCCGAGGATCCACTGGGGAACGCGGTAGAGGAAGTAGCTCTGGTCCTTCGCCGGGTCCGCCGCCCGGAGCAAGCGGACCTTCGCGCCCTCCCCGCGTTCGACGCGCGCATAGTGTCCGGTAGCCATCGCTCCGGCACCCTCCTCCTCCGCCACAGCCGCCAGCTCGGCAAACTTGATCCTCTCATTGCAGATCACGCAGGGGTTCGGCGTCAAGCCGCCGGCGTACTGCTCGAGGCTCGGCATGAAGATCTCATCGAAGAAACGCCGGGAGGTGCACTCCTCGCGCAGCGGGATCCCGAGCGCGCCGGCCACCTTCCGGGCGTCCCGGATATCCTCGTCGGAACAACACCGCGAGGCGGCGCCGGCCAGGGGGTCCCATAACCTGAAGAGCACACCGGTCACCTCGTACCCGGCCTCCACGAGGCGGAGCGCAGCCACGGAGGAATCCAGCCCTCCCGACATGGCGACGACGACCTTCATCGGAATAGTATCCCCCATTTCCACCCCGGTCGCACGGTCCGGTGTAGACTGCCCGGGATGGCACCCGCCGCATCCCCTCTCGAGCTCTGGCTGGTCCGGCACGGTGAAACGACCCGGAGCGTGGCCCACGAGGTCGCCGGATGGTCCGATCCGCCACTGACCGAACGCGGGCGCGAGGAGATCCGGCGGCTGACCGAGCTCTTCGACGGACAACGCTTCGACGGCGTCTGGTCTTCCGACTTGAGCCGGGCCGTGGAAAGTGCCAGGCTGGCCTGGGGTGAGCCGGTCCAGGATCCCCGCCTCCGGGAGATCAATTTCGGTGAGCTCGAGGAACGGCCTTTTGCCGACGTGGACCCCCGGGTGGCCGGCGAGGTGATGGAATTCCGCCGTTTCGAGCTTCCCGGAGGTGAGTCTCTGGAGGCCTTCCGGAACCGGGTGGTCGCATTCGTCGAGCAGCTACCACCCGGGCGGCATCTGCTGTTCGTCCACGGGGGTGTCATTCGTGCCCTGACCCAGGACCTCGGGGTGGACCGTTTCGTTCCCACCGCCACCGTCGTCGTCGTCGACTGGACGGTGCGCCGTGTCGTCCGGGTGGCCGAGCCCTCCGGCGCCCCCACCGTGTTCGACGGTGCAGGAGCCGCTCGGGAACAGTAGTCACAGGAGGAGACATGGACCCCTTCCCCGAGTACGAGAATTTCGACGCCATGGGGCTGGCCGGGCTCGTCCGCCGCGGCGAAGTGACGCCCACGGAGCTCGTGGAGGCCGCCGCCGCGCGCATCGAGGCGCGGAACCCGGCCCTCAACGCCGTCATCCACCCCATGTTCGAACGGGCCCGGAGACGGGCCGGGCGGGCCCTCCCCGGCGGTCCCCTGGCCGGCGTGCCGCTGGTCCTCAAGGACCTCCACGCGGCCCTGGCCGGCGAGCCCCTGACCTCGGCCTGCCGCTTCCTGAGGGACTACGTGCCCGACCACCACAGCGAGGTTGTCGCCCGGCTCGAGCGGGCGGGCCTCGTCTTCGTGGGCAAGACCAACTGCCCCGAGCTCGGCATCATGGGCGTGACGGAACCGGCGCTCCACGGCCCCACCCGCAACCCCTGGAACACGGAGCACACTCCCGGCGGCTCCAGCGGCGGCTCGGGGGCAGCGGTCGCCGCTGGCATGACGCCCGTCGGCCACGGAGGGGACGGCGGCGGCTCCATCCGGATCCCGGCCTCCTGCTGCGGCCTCTTCGGCCTCAAGCCCACGCGGGGCCGGATCCCCGTGGGGCCCGACATGGGGGAGAGCTGGTGCGGTTTCGACTCCGACGCCTTCCTCAGCCGGACGGTACGGGACAACGCCGCCCTCCTGGACGCCACCCACGGCCCCGATCTCGGCGCACCCTACGTCCCGCCCCCCGTGGAACGCCCCTTCCTCGAGGAGGTCGGCCGTGATCCCGGAACGCTCCGCATCGCCTTCTTCACGGGAAGCCTGCTCGGAGAGACCGCCCACCCCGACTGCCAGGAGGCCGTCCGTCGGGCCGCCGCGCTCTGTGCGGAGCTCGGCCACCGGGTCGAGGAGGCCGTCCCGGCCTTCGACCGGGAGCGCATGGTCCGCGCCTACCTGACCGTGGTGGCGGCCTCCGTGGCCCTGGACATCTCCCGTGCCGAGGAGCTCATGGGCCACAAGGCCACCCCCGGCGGCTTCGAGCCCGAGACCTGGGTCCTGGGCATGATCGGTCGCAAGACCTCCGCCCGGGACCTGGCCGACGCCCAGGAGGCGCGCCACCTGGCCTGGCGCCGCATCGCGGGCTTCTTCGAGGAGCACGACATCCTGATCACCTCCACGCTCGCCTGGCCGCCACAGAAGATCGGCGCCGGCGCGCTGACCAGCGGCCAGCGGGCCCAGCTGGCCTTCCTGCGCACGGTTCCCATCGGCAAGCTCCTGGACGCCGCCCTGGACGAGCTGGCCTCCTCGGCCCTTGAGCGCACGGCCAACACCATGCTCTTCAACATGACCGGCCAGCCCGCCATGTCCGTCCCGCTCCATCAGGGGAAGGACGAGCTCCCCATCGGGGTTCAGTTCGTCGGCCGCTTCGGCGCCGAGGCGACGCTGCTCCGCCTGGCCTCCCAGCTGGAGGAAGCCCGCCCGTGGAAGGACCGCCGGCCGCCAGGGCTCTGATCACCGGAGCGCTGCCGGGAAGGTCACCGAAAACGGATGACGAAGGTCCGGCTCGGCAAAACGGTCGATACGATCAAGTGCGTCGAGATCGCCGCGCACCTGGCCGCAGAATCCGCCGCAAAACCCGGGGGGATGGCGGGAACATCCCGGAGGCGGTGGCTGTTATCGCCCGTGAGGACCCGCTCCCGGATCACGCGTCACCCCGGCGGGAGCTCCGGAAAAGGAAACGACCGTGCAACGATTCGCAACCACCACCGCGCTGCTTTTGGCGCTCGTGCTCCTGGCACTGTCCGGCGCCGGGTGCGACCGCGCCGCCGGCGCATCCACGGCCAGCGCGTCCGCACCGGCGCCAGCCGGGGAGGAACCGATGTCTGAAACGAAGCAACCGGGGGACGAGGAGCTCCGCGCCCTCCTGACGCCCGAGCAGTACGAGGTCACCCAGCGCTGCGGCACCGAGCCCCCCTTCGCCAACGCCTACTGGAACAACCACGAGCCCGGGATCTACGTGGACGTGGTCAGCGGCGACCCGGTTTTCTCCTCGCTGGACAAGTTCGACTCGGGCTCGGGCTGGCCCAGCTTCACGAAGCCGCTGGAGCCCGCCAACGTCGAGGAGAGGCAGGACCGCAGCCTCGGGATGGTCCGCACCGAGGTCCGCTCGGCGGGCGCCGGCTCCCACCTGGGCCACGTCTTTCCCGACGGCCCCGGTCCCTCAGGACTGCGCTACTGCATCAACTCGGCGGCCCTCCGCTTCATCCCCGTGGACCGGCTCGAGGCCGAGGGCTACGGACAGTACCTCGCGGCCTTCGCCGAGGCGGGAATCGTCCCGAAGGCCGAAACCATGCAGCCCCAGAAAGAAAAGCCCGAAACCGCCATCGTGGCCGGTGGCTGCTTCTGGGGCGTCGAGCACCTGATGCGAGAGTTGAAGGGTGTCGTCGCCACCGATGTGGGCTACACCGGTGGCACGGCCTCGAATCCCACTTACGAGCAGGTCTGCACCGGAAGAACCGGCCACGCCGAGGCCGTGCGGGTGGTCTTCGACCCCTCCGTGATCGGCTACGAGGAGGTCCTTCGCCACTTCTTCCGGCTCCATGATCCCACCACCAGGAACCGCCAGCACAACGACCGGGGCACTCAGTACCGCTCGGCCATCTTCTACCTCGACGAGGAGCAGCGGCGGATCGCCGAGCGCGTCCGCGACGAGGTGGACCGCTCCGGCGCATGGAAACATCCCGTGGTCACCGAGATCGTCCCCGCCACGACCTTCTGGAACGCCGAGGAGCACCACCAGGACTACCTGGAGAAACACCCGGACGGGTACAACTGCCACTTCCTGAGGGATTGACCTCGAGACGGCGCCACATCTAACGAGGTTGACATGGTCCACAGGCCCATCACCCTGTTCCTTGGCCTGAGCATGGCCCTGGCCGGACTGGGCGGCACGGCCGCGGCGGGGCGGGTGGGGGTCCGGCCCAATCTCCTCCCAGAAGGGGGAGGATGGGATTACCCGGCTTCGTTCAGGAGATCCCTCCACTCCGCGGCGCCCGGCGCCGCTCCGGTCGGGATGACGGGAGGGGACGGGCGCTGCGCACCGCTCCGGCCGGGATGACCCCTGTCTGTCATCCCGACCGAGCGAGCGTAGCGAGCGAGTGGAGGGATCTCCCCAACAACAGCCAGCGACCCGACAACCCAACCCCCCGGTTGTCCCGTCAGATCCCTCCGCTCCGGTCGGGATGACAGAATGGGATCGGTGCTCCGCGCCGCTCCGGTCGGGATGACGGGAGGGGCCGCCGCCCGGAGCCGCTCCGGTCGGGATGACGGGAGGGGACGGGCGCTGCGCACCGCTCCGGCCGGGATGACCCCTCTCTGTCATCCCGACCGAGCGAGCGCAGCGAGCGAGTGGAGGGATCTCCCCAACAACAGCCAGCGACCCGACAACCCAGCCCCCCGGTTGTCCCGTCAGATCCCTCCGCTCCGGTCGGGATGACAGAATGGGATCGGTGCTCCGCGCCGCTCCGGTCGGGATGACAGGAGGGGCACCGCTCCGGCCGGAATGACCCCTGTCTGTCATCCCGACCGAGCGAGCGTAGCGAGCGAGTGGAGGGATCTCCCCGCCACCGGCCGGCGGCCGGAGCACCCAGCCTCCCGAGGGGGAGCAGCCCCGGCGAGAGGGGATGGGAGCCCGACGAGCGCTTGCGCTCGGGAGGAATCCCGCCGCCTCACGCCGCCGCGCCGCGAGGCGCGGCCGGGCGCCGGAGGACGACGGATTCCTCTTCCCCCCACCACATTGCCACACCGCCACGTCGCGGCTCATGGCGGCGGACTCGGTCGACGTGGCCGCGGGCACGGCATCCCGTCTCTGTGCTACGGTTGGCCGTGATGCGAGCTCCTGGAGGTGACATGGCCGTCCCATCCGATGCACCGCGCGAAGCCCTGCCCCGCCCCTTCGGCCGCCGGGCACGGCTCGCCGTGACCGTGCTGCTGGCCAGCGTGCTGGCGGGCTGTGCCTCCATGGGCGGCGAGCCGCCAGAGGTCACGCTCGCCAACCTCAAGGTGGTGGAAGCGACGCTCTTCGAGACCACCTTCGAGGCAACCGTGCGGATCACCAACGTCCGGCCGGATCCCATCCAGGCCAGGGGGATGGCCCTCAAGCTCTACCTGGGCGGGATCAGGATCGGCACGGGAACGAGCCCCGAGGCCCTCGAGATCCCCGGACTGGGCTCGGCCACCACGACGCTGACCATTCACGTCAACAACGTGGCCGTGCTGACGCGCATCAAGCCCATCCTCGACAGCGGAGCGGTCGATTACGCCATGAAGGGCAAGCTCTACGTGGCGTCCAGGTGGGGCAGGTCGAATCTCAAGCTCCACGGCAGCGGCCGCATCGACCTCGACACGCAGTCCGCGGCTCCCGAGGCCGGCCCTCGCCCAGGCTCCACCGTGCTCGAACCGAGCCACGGCTGAGGGCACGAAACGGGGAGGGCTACGATGGCCTCCAGGCTCGATGTCAACCCCGGCACGGCCCGGAATTGTCGCTGGTTTCGGAGTTGAAACCGTTCTCGGATCCGTCTTGCAGGATGGGCCACCTCAGCGTATGCTGACAGCGTTCGTCCGCCCTGGGCATCCCGCCGGGGCGCCGTTCCACAAACCCGCCCAGACCGTTGGGCTGTCTGGAGGCAACAGATGACCAAACGACGCATGGTGACCATCGACGGTAACGAGGCGACGGCCTCGGTGGCGCACCGACTCAACGAGGTGTGCGCCATCTATCCGATCACGCCGTCTTCGCCCATGGGAGAGCACGCCGACGAGTGGTCGGCGCAGGGGCGCAGGAACATCTTTGGGACCATACCCCAGGTGGTGGAAATGCAGTCCGAGGGCGGCGCTTCCGGAGCTGTCCACGGCTCCTTGCAGGGCGGCGCTCTGACAACAACCTTCACCGCTTCCCAGGGTCTTCTCCTGATGATCCCCAACATGCACAAGATCGCCGGCGAGCTCACCTCGGCGGTGTTCCACGTCTCGGCACGGACTGTCGCCACCCACGCCCTTTCGATCTTCGGCGACCACTCGGATGTCTACGACTGCCGGGCCACGGGCTTCGCCATGCTGGCCTCCAACTCGGTCCAGGAAGCCCACGACTTCGCCTGCATCGCCCAGGCGGCGACGCTCAGGAGCCGCATCCCCTTCCTCCACTTCTTCGATGGCTTCCGCACCTCCCACGAGGTCTCCAAGATCGAGGAGCTGACGGACGACGATCTTCGCTTCATGATCGACGAGGAGCTGGTTCAGGAGCACCGGAAACGGGCCCTCTCGCCGGATCACCCCTTCATCCGCGGCACGGCCCAGAATCCCGACGCCTTCTTCCAGTCCCGCGAGGCCATCAACACCTACTACGAGGCCTGCCCGGGCATCACCCAGGAGGTCATGGACCAGTTCGCCGCCCTGACGGGCCGCGCCTACCACCTCTTCGACTACGTGGGCCATCCCGAGGCCGACCGGGTCGTCATCCTCATGGGCTCCGGCGCCGAGGCGGTCCACGAGTACGTGGAATGGGCCACCGGCCGCGGGGAAAAGGTCGGCGTTCTCAAGGTCCGGCTCTACCGGCCGTTCTCCACCAAGCACCTGCTGGCCGTCCTGCCCAAGACCGTCCGCAAGATCGCCGTTCTCGACCGCACCAAGGAGCCAGGCGCCAAGGGCGAGCCGCTCTACGTGGACATCGTCACGGCCCTCGCCGAGGCGCGTATGGACGGGGTCAGCGAGCTCGAGGTGGAGCCCCGGGTGGTCGGCGGCCGCTACGGCCTCTCCTCGAAGGAGCTCAACGCCGGCATGATCAAGGGCATTTACGACGAGCTGGCCAAGGAGAAGCCCAAGAACCACTTCACCGTTGGCATCGTCGACGACGTCAGCTTCACATCCCTGCCCATCAACCACGACTTCGACATCGAGCCCGACAACGTCACCCGCGCGGTGTTCTGGGGCCTTGGCTCCGACGGTACCGTCGGCGCCAACAAGAACTCCATCAAGATCATCGGCGAGGAGACCGACAACTGGGCGCAGGGCTACTTCGTCTACGACTCCAAGAAGGCCGGTGCCATCACCATCTCCCACCTCCGCTTCGGTCCCAGGCCGATCCGCTCCACCTACCTGATCCGGCGGGCCAACTTCGTCGCCTGCCACCAGTGGGTCTTCCTGGACAAGTACGACGTCCTGGAGTACGCGGCGCCGGGCGCTGTTTTCCTGGTGAACTCGCCCTTCGGCCCCGACGAGGTTTGGGACCAGTTCCCCGTTGAGGTCCAGGAACAGATCATCGAGAAGCAGCTCAAGCTCTACGTCATCGACGCCTACTCCGTCGCCCACGAGGCCAAGATGGGCGCCCGCATCAACACGATCATGCAGACCTGCTTCTTCGCCATCTCCGGCGTGCTCCCCAAGGACGAAGCCATCGCCAAGATCAAGGAGGCCATCCAGAAGACCTATGGCCGCAAGGGCGACGAGGTCGTCCAGCTCAACTTCAAGGCGGTGGACTCCTCCCTGGCCAACCTCCACGAGGTCACGGTGCCGGACACGGTCACCTCGACACACCGCCGGCCGCCGATCGTCCCGGAGAATGCTCCGGAGTTCGTCAAGAGGGTGACCGCCGTCATGATCGCCGGCAAGGGCGACCTGCTTCCGGTCAGCGCCTTCCCGCCCGACGGGACCTGGCCCTCCGCAACGACCAAGTGGGAGAAGCGGAACATCGCGCTGGAGATCCCCGTCTGGGACGAGGAGCTCTGCATCCAGTGCAACAAGTGCGTCCTGGTCTGCCCCCACGCCGCCATCCGCGCCAAGGTCTACGACCCGGCGCTGCTGGATGGCGCTCCGGAGACCTTCAAGTCCGTCGAGTACAAGGCCCCCGACTTCAAGGGCATGGCGTACACCATCCAGGTGGCGCCCGAGGACTGCACGGGCTGCACCCTCTGCGTCCACATCTGCCCGGCCAAGGACAAGAAGAACCCCGAGCACAAGGCGCTCGACATGCACCCGCAGATGCCGCTCCGCGAGCCCGAGCGCGAGAACTACGCCTTCTTCCTGGACCTCCCGGAGCCCGAACGGACGAGAATCGCCAAGCTGGACGTCAAGGGCTCGCAGTTTCTCGAGCCCCTCTTCGAGTATTCCGGCGCCTGCCTCGGTTGCGGCGAGACCCCGTACATCAAGCTGATGACCCAGCTCTTCGGCGACCGCGCTCTGGTTGCCAACGCGACGGGATGTTCCTCCATCTACGGCGGCAACCTCCCCACCACGCCCTTCTCCGTCAACAAGGAGGGCCGCGGCCCAGCCTGGTCCAACTCCCTCTTCGAAGATAACGCCGAGTTTGGCCTCGGCTTCCGCCTGGCCGTGGACCATGCCGCCGAGCATGCCCGCGAGCTGCTGAGACGCCTCGCCTCCCGGATCGGTGAGAACCTGGTCAACGAGATCCTCTCCGCCGACCAGAGCAATGAGGCCGGCATCTTCGCCCAGCGCGCTCGGGTCGCCGCCCTCAAGGAGAAGCTGGCAACCATCGACGGCCCGGACGCCAGGCACCTGGAGGTCGCAGCCGATTACCTGGTCAAGAAGAGCGTCTGGATCGTTGGCGGCGACGGCTGGGCCTACGACATCGGCTACGGCGGCCTCGACCACGTGCTGGCCATGAACCGCGACGTCAACATCCTCGTCCTGGACACGGCCGTCTACTCCAACACCGGCGGCCAGGCCTCCAAGGCGACCCCGCTGGCGGCCGCCGCCAAGTTCGCCTACGCCGGCAAGCCCCTTGCCGCCAAGGACCTCGGCATGATGGCCATGACCTACGGCCACGTCTACGTGGCCCAGGTGGCCTTCGGCTCCAAGGACCGGCAGACGGTCCAGGCCTTCACCGAGGCTGAGTCCTACCCCGGCACCTCGCTGATCATCGCCTACTCCCACTGCATCGCTCACGGCTACGGCATGGAGGACGGCATCATCCACCAGAACCTGGCGGTGGACAGCGGCATGTGGCCCCTCTACCGCTTCGACCCGCGGCGCGCCGCCATGGGAGAGCCGCCCCTGAAGCTCGATTCCAAGCCGCCCACGGTCAACGTCGCGGAGCTGGCCAGGCGCGAGGCCCGCTTCCACATGGTCCAAAAGACCAACCCCGAACATGCCAAGGAGCTCCTCGAAGCCGCCGACCGGCACGCCAAGGCGCGCTACGACATCTACAGGCAGCTCTCCCAGATCCGCGTGCTGCGCGGGGAGGACGAGGCCGCCAACTGAGGGCCCGGCTAATCACCAACACCGCGGGGCGGCCTCCGGGCCGCCCCGTTTCTCCTCTACGCTCCTGCGTTTCCATCTTCTTGCCTCGACCGCGTCGAAAAGAAACTGAAACGCAACGACGCGGAGACGAGGAGAGGCTTCCTCGTGGTGCCATCCCTAAACGAGGCCTTGTGGTTCATCCAAACCGTTCGAGATGGACCAGAGAAGACCCCCCCCCCCAAGAAAGCATAGCTTCATCGGGTATCCCCAACTCACCCATCCCCTCTCTTCCGCGCCTCCGCGATGGCCAACCGCTCCGCTGCCCGGTCCGGCGGCGTCTCGGCCCGGGCACGCTCCGCTCGGGAAGCCCACACCTTGGCAAGGGGTAAGAAAGTAAGAGCGCACAGCATCATTCGGACATGGCGAGGCGGAAGCCGACGTTGTACGTGCGATAATCTGGTGCAGTCCATCCGCGCATCGCCGACCGGCAGTCTTTGGCATTGTGATTGAAAGCACCACCCCGTGAAACTCGTTCTAAACCAGTTGCCGGCCCCGTTGGATCGACCACCGGAGGCGTTCCCAAGTTTGGCATATACCAGTCCGCCACTTTTTCCCAGATGTTTCCATATATGTCATACAACCCGTACCCGTTCGGGTGCTTCGACCCCACCCGATGCGTCTGGTATCCCGAATTCCCGCACCACCACATGTGTGCATCCGCCTCCGGAAAAGCCCCACATTCCGTGTCCCAGTTCGAAGGAACCGAGAAGGAAAACGCCGTCTGCGTCCCCGCCCGAGCCGCACGCTCCCACTCCGCATCCGTCGGCAACCGGAACTTCGTCGTCCCCAGGTAGGCGTTCAGCTTCCCGATGAAACTCGATGAGGCGCAAACGGAACCCATCGTGCTACCGCAAATATCGTTCCACGAAACGAAGTGCACGGGATAGTCGTCCCCCACACCGTAACCATGCGACGGGTTGGACCCCATCACCGCCTGCCACTGCGCCTGCGTCACCTCGTTCTTGCCGATGAAATACCCGTGCGTCAGCGTCACCTGGTGAAGGTCCTCCCGATCGTATCGTCCACGTTCAGCTGTCGGCGAGCCCATCATGAAGGTCCCCGCCGGGATGTGCACCAATACCATCTTGACCCCACCCGGCAGCGTGACAGTGATTTCGTTCTCGTGTTGGCCAGCTGCCATCAGTGTGAAGTTTCCGTCCGATGTATCACTCGCTCCGGTGCTGCCGAGGTCGGTCAATTGGACGCGGTACTTGCCGCTTTGGGCCAGATTTGTGGGGATGTTCCAGGTCAGGCTGCCGTCGTTTGGCGTGCTCGTCCGGATGGTCGAGGTCAGCTGACCGTTCCTGAGCAGCTCCGCCTTGATCTTGCTCCCGCACCCGGACCCGCTCTTCGTCCACCGCACCGTGTGGGTGGTTCCCATGTTCCAGCTCTCACCGCCGTTCGGTGAAGTCACCTGAATCGTGCAGGTTCCGCCACCACCCCCGCCGCCCCCAGTGGCCGGCACGTACACGGGGTCACCGGAGCGGTTGTCGACAACGGAGGCGTAGGCTAGGAAGGCACCGCCGGAGGTCGTCGTCTTGAGCACCGCGTAGCAGTTGTCCAGCGTGGAGCCGGTCACGGAGCGGAAAACACGATCCACCTGTTTGTACTCGTAGGCGCGGAGGGTGACGGTCTTCGTCCCCAGCTTGCTGCCGGAACCTGTATAGAGGTCGGCCTTGACCGTGATGGTCTTCCCCGTCGTGTTGACGAAACCGATGTTCGTCCGGTAGCCACTCGATGTGGACGCCGAGTCCGACAGCTGCACCACCGGCACCGAATCTCCCTGCGCGATCTCCCTGCTGACCGGCACCGCGGCGATGAACTGCCCGAAGGTCCCCTTCGAGGTCTGGTTGTACGTCCGGCTCGTCACCATGACCGTCCCCGCCGACGGCGTGATCCGCAGCGCCGAGGCGCCCGTGAACCCGAAGAGCGTGCTCAGGGCGTCCGTGTACCGCACACTGTGACCCGGAGAAAGGCTGTAGGTCTTCGTTTGGGACGATGTGTTGGCGTGATCCCGTTTCAACAATTCGATCTTGTACGTCGCCGTCGTGTTGCCCGGGTTGTGGATCTCCACGTCCGTCCGCCACTGGGTACCACCGGCCCCGTTGACATGGGCTGATCCCGGGATGTAGAGGCTCTGCCCCGCCGAGGCCGTCCCCGCCCCCGGCGTGATGAACACCGGGTCCCCCGTCCGGTTGTCGATCACCGACGCGTAGGTAGAGAACTTCGCCCCCGATGTGGACGAGCTCACCACCGCGTAGGCGTCCGAGACGTCCGGGCCGATGATGTCCGTCTTCTGGTAGAACCCGTACGGCTGGATCGTGTAGCTCCGCGTCGCGATATACGAGCCGCTGCTCCGGTAGAGCTCGACCTTGACGGTGATGGTCTTATCCGAGGCGTTGGCAAAGCCGATGTTCGTCCGGTAGTTGCCATTCCGCGTCAGCTGGATCAACCGTACCGTCTCGTTGGCCCCGATGAGCGCGTCCACCGGCATCCCCGCGATGAACTGCCCGTAGGTCCCCGACGAGGCGTTGTTGTAGGTCCGCGAGGTGATCACCAGCGGCTGATCCGAGCCCACGTACAGAGCCCCCGAGGTGGCGTTGTCCCCGAAGGTGTTCCCCACCACGTCACCGAGCTTCACCGACGCACCCTCCGGTACCGAGATCCGCGTACCCGTCGTCGACCGGTGGTCGTGATTGCCCTCCAGGTAGTACAGGTTGACGCTGGCCGTGCTGCTGCCCTCGTTGTACAGCACCACATCCGAAACCCAGCTCGTCCCATGCTGCCCCGGCGAATGCGCCGACGCTGGGATGAGGTAGATGTTGGGGCCTGGCAAGTTGATCCCACTGGGCCGGGATTGGGCATTTAAGGGGTCGGATCCGGCATGGACCTCGTCCCCATCGCTGAAACCGTCCCCATCGGAATCCTGATCTAGAGGATCTGTTCCGGCATCGATTTCTTCACCATCAGTGAGCCCATCCCCATCCGTATCGGGGGAATCCAGCGACGTTCCCTCCACCCTCTCATCACTATCAGACAATCCATCATGATCACGGTCGTCATCGGTTACATATACCGAGACAAAACTGAGAGCGCCAGACGCCGAGACCGAAGCGATGGCAAAGTAGTTGGGTCCATCGTCAGTATCACCACTCCATTTCAAACCGGTCTGAAATGAGGCGGAGGATGTGGTACCGAGAAGTCGGAGTGATGGCCGGTCCCATCCCCGTACAAACACCCGATAGGACTGGGCTCCACCGTCGGCAGGAGGGTCCCAAGAAATACGCGTCTTACCGGCTGATTGCCGGGTTGCCTCAACGTGGGAAGGTGGCGAGACTTGTGTCCGGAGTTCGACGGTTTGCCCGTGGACAACAAGCTCGGCCTTCATTACACCATTTTCCAGGAAACCTACGGCTGAAACAGAGCCGAGCCCGTCCGCAATCGCCAAAGAGGCTCCCACACTGAAATCTTCGTCGAAAGGACCATGGAACTCCAACAAATACGAGCCATCCTGGGGTGCGTCAACGGAGATCGATGAAGCTCGGGGACTGACTTGTAGCGAGGACGACGAGATATCCCGGACCTGCTTCCCATTGAGCGGGTCGACCCCCAGTCTCTTCCCATTGGGCGCCGTAAGAAAAGGTTGTGCCCGGCCGGTGATGGATACTGCGAGGTTTGACCGTGCTGCTGCAGCCGACAACATGCTGGCGCCAGCTTGGGAACATGGCTGGCCTTCACAGATCCACTCAGCAATATCGTCCTTGTACACGCCGATAAGGCTCGCGTGGGGCCCGGCCTTCGTATCGATCCAGTCTGACACCCCGTCGATCTTCGTGCCCTTCTCCAAGACAGTACCGTCACCCGCATTCGAAAGCTCGACAGCGGTGGGCTTCCCGTCCGGGTAGATCCGACGCCCACAGTCCTGGGACTCGAGAGTAATCCCACTAACCGTTGAGTTTCCCTTGCCGGCGAAGATCCGGATATTCACTTGGTAGAGATCGCCCAGGTTGACATCATTGTAATAATCAAGAACCGGGTTCGGAAGGCACGCAGGGTGACGATCGGGATCATAGGTGTTCATCGTGGAATCGGGCAATAACTCAAGAACGGACTGTGTATGGTTTTCGATCAGCCTGCGCACACGTCGTTCAAAGCCTGGTAACATGGGGTTAATCCCCCACCTGTAGATGACGAGGTGCTGATCCATGACGGTCTGCGTGTAAAATTGAACCAACCAGTCCTTCGCCCAGCCAACCAGCCCGCTGCTGGTAATGGTGTCAGCCTTCACAGTGTCACCACCTTCCGCGATGAAGTACGCGACGGCGGCGCCGTGGTTTGGCGTTCCAACCATAATGAGCTTGTCGATATCTTGACCGTGGCGCACATTGTATTGGATAAACGATCGCGCCACCAGCCCCCCCATACTATGCGCGATGATGTCAACCTTGGACTTTCCGGTTTCTTGTTTCGCCTCATTGATCCATGGCTTCAAGTATTGATCTGCCGCTACTACTGCGGGCAGGCGCCAATCGTAGGGTACAGGAAAGAGGTTCTCGCCAAGTACGTACCCCCGGGATTCAAGCGTTGCTATGAGGTCCTTCCAACCTGTTACTCCAAATGGGTCCAAAAGTCCGCCGACGTTTTTTGCGGCCAGCCCTGGCCACAGTGAAGAGCCCCATTCCGGGCTAGTAGCCGGTAGTTTGGGGTACATGTACCACCCGGAGGTTGTTGATCCCATGATCCCTGGAAGCAGCAGCACGGGTGTCAAATCCGAATGACTGGAGCCTGTTATGAAGAGATCCTTGGAAATCGAGGCGCCACAGACCGCAAGATGGACATGCTGAGTGTTCTCGCTTCCCTTCTCCGCCCACGTTTCGTAATCGTCGCAAGGTATCCCACTGAACTGGTACACCCCGGCTGCGTTGGTTTCTGTCGTTCGCTCATGGCCAGTACCATCGACTGCATCGACTGTGGCGCCGGAAACGGTGCCGGAGGAGTCCGAAACTACTCCTCCCAGCGTACCAAGATTGGAGGAACATCCCACGACATCGAATGTGTTCGTCTCGCCCGATGCACCGGAGGTCGACCCATGGATAAGAACGCCCTTTCCACACGAGTCAATGGAAACGTCGGCTGTTACCTTGCCATGCCTGATGTTGACGAGGAACGGAGAGACTTGGCCCACCGACGCGGCGAGAACAACCTGAGCGTTGGAATCGACGATCGTACCACCCTCATCGCGCAAGGTGATCGTAACGGAAAAAGTCTCCCCGACACTCACCTCCGACGTTACATGAGAGAACTCAAGACGCCGGCTCTGACCGACTGGCCCGCCTTGGACCGTCAGATCCCTGATAATACTGCTATGGCCATAAGCGTTTGCGACGGTCAGCTTCACCGTGTACGTCCCCGCCGAGCTGTAGGTGTGTGTCGGGTACCGCGTCGACGAAGTGCCACCATCGCCGAAGGTCCATGACCACGAGGTCGGGCTCCCCGTCGAGGTGTCCGTGAACTGCACCGCCTGACCCGCCTTCGGAGAGGCCGGCGACCACGTGAACGATGCGGTCGGCTTCGAACCATTGGCGACGACGGTCAGCCATCTGGAGAACGTATTCGACCCGTACTGGTTCGTGGCGGTCAGCTTGGTCAGGTAATTCCCTGCAGAAGCGTACGAATGGGCAGGGTTCCGCTGTGTGCTCGTCCCGCCATCGCCAAAATCCCACGACCATGATGTCGGTGAACCCGTGGAAGTGTCCGTGAACTGTACCGCCTGCCCCGCCTTTGGCTGACTCGGCGACCAGGTAAAGGAGGCGGTGGGGATAACCGCGGAATTTGTAGTCAAAGACCAATTGTCATACCAGTATTCTGGATCGTGCCCAAAACCTGCTAGCCATACGCAGGATTGATGAAACAGACTCTCTGACGTTACCTTTAAGACACCGTCAATGTAGACGTCTGCCCTGGTAAAATTCGGCCATACGACGATCTTCACTCGTGCCCATCGGTTGAAGTTATTCGAATCAATGGGCGTACTAGTAACATTCCCGGCCGCGTCCATGATTCTCACCATCATGTCAACGGAAGAACCGCCCTCTTGTTGCTTACCGTACACACCGATAAGAGGATTGAGATAGGATGTGGAGCCCGTTGAGGCGTGGTTCTCGATCAACGAAAAGCCACCGCTTCCACCTCGGAGGGGTGATCTCTGCATGAAGTCAAACTCGAGTGTGGCGCCCCCGGAAATATCGAAGCACTGCCGTGTGGACAATCCGGATCCATAATTTCCATCACCGTTACCCTTGAGTGAAGGTGCCGGGTTACCCGTGGAGGGGTCCAGAATACCCGGCGGATCCCCCCACGGAATCCAGTTGTCAAGGCTGTTGCACGGGTCCAAGAATGACGATCGGGTACTCTTGAGACCGAGGGCGCCCACCTTCCTCGAATTGGGTTCCACTGTCGCCCCGCCCGACGGCGCGCCCGACAGGTCGTAGCTGACCTCCACCTTCTTGTCCGATCGCTGGTGGGCGGACACGTTCGACACGTGCGGCTCGCCGGCCGTGGCGAGGCCGGGCAGCGCCAGCACCGCCGCGGCGAGGACCACGCTGGCGCGGAGGATGAAACGAAGATGTGAGGAGTGAGGGGTCAGGGGTGAGGGGGAAATCGGCGTGGTCCGATGAGCTCTCATGAATACCTCCAGCGCGTTGTGATGAGCGGATGACATGCTTGTCATACGAAAAGCCAGAGAGCAACATTTGTGCCACCTTGGCGGCGAGTGCGTGCCCAGCCACCCGATATCATTCCACGACAACCCGCGGGCAAGAACGGACCAAAGGAATGCCCATCCGGAACCATCACGGTACGAGGACGTTACAGCCCGGCCCGATCCCAATCCGTACCCCTCTTCCCCAATCCGTGTTCATCCGTGTTAATCCGTGGCTTCCCTTCCTTCTTCCCCCGGACACCCCTTCGCAGCCCATCCCAACTGGTCACGCCGTGCGCAATTTGCTCACGCCGTGACCACCTCCCACATCCCCCAGACCCAGCACAGCGACGGGCCGTTGCCCCCACGCGACCACCAACTTCTCCTCCTCTGCGTTTCTACTCTCTCCCACCGAGATCGTCGAAGAATAGTGGAACGCAAAGTCGCAGCGACACAGAGGGCGAAGGGTTCTTTGGTGGGGGCGGGCGTCTCGCCTGCCCCGGGTTACCAGAAGGGCGGACGGCGGGGCCGAGAGAAGGGGACGCTGTTTTCAAGGTCTGCTTTCCGCTACTCGAGCGCTGTTGGTTCCTCCCTGTCGCGCCATGGCACGACAGGGACACATGGAACAGTGCCCAACGTTGCTGTATTCTGGAGCCATGACGACGCTCTCGCGGGACACCTCCGCCGTCGCCGAGGCCGTGATGTTGAGGATCTTCCGTGACATGCCGGCGTGGCGCAGGTTGGAGCTTCTGGACGATGCCTGCCGAACGGCACGAGAGCTGACGCGAGCTGGCCTGCGCAGCCGGAACCCCGGCGCATCCGCCGAGAGGATCGAACGCCTCATGATGGATCTTCTCCTCGGAGAGGAGCTCGCCGCGGCCGCCTTCGGCCCCCCCACCCCATGAGTGGGCCGTCGCTGCTGGAGGTGGTGGTCCTGGTGGTCGACATCCTCGAGCGACTCTCGATCCCCTACCACCTGGGTGGCTCCTTCGCCAGCACCATCCACGGTGTTCCTCGTCAGACGGGCGACGTGGATCTCGTCGTGGATCTTTCCCACACCGCGGGAATTCACCTCGTGGAAGCTTTGGCCGGTGAGTTCTACGTGGACGGTTCAGCGGTGGCGGATGCGGTATCGCGGCGTTCCAGCTTCAACGCCATCCACCTCGGAACCGGCTTCAAGGTCGATTTCTTCGTGGCGGGGAAACAGCAGTTCGATCGCGTCGAGCTCGAGCGGAGCGTCAGCGTGCAGATCGTGATCGATCCCCCCCGATCAGCTGCTGTGAAGTCACCGGAGGATGTCGTTCTCCGGAAGCTCCAGTGGTACCGCGAGGGTGGCGCCCTCTCCGATCGCCAGTGGAGGGACATCCTCGGAGTCCTCAAGATCCAGGGGAGCCGGCTCGACATTCTCTACATGGAGGAATGGGCCCGCCGTCTCGGCGTCGCCGATCTTCTCGCCAGGGCCCGCAGCGAGGCGTTCGAATAGCTCCCTCCGACGACGAAACAACGTGCGATCCCAGCGGAGCCGGCGGCCCGTCCCCCGTACCTCCTCACTACCGCCTTCTTCCATCGAGATCGTCAAAGAGAAGGGAGGAAAAGGGGACACTGTTTTTCTACGGATGTCTTTCTCTTCGTTCCGGGAGCCATCGGTCCCGGAAGAGGTTCACCACGGATTACACGGATTATCTCGTTGGGAATCCCCGTCACGAACCGTCGCGTCAGGTATTCCGCCCCCCGGAAGAAGAGACTGGTAGCGGCAGGCGTCCGGCCTGCCCGGGTGGAGGCGAGACCGCCGCTGTATCCCTCGCCGGGGCGCCCTCGTCCCCCGGCCCGGGCGGGCGAGACGCCCGCCGCTACAACCGACCCTCCGAACGAACCGCGACCACGGGAAACCAACCCGGACCGCAGGCGCCATCTCTCTTCTCTTCCTCTGCGTCTCCGCGCCCCCGCGTTTCCTACCTCGTCCCCATCTGACTCGGCGCCTTTCGTCCCCGCGTTTCTTCCGCTGCTCCGCTTCGTTGCGTACGTGCCGTTTTCGGGTCCGGCCGCGGTCTGGGCGCCATCACGGTGCGGCCGAACGCCGCAGGCTCGCAGGACGGCTCACGGCGCGAACGGGCGTACCCTTCGCAGACGGCACCACCCGGCCCTCCGGCCGCCGGGCGCGGCCGGCCACCGGGAGGCTCAGATACACCGGCCCCTTGGCCTCATCAAGCTCGAGCCCATCATCGCCCGGCGCCGCCACCTCCCGTCCGAAGAGATCGTGCACCTCCAGTCCCACACGTGATGGCAGGCGAACCCCGAGCGCCGTACCCTCCTGTCCCGTCCAGAGCACGGCGGTACCGCCAAGAGCGCTGCGGAATGCCAGGCAATAGACGGCCGGGGGCCGGCCGCAGGAGCTCACCTCCGCCACCCCCGCCGGCAGGATGCGGCTCATGGTGGCCACGGCCTCCCACGCCGGCGTGGGCGTCCGCCCGTCGGCTTCCAGGAGGCCGAAGTTGCACTCCCACTCCGTCAGGTCCGCACAGTCGTCGGTCAGGTCGTACCAGACAGCCAGCGGCAGGCCGGCACGCTGAGCCGCCAGCAGCTCCCGCACGGCGGCCACCGCCTGCCGGTGCAGCACCTCGGCGCGGTCTCCCTCGAAGAGACGGGTCGTGTACCCCCATTCGCTGGAGACCACGGGGATGTCCGTCCGTCCGGTGCGGGCCGCGACCGTCTCACGGAGCAGCGCCACGTCCTCGCCGATGGACTCCGGAACGAAGGAACGGTAGGGATGGACGCTGACCCAGCCAGCCCCGGAGAGACCGGACGATTCCAGGGCGCTGTCGAGGAACTCCACGTCGACGCCGGCCGTGGCCCCGACGGCCACGGGGATGCCGGGATCGGCGGCGCCGATGGCACCCGCCACCGCGGCGGCCAGCTTCCCGTAGGCTGCGGGGTCGGGGCCGGGACGCCAGAAGCTCGTGCTGTTGGGCTCGTTCCAGACCTCGAAGGCAATGGCCCGCCCGCGGTACCGGGCCGCGGCGGCGGCGGCGAAGGCGGCGAAGGCGCTGCGCTGGCGCTCCGTGGCGGGGCCCGTGTGCGGATCGCACGCGGCATCCGGGCAGTAGACCGGGTTGAAGTAATCGAGGACCAGCAGCGCCCGCATCCCCCGCGCCTCCACGGCGTCGAGGAGGGCATCGTAGGCCGTGAAGTCGTAGTGCCCACGGGACCGCTCCACGGTGGCCCAGTCCAGGTCGGCCCGGATCCATCCGAAACCCGCGGCGGCCGCGCGGTCGAGCCGTTCGCCGTCCAGGGAGGCCAGGTTGACGTTGACGCCGATCCGGTCGCGGAGCCGCCCCGGTGCGGGCAGGGGAATGCCGGGTCCCCGGGGATCGACGGCCACGGAGGCCGCCGACAGGGCCGAAACGTCGTCGAAGAGCACCGCTCCTTCGAGATGGACGCCGTAGCCGATCCGGAGCACGATCTCCAGCTGCGTGGCGTCGCCGTGGAAGACCCCGTCCGCCGCGCCGCCCCACCACTTCCCGCCCGATGCAGCCAGCACGGTGTAGGGAACCCACCGCGCCGGATCAGCGCTCTGCATGGGCAAGTAGCTCTCGAAGACCTGCCCGGTCTCGTCGCTCAGCCGGACGAAGAGCCGCGTCCCCGGCACCGCTCCGGCCAGCCAGAAGGAGATTCCGCGGACCGCGCCGAGGTCCAGGAGCGAGCGCCGCGCGCCCACGAGGCAGCCACCGTCCGTGAAATCGAAGCGCAGCCGGGCCGCCGTGGAGCCGCCATGTCCCGCCCCGGTCACCCTCTCGAGGTCACCGCGCGCCCCGGGGCAGTCCGGGCCGGCCACGAACGACCACACCGGCCATCTCGCGGCGTTCTCGAAGTCGTCCACGAGCTCGTCCGCCCGCACCACGCCGGCGGACACGACGGCCACCACCACCAGCGCCGCCCAGACCAGCCTCCCGGCCGTTGCCGTTCGCATCGGAAACCCCCACCAGAGGATACACCCGGCACGGGCCGATTCACGCCACGGCCCGGGGTTCCGTCATTGCCAAGGGATCTGGCACCACGCCTACCGAGGCAGGTGCCGTGTCACGGGCCGCGGGGCTCTCGCCGCGGTACAGGGACGTGGGCCGTCCGTGCAGAAGCGGAGCACACCGGCGGCGGAGGCGGCGAGCGCCCCCGTGGTGGAGGGGCTCAGGACGACGGTCTGGCCGGTTTCAGACGGGGAGATGGCGAGCTCCCACCTGGAGCCCGGCACAACGTCCGCCACCGTGTGCCGGACCCGTCCTGTCCCGGCGAGCGTGTACGAGAACCGGTCCAGCAGGGTGCTGCCATCCCTCGACGAGGCAAAGAGCACCGCACGCCGGGGGCCCGGCCCACCAATCAGGACGCCCTCCACGTCATCGTCGGCGATGGCCTTCGTGGAGGGGACCGCGGCGGTGCCCGTGGGATCGGGCAGGATCACGGTGAGGAAGCTGTGGTCCAGATCGCGGTCGGCGGGCTCCAGCTCCAGGCGCCACTCGCCCCACGGCGTGTCCTCGAAGTCGTTGACGGGCCGTGGCTGCGGCTCGTTCTCCTCCCACTGCCAGTCGTAGTTGGCATCGAAGGCCCAGAACGCCTTGACGCCACGCCCTCCCACGCGGCGGACGTTGTGGTCCGCCGGCAGCAGGAAACGAAGCGTGGCCCTGGCCCCTCCCGGCGCTGTGACCACGGCCTCCCGCGCCCGGGGGAAGAGGGTCTCTCCCGCCGAGACCTCCGTGCCGCTCCCGTCCACCTCCGGCTCGTTCTGCACGTGGAAGAGCAGCTTGGTGTTGCCTCCCGAGAAGGATGGATCGGTCACCCCGACGCGATCGTAGAGCACCACGGCCTCGGCCTCCTCCGGCGCCGCCCGCCGCAGGTAGACCAGCTCCCGCTGGAAACGTGTGACCTTGGCCACGTTCCCCGGGAGATCGGAGCGGTCCGCCTGGTTGTAGGCCGGGTTGTTGTAGGCCGCCGTGGCATCCGCCAGGACGTACCCCAGCGTGCCCGTGTTCTCGTACCGGAGGATGTCCCCCGTCTCGTAGATGAGACCGTGCTCCTGCCGGTAGGCCACGCTGGGAGGAGCCCGCGTTCCCGGGTAGGGGCTCCGCTGGCCGCCGTCGTTGGAGGTGGCGTCGGGACGCGACGCGCTGAAATCCTCCTGGGGGCTGAAGACCACCAGCGTGTTGTGGGCGATGGTCCTGACGTAGTAGTTGACGTCGTGGTTGGAGAGCCCGTCGCCCGAGTAGACACCGGAGTCCAGCAAGACCGGCTCGCCCGAATACAGTGTGAACGACCCCTGCTCGTAGTGCTGGTGGTAGCTGAACCGGTCACCGCAGTGGAGGCCGAGGACGGTCACCTGGGGATCGGTGTCCGCCGCGCCCGATGGCCAGCCCGAGCGGAAGACCACGTCCCCCGTCCCCGCTGCCAGCCAGCCGGTGGGACCCGGCGGGGCCGTGGTCTGGTCCGGGTTGAAGAAGAGAAGCTCCTCGTGGGCCAGGAAGTCGTCCGGATGATCCGCCGGGGACGCCGCCAGGTAGGCCTGAAGCTGGCGGGCCATCACCTCGTCCGGAAAGGCACCGATCAGGATCTCCCCCATGATCCGCCCGTAGTTGGCCATGGAGCCGCGGTTGCGCTCGGCATCGCCGTGACTGGTGTAGGGGTGGTACCAGCTGGAGCCCCACACGTCGCGCACGCCGGGCCAGCTCTGCATCAGCAGGAAGCCCGGCCGCTGGCGGAACCAGTCCGTGGCCAGGAAGAGGTTCTCGCCCGTGGCGCTGCGCCACCCCTCCACGGCCTTGACCCGCCACAGGTTGGCGATCCAATCGTACACCGTCCCCTCGGGCCATCCGCCGCCGGCGGCGATCCGGTCGAGGTTGGGCACGTCGTAGGTGGCGAAACGCCGCTCCCGGTACTCGTCCATCCACGCGCCGGCCTCCGGCGACTCGTCCAGCGTGGCCAGCCCCATCATGGCGTAGGAGTAGCCCCAGCGTGGCCAGTAGTTGCCCCAGCCTGGAAGGTCGTCCCCGTCGTTTCCCAGGGAGCCGAAGAAACCGAGGATGGCGTCCCGGTCCGCGCTGGCGAGCTCACCGTGGCACCAGTCGTAGACCAGCGCGATGTCCCCCGCCTGGGTGGACCACCGCCCCTGCCCGGCGATCTCCGCCATGGCCAGGGCGATGGCACCGTCGGCGCCCCGGCAGTACGAGGGGTCGTCCAGCAGCTGGCGGACCAGGGCCTTGGCCAGCTTGTCACCATCGCTCCGGCTGGCCTGGCCCAGCAGGGCCCTCCACCTGGGGTTGTCCTCCCGTGCCCGCTCGCGCAGGACCGCCAGCCGTGCCGGAGTCAGGAAGATCCGGGGATGTCCCCGCGGGATCCGCGCCAGGCGCAGCCGGACCGTGTCCGAGGCGCTCTCGCCCTGGGCGTTGGTCGCCACCAGCTCGAGCTCCCAGCAACCCGCCGCGTCGGGCTGGAAGGAGCAGACCGCGGTGGCACACAGCTCGCCACCAGCCGACGAGCCGAAGGCCGCCCGGGAGACCCGCCACGAGAAGCGGAGGCTCCCGTCGTCGCCGCCCGGGTGGTCGTGGGAGGCCGAACCGTCCAGGATGACCGGCCCGCCGTCCCAGTGGAGCTCGGTCAGGTCCCCGCCGGCATCGGCCACGGGCGTATCCGGGTCGTACACCAGGCGCAGCCGCGGCCGGTGCGCCGTGTCGGGGGACTGGCTCGACACGAAGTCCCGCCAGTCGGTGTTGCCGTCCTCCCAGCCCGTGGCATCCCGGAGCACGATGCCGTGGTTGGCCTCCCGGCCGCGTACCCAGCCCTGGACCTGCTCCTGGAGATCCCACGAGCACCAGCCCTGGTCCACCACGTCTGCCGCGGCCAGGACCGTGGCGCCGAAATCGACTCCGGCCTGCATCCCACGTGCTCCCCACGGCACGTCGGTGCCCTCGCCGGGGTAGAAGCTGAAGGCGTTGTCCCCGGTGGCGCCGTGCGCCCCGGGCGTCGTGCTCACCTGGCCTTCCACCTGATTGCCCTCGTCCCAGGCCCTGAGCACGGCAAAGGCCTCCACCCGCCGTTCGAGCTGTCTCCCCGCCGATCCCGACGCCGTGGTGTTGTAGAGCTCCAGCGTGGCCGAGACGATCACGGCGTTGGCGGGGATCGCCGAGAGATCGAAGCGGATCAGCACGCTGGCGCCGCCGTCCCGGTCCAGGTGGAGCCATTCGTTCTGGCCGTAATTGAGGGTGTGCTGCGGCGGAGAGGCCCAGTCGTTGGTCTCGATGCTGGTGTCGGCGGCGCCCAGGTAGCCATTTTTGCCCTGGCTCAGCACCAGCGTCCGCTGGGAAGCCCCCGCCGGAAAGGCAGCAACCATCAGGCACAAGAATCCCCACGATCCCACCGTGGACAGCCATTCTGAGCGCCCCATGGATGTTCCCCCTTTCCGAGAAGGCTAGCACGCCCGCCTCCACCCACAGCAGTCGCCGCCCCGCAACACGTCCCGTCCAGCGAAGCCTTCTGCCTCCGGCATCCCGAGCCCGTCCGAGATGCGGCGCCCGCCGTCACAACGCTGGAGGGCCGCCGCCAGAGCCCGGCGCGGATTGGCCCATGGCGTCCGGCGCCGGGTGCGGCTACACTTTCCAGCCATGACGGTACGACGGCGCGGACCGGCGCCCACCCCGCGAAACCAGTTCTCGTTCTCGCGGCTCAAGGCCTTCGACCAGTGTCCCCTACGGTACCGTTACCGGTACATCAAGGGGATGCAGGAGGCCTTCCGCTCCGTGGAGTCCCACCTGGGCTCGGCCGTCCACGACGTGCTGGAATGGCTCTACGAACAGCGTGAGAACGGCCGCTCAGCGGGCTTGCCGGAGGTCCTCGAACGCTTCGCCGCCGCCTGGAAGGAACGCTGGGACGAAAACGTGGCGGTCGTCAAGACCGCCGAAGCGCCCGACAGCTACATCCGTGCGGGCCGGGAGATGTTGACGACCTTCTACCACCAGGTGTTCCTCCACGACCGCAGCACGACCCTGGCCCTTGAGGAGCGGCTCAGCGTCCGCCTGGCCCCCGACGTGGTGTTCACCGGCTTCGCCGACCGCATCGGCCGGACCCGGCAGGGGCGGCTCTTCGTGGTGGACTACAAGACCTCGGCCCGCCAGGGAGACGCCTCGGACTTCTCCGAGGGCCTCCAGGCCCCCCTCTACGCGAGCGTCGCCATGGGCCTCCACGATGCCGGGGAGTGTCTGGCCGGTTACTGCTACCTGCGCCTGGGCACCACGAGCTGGCAGGGCGTCACCCGCGACCAGGGCCAGGCGTTGCAGGAGCGCTTCCTCGGTCTCGTCCGCCAGGCCAAGTCAGCGACCGAGTTCCCGGCCCGTCCCGGCATCCTCTGCGCCTGGTGCGGCTTCAACAACATCTGCCCCTCGGCCCAGGTCCCCCGGGACCTCGCCGGCGGCCTGGAGCATGCCAGAGAGGAGCACATGGGGCCAGCGGTGTAAGGCTCCGCCACCGGGCCGCAACGACGGTCTCACGGCGCCGTTTGGGAGCACCGGCTTCAATCCGCAGAGGGCGTCACCATGGCGATCGCAGCCGGTTGCGCCGGCCGGCGGAGTCTCACTCCGGCCGGGGCAGGACCCTGGGAACCGTATCGATGGGACGGGGCGACGTGGGGAGGATGGCCCAGGCCGTCAGGTCCACGACCGTCATCCGGGCCCGGTAGATGCGGTCCGGTGGGACGAAGGCGAAGGAGGAATGAACGGCGTCGGCCGGACCCAGCGTCCACGCACCGGTCTCCCGGAGGCTTCCAGTCTCCAGTGCGATGAGGATGTCCACGGACTCGCCGGCACGGCTCTCCGTTCCCGCCACCCAGTAGACGTCCCGTGCGCCGTCGGCGGCGAAGATTCGGTCACCCCGGGGGAGTGTCCTGCCGGTCGGCGAGCCGTCGGCCGTGGAGAGCTCCACCCGTCCAACCCAGCAGGTGTGCCGCTGCTCGTCCACCCAGACCATATCGGCGGCGACGGGACCGGTCTTGGCCGGGGAGAAGCGGGCGGCGTCCACGACCCGCCGCTCGTCGATGGAGAAGACGATCACTCGCCCGCGGGCGGGCTCGACAGCGAGGAGGCGATCCGCCCGGGAGTCCACCCCGAGGAGAAGCTGACCGGGTCCACCGCCCGTATCTCCGGCGACGGCGCCGGGCACCTCGAGGACGCCGGCTGGAGAGAAGACCTCCAGGTCGGCCATGGCGATGGCGGCGTGCTCGGGATAGGCGGCGAAGGCGAGCCGCCTTCCCGCGTCCACGGCGAGATCGGGCAAGCGATCGGTCGTGCCGGCCGGAAGATCGAGGGGCAGTGTCGCGGGGGCCTCGTCGAGCTCCCGTGAGTGGAAGATCGAAAGGGTCCCGTCCCAGGCGTTGAGGACGACGAGAAGGTCGCCGTCGTCCAGGTACCGCATCGGGATGGGCCAGGTGCCAGCCTCCAAGGTCTCCAGCCGGCGGCTCTGAACCGCCCAGGCCATCAGGTACGAGCCTCCCAGACGGCTGTTGAGGATCAACCGCCGCCCGCCGTCCACGGGAAGCACCTGCTCCGCGCTGTCACCGAGACGGAGGGCAACGACGCGGCCCTCCCCGGGGTCCACCTTCCAGACGGTGCTGGCGTCACCGTTGGGCAGGTAGGCCGTTCCGGTGGCGGCGTCGACGGCGATGGAACGAAGCTTGCGGCCGAAGGTCATTTCCCGGACCAGGTCCATGGTCTCGAGATCCACGACGAGGAGATGGCCGCCGACGCCGGCGACGGCCTCTCCCTTGGGGTGCTCGACGGCCACGAGCAGGAGGCGGGAACGATCGGCATCCAGGGCCACCGATTGCAGGTCGAGCTCCGCCGGAACACGGTACGAAGCGATCGCCGAGCCGTCCATCGCCAGCGTTCGGATCTCCCGCGAACCCACCGTCACGACAATCCGGCGCCCCACCGAGTCCAGGAACACTCTTCCCGCCCGCGCACCGGGAGGGAGCTCGAAGGTGAGGGTTCCGGTGATGCTCCGCGAGCCCGGATCGAAGCGGTAGATCCTCCCCCGTGGCCCCCGCTGCCCACCGTCCAGCACGAGCAGCTCCCCCGTCTCCGGGTCCGGAACCAGGGAGTTGATCCCCGTCCCCATCTCCGCGCTGCTCCACGCGAGCTCCAAGGTCTCCTCCCGGTAGGCCCGGAAGGAGGGCGGCTCAGGAGTGAGCAGGTAGACCAGCCCCCTCTCCCCGTCACAGAGGAGGGCGCCGGATCGCGCCGGCACCTGGATCCTCGCATCGACGGTGCCCGGCTCCGGGTTCACACGGCTGAGGCTCCCGTTGCTGCCATCCCGGATGAACAGCAGGTGGCTCATCTCGTCGGTGTCGAGGTATTTGTAGCCCCGGGCGAGCTCCGAGTCGATGGAGCCCACCCAGCGGCCGGTATCGAGATCGAGGACCGCCAGGTGTGGTGTCAGGATGCCCGCCACGAAGAGGCGCCGCGACACGGAATCGACGGCGGCCCGGAAGAGCTTGAGGGTGTTCTCCGGCAAGGGCCGGCCCAGCTCGGCCGGCAGGTCGATGCGGGCAATCTCCACGGGATGTTCGTCTCCGGCGTGCAATGGCAGGGCGGCGGCCACCATGAGGATCGCCGCTCCAACGCTCCGGCCAGCCGCCCGCATCGTGGAATCCAGAGGGGTCATGGGGTCTCCCTGTACCGGTAGACGTTCCGGCCAGCGGGGAGTTGACACCGGGGACCTGCGGCGCCTGTCCTGGAGAACCGGCGTGGGCTGCTCCCTGCCGCCGGCGTTGCCACTGCCGCCGTCAGGGGGCCGCCGTTTCGGCCGGCAGGAGCTCGACGGGATCGCCGACGGCGAGGGTCAGGAGCTCGGCGGCGGATCCGCCGGGCACGGAGATCTCCAGGAACCCCGAGGAACCCACGAGGCAGACGGCCTCACCGTTCCGGCCCTCGGCGTAGGTGCGGACGTTGTGGGTGATCCGCCGCCATCCGGCCCGCAACTGGCAACCCGTGCCCGCCATGGACCCGGGGAGGTTCGTCACCAGGTTGCCGAAACGGTCCACGTGCTGGATGACCCCTTGAACGTGGTCACCCTCGACCCTCGGTTCGGGGAGTGGACAGGGTACCAGGGAGGCGGGCTCCAGGGCCTCTCCCAGCTCATCGGGCTTCGCGCCCCGCGCGAGCCGGGCTGCCGCCGGCGCAAAAAGGTCGCGGCCGTGAAAGGTGGCCGAGGGCTCCGGCAAGCCCATGGGAACGGTGTCGAGGATGATCCCGGAGGAGGGCAGACCGGCCACCATCGCCAGGCCGTTGTCCGGTGCCACAAGCCAGCGCTTCCCGATCTCGACGGCCACGGCCCGCCGTTCGCTCCCGACGCCGGGGTCGACCACCGCCAGGACGACGGCGTCGGCTGGAAGGTGGTCCCACGCACTGCGCAGCAGGAAGCTGGCGTGCCACAGGTCTCCGGGAGGAGTCCCATGGGAAAGATCGATTCTCTGGACGCCCGGGGCTTCCCGGAGCAGCACGGCGTGAAGAACGCCCACGTAATGGTCATCGAGCCCGAAATCCGTCAGCAGGACGATGACTCTCACGAGGCGTAGATCAGGTCCACCTTCTTCGGGTGGATGAAATCCTGGCCGTCGAGGCGCCGCGCCATTTCGATCACACCGGGTACCGGGCCCACGTACCGGCCCGTCACCTCACAGACATAGTCATGAACCGGGCCATAAAGCTCGACGCCCTTCGCATCCTCACGAACGGTTTCCTTCACGTCGTAGCCCTCCAGGCGAACCCCCTCGGGCAGATCGTCCTCGAGAACCCTGCGGATGGCGTCGGCCTCCTTCTTGCTGTAGCACTTCGCCTCGAAGGCAAGCTCGGCGCGGACTATCTCCCGAACGAGGCCGACCTCGAGGTCGAGGATGTTCGATGCCCCGATGGCGGCCGCCATGGCCTGGGCCTGTTCCTTGCCGACGATGATGTGGCGCTCCATGTTGAGCCTGGTCCTCAGCTCGTGGAGAAACCCCTCCACGTCGACGTTCTCGAGGCCGGCGACCCAAACGGGGCCGGGATTCTCCTGGGCCGCCCGGAAGCCGACGACGAATCCCAGCGCCTGGTCGGCGGGCCCCTTGAGCTCCATTTCCACGAAGGTCTCGGTTTGCATCTCTCACCCCCTCAGAAGAACACCACCGTCACCAGGATAAACACCGGGATCAGGATGGGCAACGAGTACTTGAGGATATACCCGAAGAAGCTGGGCATTTCGACGCCATTCTCTTCGGCGATGGACTTGACCATGAAGTTCGGGGCGTTGCCGATGTAGCTGTTGGCCCCCATGTAAACAGCGCCCGTCGAGATGGCCTTGAGGAAGACGTGGTGCTGGGCGATCAGGGCGTGGACGGCCTGGGTCTCCGGCATGCCCGGGAAGAAGCGGCCCAGGGCCGTGTTGAGGAAGGTCAGGTAGGTGGGCGCATTGTCCAGGAAGGACGAGAGCGCCCCCGTCACCCAGAAGTAGTCGGCGGGGGTCTTCACCGCATCGATGAGGCCATGCAACGCACCACCGTCGCCGGCTCGCAGAATGGCCAGGGCGGGAACGATGGTCATGAAGATCCCGGCGAAGAGGTAGGCCACTTCGAGTATGGGGAACCAGGTGAAGGCGTTGTCCTCGCGGATCTTCTTGCTCGTGGTCTTGATGGAGAGGATACCCATCAGGATGAGGAGCCCGTCCCGGACCAGATTCTGGATGGACTGTTGCACACCGAGGATGTTGACGTGGCCCGCGTGCCACATGCCGGAGAGGAGCACGCCCCCGAGGATGCCGGCGAGGAAGATCAGGTTGTGAAGGCCATCGATCCTGAGCTTCTCCTGCACGCCGTCCGACGGCTGCTGGGCGGCGTTGGTCTCTTTCCGCCAGAAGTAAGAGTCCAGCAGGTAGTAGATCAGCAAGAGGATGCCGGCGACCGTTGCCGTCTCCGGAATGATCCGGAAGGTCCAGAAGAACGGCACGCCGTGGAGGAAACCGAGGAAGAGCGGCGGGTCGCCCAGTGGCGTCAGGGAACCCCCCACGTTGGCCACCAGGAAGATGAAGAACACCAGGGTGTGGACCTTGTGCCGCCGTCTGGCGTTGGCCCGGATGACGGGCCGCACCAGGAGCATGGCCGCGCCCGTGGTCCCCACCCACGAGGCGATCAACGTCCCGATGATCAGGAACACCGTGTTGAGGCCCGGTGTCCCGTTGAAGGATCCGCGGATCAGGATGCCACCCGCCACCGTGAACAACGCCCACAGCAGGATGATGAACGGAATGTAGTCCAGGATGTAGATGTGCAGGATCTCGTGCATGGCGGGTCCGCGATACTTGAGGACGAAGGGAACCGCGAAGAGCAGCGCCCAAAACGCCGACACCTTGGGGAAGTGGTGGTGCCAGAACTCGGCCGCCACGAGCGGAAAGACCGCGATGGAGAGCAGGATGCCGGCGAAGGGGATGATGGACCAGAGCGGGAGCACCGTGCCCAGCTCCGCGCCGCCACCCTCCCCCGCCGCCGCCGTTCCGGGCGCCACAACAGCCAACACGAAGAGCACCGTCAGCAGAATCCAGTTTCGTTTTCCGTGCATCGTCGGCCTCCTCCCTGGCGAGATACCCTAACATAGATTCCCCACCACGGCACAAGCTGAGACACTCCTATAACTGTACACTTGCGTGACTTATGGTCACATCACACAACCACCCGTTCGGCTGCGGATCCCGGCCGGCAGGCCGGGAGCTTCGCTGCACGACCTCTGCTATCCTTGGCCTGGAGTGCCATGAACGCCCTCGCCCACGCGATCCTCCAGGCCGCGCTGATCACGAGCCTCGTCTTCGTCATGATGGCGGTGATCGAGCTGATCACCGTTCTCAGCCACGGACGGTTCAGGGTCGGTGGAGGAACGAACGGATTCCGGCAGTACGTGCTCGCCTCCTTTCTCGGCGTGACTCCCGGCTGCGCCGGCGTGTACCTGGTGGACTCCATGTACTCGCGCCGCGTCCTCTCGCTCGGCGCCGTCACGGGCGCTCTCCTGGCCACCGCGGGCGACGAGGCCTTCCTGATGCTGGCCATGTTCCCCTCCCGGGCACTTGCGCTCTTTGGCCTGCTCTTCATCATCGGAATCGCCGGCGGCTGGCTGAGTGATGTGGTGTTCCGCAGCTCCGGACTGCTCGAACCCGAGTGCTGTGCCCTGGCCGACCTTCACGACGAGGATCTGCCGACCCCGCAGGAGCTCCGGCGCTGGTGGCCGCCGCGTTTCCACTTGCAGCCCCTGCTTCCACGGCTGGCGATCTCCGGAGTCCTGGTCTTTCTCCTGGCGGCCCTGACAGGCGGTCTTGCCGACCACCATCATGGGCTCCCCTCCGCACCCGGCGCCGTGGCTCACAGCCCGGGGATCATCGAGCTTTGGATCTTCGGCACCGTGGCCGTTCTCGGTCTGACACTGACATTTGTCGCCCCTTCCCACTGGCTCGAGGAACACCTGTGGCACCATCTGGCGCTCCACCACATGCCGCAGATCTTCGCCTGGACCGCGGGCGCCCTGGTGGCCGTTCATCTTCTCGCCACGAGCTTCAACCTGGACCGGCTTCTTCAGGGACACGGCGCCTGGGTCGTGCTCGGCGCCGCCCTGCTGGGTCTCATCCCCATCTCCGGGCCTCACCTCATCGTCGTCACCCTCTTCGCGTCCGGTCACCTTCCATTCTCGGTGCTCCTCGCCAACTCCCTGGTCCAGGACGGCCACGGGCTCCTCCCGCTGCTGGGCATCTCCGTTCGCGACGCCTTGGTGGCCAAGCTTGCAAACCTCATCATCGGCCTCGCCATCGGCGGTGCGGTGATGCTGGCCGGGTTCTGATCGCGAGCACGGAGCACACCAACGAGAGCTCGGTCACCTGGGACGGCGCCGGCCGGCCGATTCGCGCTTGCGCACGAACTCCGCCACCTCCCGAATCCGCTTTTGCTCCCGGGCCCTCTTCATCCTGTCGACCTTCCGCTGCCAGTTGTGGAAGACCTGGGTGATCCGGAGGATCAGCAACCAGTGTGCCATGTTGCTCGGCAGCTTGGTGCCACGAACCCGGCAGCCCCACAGCTTGGTGGCGTTGAGGTTGCCCTTGGTGAAGTCGGCGTGCTGGAGATCGGCCCACCTGAGGTCGGCCCGGTCCAGATCGATCCCGACCGCATCGGCAAACCGGAAGTCGGCGCCCACCAGGACGGCACGCTCCGCCCGGGCCAGGATCAGGCTGGTGCCCGAGAGATCGGCTCCCTGGGCGATGACATCCGACAGATCGGCCTGCTTGAGGTTGGCATGACGGAACTTGGCGTCGATCAGGCGAGCCTCCCGCAGGTTGGCCCCCTCCAGGTTGGCATTCTGGAAATCCGTCTCCTCGAGGTTGGCCTTGCGGAAGTCCGCAGAACGGAGCTCGCACCGGGTGAACACGGATTTGTGAAGGTCCGCCGAGGCGAAGGAGAGCCGCCCCATGGAGGGCGAGCGGAAGTCCAGCTCGGAGAGCCGAGCGTCGGCCAGGATGCAGCCATCCAGCACGGCGTGGAGCAAGCTGGCCCCCCGAAGGTCGGCGCCCGTCAGGTTGGTGTCGACGAACTGTGCCTTCTCGAGGTCCGCGTGGCCCAGGCTCGCCCCCTCGCACTGGGCCTTATGGAAGAGCGCCTCCACGAGGACCGCCTCGTGGAGGTTTGTTCCCCGCAGCGTTGCTCCCGTGAAATCGGCGCCGTGGAGCCTGGCGCCCCTCAGTTGCGCGTTGTCGAGGGTGGCCCGCCGGAAGATGGCCCCCTCCAGGTCGAGCCTCTGCATCTCGACGCCCTCGAGGTTGGCGCCCTCCGCGTTGATCCGGCGGAGGATCGTTCCGTCGAATCGACCGCCGCGGAGAGTCGCCCCCACGAGGGAGGCCTCCGTCAGGTCGGCATCGTCGAAGGCGGCGCTCTCCAGCTGAGCGCGGTCCAGGCGGGCGCGCCGAAGCACCGCGCCGGTCAGGTTCGCCCCCCGGAAGCTGGCGCCTTCAAAGGAGGCGCCCGAGAAATCCAGGCCCGCGAGGTCGAGAAAGTCCAGGTGAACCTTGTCGAAGCGAGCGTCCCGGCAGGAGGCCCCGCCGAGCTGCACATTGTTGAGGTTGGCGTGGGTCAGGTCGGCGCGGTCCAGGCGGGCGCCGCGGAGGTCCGCGCCGCGAAGGTGCCCCTTGGTCAGGTCGAGACCCGAGAGGTCCCTGCCGGCAAGCTCGGCATCGACCAGGTCCGGCGCCAGCGCCGGATGCGCCGCCCGCCACTCGTTCCAGTCGCCCCGCTCCAGGTGCACAAGATGATCCGGATTCGCCATGGTTCCATTATGACAAAACCCCGTCCTCGCTCCCAGGACCCGGCCGCTGTACCATCCGGCCATGGCGCGACGCACGGCTCCCTCCCACACCCTTTCGCGGCTGGCCGTCATCGGCTCAGCCGTGCTCTTCTCCACCGGTGGCGCGGCCATCAAGGCCTGCCACCTCAGCGGATGGCAGGTGGCCAGCTTCCGGTCGGGGGTCGCCATGGCCGCCGTGCTTCTCATGGTCCCCGAGGCTCGGCGCCGCTGGACCCGCGGTACCTGGCTCGTGGGCCTGGCCTACGCCGGCACCATGGTGCTCTTCGTGCTCGCCAACAAGCTGACCACGGCGGCCAACACCATCTTCCTCCAGGACACGGCACCCCTGTACGTCCTGCTGTTGAGTCCGTTTCTTCTGGGTGAGCGGGCCCGCTCCAGGGACCTGTTCTTCATGCTGGTCATGGCCGCCGGCATGGTCTTCTTCTTCGTGGGCGTCCCTCCCCAGGCCGCCACCGCTCCACGTCCCATGGCCGGCAACATTCTCGCCCTGGCCGCCGGTGTCTGCTGGGCCCTGACCATCATGGGGCTACGGCACCAGAGCCGGGGCAAGGAGGGCGCCGGGATCGCCGCGGCCGCCGTCGCCTGCGGCAACCTGATCGCCTTCGCGGTCATCCTGCCCATGGCACTTCCCGTGAGCTCGGCGTCGGCCGCCGACTGGGCCCTTATCGTCTTCCTCGGCGTCGTCCAGATCGGCCTGGCATACGTGCTCCTGACCCGCGGCGTCCGTGGCGTTCCCGCCCTGGAGGCCTCGCTCCTGCTGCTGGTGGAGCCCGTCCTCAACCCGGTGTGGGCCTGGCTCGTTCAGGGCGAGAACCCCGGTCTTTGGTCGCTCCTCGGCGGCGCCGTCATCCTCGGCGCCACCGCCGCCCGCACCGTGGCCTCGAGCCACGAGTGATTCCCGAGCCTCCACGGCCGCTGTGGTAGCCTGATGGCCACCAAGACCCCGGGAGGATGATGTGTGACGCTTCCACGTGACGGTACGGGGGTGACCGAACACAACCGGTACCAGCGGCAGTATTACGAGACCCGGTTCAAGCCCAACATGCAACCCTCGGGCTCGCCATACGTCGTGCGCCAGGTCGCGCGGGCTGTCAGGGAGGGAGGATTGACGACCGATCGCCCCCTCCTCGAGGTCGGTGCCGGCCTGGGGCGCCACACATTGCCCCTGCTTGAGCGGGGCTTCACGGTCACCGCCCTCGACCTCTCGCCGGTGATGCTCCAGCGGCTGGCCGGGCGGGCGGCCGGGAAGCCGTTGACCACGGTGGCCTGTGACCTCGCGCGGGCATCCGAGGCGCTCGAGGAGAGATTCTCCCAGGCGGCGGGCTTCTTCACCCTCCACCACATGCACGACCTCGAGCTCATCTTCCGCGGGCTCGCCGGCGTGCTCGAACCCGGCGCACCTGTGGTTTTCTGCGAGCCCAACGCCTACAACCCGCTCTTTTATTTCCAGATGCTGGTGACGCCGGGCATGACATGGAGGGGCGATGGGGGGACCATCAGGATGCGCCGGGGACCGGTCCTCGGTGCCATGCGACGGGCCGGCTTCACCCAACTCTCACTGGCCCGGTTCGGGCTGTTCCCGCCCCAGTTGACCAACCGGCCCGCAGGCGCACGTCTGGAGGATCGTCTTCAACGCCTCCCGCTCCCGGCGCCAATCATGGCATTCACCCTGTTTTGCGGTGTGTGGCCGGGTTCCCGGCAGGCCGTCCGGTGATCGAGCCAATCCTCTTCACCACGGATCCCCGGGAAGCGGAAACCGCCATGGCGGCAGGGATCGGGACCTTCATCGTGGACTGGGAGCTCCGTGGCAAGGAGCGCCGGCAGCGCGGTTTCGACACCGAGATCAACCGGGATACGCCGGAGGATCTCCACCGCATGGCGGCGGTCGAGAACGCCCGTGTGATCTGCCGGATCAACCCCTGGGGGGGGCATGCACCCGCCGAGGTCGAGGCCGCCGTCGAGGCCGGAGCGACCGACATCCTCCTCCCCATGGTGACGAGACCCGAAGAGGTGGAACGCTTCCTGGCGTCGGTGGCCGGACGTTGCGGCGCCGGGATCCTGGTGGAGACGGTCGAGGCGTGCGCCTGCTCCCCGGAGCTCTCCCGGTTCCCGCTCGATCTCGTCTACGTCGGCCTCAACGATCTCGCAATTTCCACAGGCGCACCGACCATCTTCCACGCCCTGGTGGACGGCACGGTGGAGCGCCTGCGCGAGGTCTTCTCGGAGACCTCCTTCGGTTTCGGCGGGCTGACCTGCATCGACCGCGGGGAACCCATCCCGTGCCGGCTGTTGCTGGCGGAGATGGTCCGCGTGCGCGCCGACTTCAGCTTCCTGCGCCGCTCCTTCAAACGGGACATCGCGGGCCGGGACTGGGCGGCCGAGATGCAGCGTCTGCGGCGGGAGGAGGAGCGCCTGGCTCGAAGGCCGGCCGGCGAGATCGCCGATGACCGTGCTGCTCTCGCCGAAGCCGTCGAGGGCTGGGCGGGACATCCATGGTGAAAACGGTTCTGTTCAACTACATCCCCTCGGCGGAGCACCGGGCCCGGCTTCAGGCGGCGGCACCCGACCGGCACCTGGTGTGGGCCGGCTCCGAGGAGGAAGCGCTCCGCGCCGCCCCCGAGGCAGAGGTCATCATGGGAAACCGCTTCTTTCTGCAAGCGTTGCCCCGAGCGCGGCGCCTGCGCTGGATGCAGTCGAGCTCAGTGGGCATGGACCTGATCCTCGCCGATCCCCTGGCCCGGCAACGGGATTTCATCCTGACCAACGCACGCGGCGTCTACGACGACGAGCTCGCCGACCATGCCCTGGCGCTCGCGCTCGGGCTGGTGCGAGGCGTCGGCCGCGCCACACGGTCCATGGCTGCGGGGGGGTGGCGCCGCGAGCCGCTGCCGGCCCTCGGCGAGCTCGAGGCCCTGGTGTACGGCTTCGGCAGTGTCGGCCGGGCCATCGCCGGGCGGCTGCTGGCCTTCGGATGCACGGTTCGGGCCGTCCGGCGCCGACCGGAGGGACCGGCGGCCGACGCGGCACGGCCCGTGGGAGTCCCCTGCGTCCTGCCCGGGGCAGCGGCGCCGTTTCTCGCGCGCAGCCATCTCGTGTTTCTCGCGCTCCCACTGACCCCCAGGACCCGGAACCTGTTCAACCGGGAGCTCCTGCGGCGCCTCCCGGACGGCGCCTTCCTGATCAACGTAGCCCGAGGGGGTCTCGTGGACGAGGAGGCCCTGCGCGCCGAGCTGCCCCGCCTTGGCGGCGTCGGCCTCGACGTCTTCGCCACGGAGCCTCTGCCGGCCGGGCACTGGCTGCGCGAGGCTCCCAACGCTCTGCTGACGCCCCACACGGGCCGGTCCCCCGACGCGGGACGCCGGCGCTGGGCCCCGCTCTTCGAGGAAAACCTGCGCCGCTGGACCTCGGGGGAGCCTCTGCTCAACGTGGTGGACAAGGAGCTCGGGTACTGATGGAGAAGGCGCCGGATCTCTCCATCGTCCTTCCCCTCTTCCGCAACCGCGACACCGTGCCCCGGCTGATCTCCCGACTCGCCTCGGCCCTCGCCGGCACCGACTTCGAGATCGTCGCCGTGGACGACGGCGGCGAGGATGACAGCAGCGAGATCCTGCTCACCGGCGCGGAGCGAGCCGGTGTGGCCGTCACACTCCTGCGCCATCCGGCCAACCTCGGCCAGAACGCGGCGGTCCTCACGGGCCTCGCCGCTGCCAGGGGCCGGACGGTCGTCGTGATGGATGCCGACCTCCAGGATCCGCCGGAGATGGTTCCCCGCCTGGTGGACGCGCTGGAGCACGGGGATCGGGACCTGGCCTTCGGACTTCGGGAGGGACGGTGGGCCGGAGCTGCGCAGATCCTCGCCTCGCGGTCGTTCAAGAGCCTGCTGTTCTTCCTCCTTCAGAGCGATCTTCCGGTGCGCATCGGCCTGTTCGTGGCCATGAGGCGATCGATCCGGGACCGGGTCATCGAGGCGGCACGGCCCGGGGAGTACCTGGTCGGCCACCTGGCGGCCCTCCGGCGGCCTTTCGCCCTGGTCTCCTTTCCGCGCGTCGGCCGCCCCGGCGGGGGGTCGGCCTACTCGTGGAGTGCGCGGATGCGCCTGGGGACTTCGGCGCTGAGCTGGGCATGGCGCCACCGGCCCCGGCCGTTCCCGCCCGCACAGGCGGTGCTCTGCGCCGCAGCCGCCGCGCTCATCGCCTTCGTGCTCCTGGCCGGCCAGCCCTTCGGCCTCCAGGACGACGGTTTCCGCTACTTGCTGAGCCGGACCTGGGCCCGGGGAGCCGGTCTCTTTCCCACCTTCGACCTGCTCTACCCTCCGGGCGCGTACCTCTGGTACGGGGGTTGGATGCGCCTTCTCGGCGAGGGGCTCTGGGTGCTCCGGCTTGGACAGGCGCTCCTGGTCGGCCTGACCGTGCTGCTGGTGTTCCGGCCGCTTCACCGGCACGGTGGCCTCGGCACGGCGTGGTCGGCCGGGCTCCTCCTCGGCGTCATCGGAACCGGGTGGGGAAAGATGGCCGCCATGGGCGCCGTGGCAGCGGCGCTCCTGTCCGTCGACACACTGGGGAGCTGGCGTCCCACACGGTATTTCTTCCTCGGAACGGGGACCGGTCTGCTCCTGGGCTGGCGCGAGGACAGCGCCGTCCTGCTCGGGGCGGTGACCGTGGTGAGCCTCCTCATCAGCCACAGCCCCTGGCGCGACTGGCGCAGGGCAGGCCTGGGCGCCGCGGCCGGTTTCGGCGCATGGCTCGCAGTGTTCGGCGTGGGCGGCGAAGGATCGGCCTTCCTCCGTCACGAGCTCTACCGTGTCTGGCTCCTGGTGAACCGGCTGACCCCGGCCGGCCGGACCCACGCGGCCTGGCGCGTGCCGGAGCACATCGGGTCGCCCCGCGATGCCATTGCCGCCGCGCTCCCGGTGTTGCAGTACCTGCCGGTCGCCTTCTATCTCGTCCTCCTCGCGGGCTATCTCCTCTCCCGTTTCCGACGCACCGGATGGCCTCGGATCACTGCCATCGCCGCCGTCCTGGGCATTCTCTACACGCCCCAGTTCCTGTGGGAGTTTCCCGATCTCTACCATCTGCGTTCGCACCTTGCGGTCCTCGTGATCGTCGCCGGGGCAGCCTCCGCTGTGCTGAGGACGCCGGGGCGCCGGGTGCTGGCTGCTGCGTTCACCCTGGCCGCGGCGGCCGGATTCACCCTGATCGCCTGGCAACACCGGACAGAAAGGCCAGCGCTCTACCCGGTGGACCCGGGCAACGCCATCGGGGCGCGGCTCGAGGGAGGTGTGCCACCGTGGGCCGGCCTTCCCTTCCATGGCGATGAGACCTTGATCGCGCTTCCGTGGTGCCCAGGGTGGTACGCCGTGGAGGCCATTCCTCCAGGCACGCGGATCCTCTCGGCGATGCCCCGCCATCTCAGCCAGCGCAACACCCTCCAGCGGCTGCGCCGTGACCTGGACCGGTCCTCCAACCGCTATGTGATCGTCACGGGCCGGCCCGGCGATCTGGTCCGGCCCATCCGATTGATCGTGTTGAAGCAGTACCGGGAGACCGGATCGTGGAACGGGTACCACCTCCTGGAGCGCCGGAAGCCGCCGGCCATCCCGTCCCGCCGGGCCGCGGCGCCAGGCCACCATGGGAAGCGCCTGCCGTCGCCCTCCACGCCCACGCACCTTCTCCTGCCGGCCTGGGAGCATCTTCTGCGAGCCGCGATGGGAGAAGCCTCCTCCGCCGGGAGAGGGTCCCGGCCGGCGGACCGGGGGCTCACTCCGCCCGGACGAAGGGGTTGGTCCGGCGCTCGTGGCCGATGGTTGTCACCGGCCCGTGGCCCGTGATGGCCCTGGTCTCGTCGGGCAGGGTGTAGAGCTGCTCGACGATGGACCGTTCGAGGGTCTCGAAGGACCCGCCCCACAGGTCCGTCCGGCCGATGGAGCCGGCGAAAAGCACGTCCCCGACGATGACCAGGGGCTCGGGAGAGCAGTGAACGACGAAGCAGACGCTGCCGGGCGAGTGCCCCGGCGTGTGCCGGACCTCGAGCTCCAGGGCGCCCACGGGAATCCGCTGTCCGTGCTCCAGCCACCGGTCCGGCGGCGGCGGATCCTCGACCTCCAGGCCGAACATTCTTCCCTGCTGGGCCAGCCGGTCGTAGAGCTCCAGGTCCCCGCGATGGAGCCAGACGGGAGCTTCCGGAAAGGCTGCCTTGACACCGGCCGTTCCGCCGGCGTGGTCAATGTGACCGTGGGTGTGCAGGATGGCCAGAGGCCTCAGCCCGCTTTCCCGCACCTTGGCCACGATACGTTCGGCCTCGTCGCCGGGATCGACGATGACAAGAGCCCCGGCATCCTCGTCCCCGAGCAGTGTGCAGTTGGCCTGAATCGGACCCGTGGGAAAGACGTCCAGCAGCATCGAACCTCCTGGTGGCATCGTACCATCACGTCTGTGCTACCCTCCGCCCCATGAGTGACGAGCTGACCCCCGACCTGCTCCGGCGGCTGACGGCGAAGTTCCAGAGCACCCACCGGCCGGGCCATGTCCGCGGCCTTCTGGTGGCGGGATCGGGCCTGGCTCTGGAGATCCCGGGCTGGGAGGCCGCCGAGGTTGTGGACCTCGGCGAGATCTTCCCCTTTCCCATGCAACAGCTGATGGGCCACAGCCACACCCTGACCCTCTGGCGCCGGGCCGGCGAGACAATCCTCGTGATGAACGGCCGATTCCACCTCTACCAGGGCTACACGCCGGCCCAGGTGGTGGCACCGGTCCGCCTCGCCGCGCTCCTGGGCGCCGGGACCATGATCGCCACCAACGCCACCGGCGCGCTTGATCCCGCAATCGAGCCCGGTTCCCTGGTCGTGATCACCGATCACCTCAACCTCCAGGGTCAGAACCCCCTCGTCGGTATCTGGGCCCAGGAGATGGGCACCGCCTTCCCGGACATGACCGAGGCCTACGACCCCGAGCTCCGGCAGATCGCCCGTGAAGAAGCTGCGGCGGCGGGGTTCACCGTGCACGAAGGAATCTACGCGGCCGTCCTCGGCCCGTCCTTCGAGACCCCCGCCGAGGTGCGGATGCTCCGCCGGCTCGGCGGCTCCGTGGTCGGGATGTCCACCGTTCCCGAGGTCATCGCCGCCCGCCAGATGGAGATGCGCGTCCTCGTCCTCTCCCTGGCGTCCAACGCGGCCGCAGGCCTCAGCACCGCCCCCCTGACCCACGAGGAGGTCCTCGAGGCCGGGAAGCTGGCCTCGGCGCGGTTGGCCGGTCTCATGGGACGTCTTGCCGGCCGCCTCTTCCCGGAGGCCTGACCCCCGCCCATGACGCGCATCCGCCTCGCCTCGCTGGAGCTCGACGGCTTCAAGTCCTTCGCCGACGCCGTCGCCCTCGAGTTTCCCGGTGATGTCAACGCCATCGTCGGACCCAACGGCGTCGGCAAGTCCAACGTTGTCGACGCCATCCTCTGGGTCCTCGGCGAGCAGAGCCCGAGCCTCATGCGGCTCAAGAACATGAGCGACGTGGTCTTCTCCGGCAACCACCGCCGCAAGCCCGCCGGCGCCGCCCAGGTGACCCTCACCCTGACGGCGGACGACGGACGCTGGGAGGCGACGGGCGGCCGCCTTGTCCTCAGCCGGCGGGTCTACCGTAACGGGCCCTCGGAGTACCGGCTCAACGGCAAGAGCGCCCGCCTCAAGGACGTCATGGACGAGCTCCTGTCCATCGGCCTCGGAACGCGCGCCTACTCCATCATCGGCCAGGACCGAATCGGCCGCGTCCTGTCCGCCCGGCCAACCGACCGGCGCGCCCTCCTGGAGGAGGCGGCCGGCATCACACGGTACAAGGTGCGAAAGCACGAGGCCGAGCTCAAGCTGGAGCAGACCCGGCAGAACCTGGCGCGGCTCGACGATGTCATCGCCGAGGTGGATCGCTCCCTCCGCCAGCTCAAGCGTCAGGCCGGCCAGGCCAGGCGCTACCACAAGATCGAGGAGGAGCTCAAGGAACGGCAGCGAACGCTCTTCGCCCTGGAAGCCCGGGCGCTCGTGGCCCGCCGCGCCGGGCTGGCCCGCCGGCGCGCGCAGGTAGAGACCGAGCTGGCCGGCGCCGCCTCGGCCCTGGGTGGAGCGGAGGCCGACCTGGTGGCCGCCCGCAGGGAGCTGGAGGAGAGCCGGGCCCGAGTCGAGGAGACCCGCGCCGAGGTGGGCCGCCTGACCGCCTCGCGGGAACGACTGGAAGCCTTCCTCGAACGCTCGGCCGACCTCCTGGACAGCCTCCGCGCCTCCCTGGAGACCAACCGCCGGCAGACGGCCGGCCTGACATCCTCCAGCGGCACGCTCCATGATGAAGCCAAGGCGGCGGCGGACCAGGCAGCGGCGCTGGAGGAGGCGCTCGCCGAGGTCCGCCGGCATCGCAAGGAGGCCGCCGGTGTCGTCGAGGAAGCTCTCCGCGCTCAACGCGCGGCCGAGAGCGCCGCCGCCGAGGCCCGCCAGAACCTGTTGCGGGCGATCTCCACGCTGACGTCCCGCCGGAACCAGCAGATCGAGCTGGAGCGTCAGCAGGACCGGATCGCCTACTCCCTGGGTCAGCTGGCCCAGGAGGCGGAGCGGCTTGCCGGTCGCCGCACCGAGCTCCAGGAACAGTTCGAGGAGGCACGGACCGAGAGCTCGGCAGCGGCCGGCCAGCTGGAGGAGGCCCGGGCCAGGCGGGATGCCGTCGCCGCCGACCGGGAGAACGCCGTCGAGGCCGCCGAGACCGCCGGCCGCGAGGCCGAGGCCGTCGGCCATCACCTGTGGGAGCTCCGCCATCGGCTCGCCGGCATCGAGGGAGAGCTGGCGCGGTTCCACGCCGCCACGGAACAGGTCGCCAGCCTGATCCCCGAGGCGGCGCTGGCCGGACAGGTGGGTGACTACCTCTCTCCGGCGCCTGGCGCCGCCGGGATTCTCGACCGGGTCTGGAGGGAGTGGCTTGAGCTCCCCGTGGCCCGGCTGGACGAGATTCCCGGGGCCAGCCTCCGCGCCGCGGCGGCGCTCGAGGCGCGGACGCGGATTGTCCTGGCGGCAACGACTGCCCCTCCTGCCGAGGTTCCGGAAGTGGACGGTGCCGAGCCGCTGCTCCCCCTGGCCGGCATCGCCGAGGAGCACGCCGGCTGGATCACCCGCGTGCTCCCCCCGGCCTACCGCTGCGATGATTCGCCCACCGCCGCGCGCCTGGCCTCTCGCCATCCCCATGCCCTCTTCGTCAGCCCCGACGGAACCCTCCACCGGGGTTCCTGCCGGGAGCTGCCCACGAGAGGCAGCCGGATCAAGGGCGCCCTGGCCCTCAAGGACGAACGCCGGCGCCTGTTGGAAGAGGCCGCCAGCCTCGAGGCGAGCTCGGAATCCCTCCGGGAACGGCAGAGCTCCCTCCGCGAGAAAGCCTCCTCCCTGGACCGCCAGCTCGATCAGTCGCGCCGGGAGCTGGTGGAGGCCGAACAGGCCAGGGCCAGGGCCGCCGCCCGTGAGCAGTCTCTCGACGGCGAGCTCAAGCGCCTGGAACGCGAGCTGGAGGCGGTCCGGGAGGAGGACGGGCGGGCGCGCAAAGAGCGGGAGGAGATCGCGGCGCGCCGGCTCCGGCTGGGCAAGGAGGTGGAGGAGCTGGAGAGGCGGTCCAGCGGCCTGGAAGCCGCCGTGGAGCGGGCGGCCGCTCAGGTGGAGGCCCGCCGGGAAGCGGCCACCACCGCCCAGCGGGAGCTCGACCGGTGGCGTGCCGAGGAACGGCTGGCGGCGGAACGCCTGGAGACCGCCCGCGACCAGGCCCGGCGTATCGAGGAACAGACCCAGGAGCTCGAGGCCCGGCTCGGGTCCCTCGCCGCGGAGGCCGCCGACCTCCAGGAACGTCTGGAGGCCACCGAAAAGGAGATCGTCCGTTCGCGGACCCGCCTGGTGGAGGAGCAGGGGCTTCTGAAGTCGGCCCGGGACCAGGAGCGGCAACGGGCCGAGGCCGTGGAGGAAACCGCGACCAAGGTTGCACGCCTCGAGCAGGAGGTGGTCCAGCGCCGTTCGGCCCATGACGAGGTCAGGACACGGCTTCACGAGATGGAGGTCGAGACGACTCGCCTCGAGGCCGAGCACGCTGCTCTCGAGGAGCACATCGCCGGAGAGCTTGGCCTCGACGTGGAGGCCATGGCCACCGTGGAGGCGCCGGCGGAGGGAGACGCCGACGAGCTTCGCGCGGCGGTGGAGGCACTGCGCTCCCGCCTGGAGAAGATCGGCCCCGTCAACCTGCTGGCGGTCCAGGAGGTGGAGGAGCTCTCACAGCGCTCCACCTTTCTCCACGAGCAGCGCGAGGACCTCGTGGACTCCCTCCGCTCGCTCAACGCCACCATCCGGGAGATCGACGCCACCTGCCTGGACCGTTTCATGGAGACGTTCCAGCGGGTCAACGCCGTGCTGGCCGAGACCTTCGCCTACCTCTTCGGCGGCGGCACGGCCCGCCTGGACTTGGCGGACGAGGACGACCCCCTGGAATCCGGCCTCCTGATCACAGCTCAGCCCCCGGGCAAGAAGAACCAGTCCGTCCAGCTCCTCTCCGGCGGCGAGAAGGCCCTGGTGGGCCTCTCCCTTCTGATCGCGCTGTTCAGGATCAAGCCCTCTCCCTTCTGCATCCTCGACGAGGTGGACGCCGCCCTGGACGACGCCAACGTGGAACGGCTGGGCGAGCTCGTGCGGGAGATGACCGAGCACACCCAGTTCGTCCTGATCACCCACAACCGCCGCACCATGACCCGGGCCGATATCCTCTACGGCGTCACCATGGAAGAGCCGGGCGTCTCCAAGATCGTCTCCGTCCGCATGGAGGGATGAGCCCCCAGGCCGGATGTGGACCGGGAACCGTCGGCCGGCGCAGGGGACCGGCAATGTGGGCATGCCCCGGCGGCCCCTCAGCGACAACCAGGGCTGCAGGCCCGCCCATCGCCCTGTGGACGCCCCGTCCGTGCTCAGGTCCAGCCCAACGCCCTCCTCCGCGAGGCCTCTTGACAGCCGGCGGCGCTCGATGCACGTTGTCCGCGTGCAACAGGCACAGCGCCATTCACGCTCACGTCTTCGCATCGGGCGTTTCCTCCACTCCCCTTGCGTGGCGGGCCGCGAGGGAGGATCATCGAGGCGCCCTCTGGCGCCGGCGGGCCCCGTGGCCCACGGCTGGGCCAGTAACGACGAAAGGATGTCACCCATGCGAGCTCTCATGACCCTCCTGCTCTCCCTCGCCGTGGCGCTGCCCGCCACGGCGGCCGTCCAGCCCGGGACCACGACCCCGCTGACCAACCGGGCACGGGAGCTGGTCTCCATGCTTCGGGCCGGCAAGTTCCAACAGGCGGCGGCCACCTTCGACCAGAACATGAAACGGCAGCTTGCACCGGACAAGCTGGCCAAGGTCTGGAAACAGCTCACGGACCAGACAGGCGATCTCAAGACCATTGGCGCGGCCCACGAGATCGAGGCTGGCGCCTACCGGATTGTCTTCGTGCGCTGCACCTTTTCGGTCACCAAGCTGGACGCCAAGGTGGTCTACGATGACCAGGGCCGGGTGGCCGGCCTCTTCTTCGTCGCACCGCAGCCGGTGGCGGCGGTGGTGGGCGAGGAGCCGCCGGCTGGCGTCACCGAGGAGGAGGTCACCGTTGGCGCCCCACCGTGGCGGCTTCCCGGCACGCTGACCATGCCCCAGGGCAAGGGACCCTTCCCCGCCGTGGTGCTGGTGGCCGGCTCCGGACCCCAGGACCGCGACGAGACCATCGGACCCAACAAGGTCTTCCGCGACCTGGCGTGGGGGCTGGCGGCCCGTCAGATCGCCGTGCTGCGCTACGAAAAGCGGAGCAAGCGTTACCCGGCCGAGATGCGGAAGATCCACCGGCTGACCCTCGACGACGAGGTGATCGCCGACGCCCGTGCCGCCGTCGCGCTGCTCGGCCGGCACGCAAGGATCGACCACCATCACATCTTCGTCCTCGGTCACAGCCTGGGCGGCACGGCGGCGCCGCGGATCGCCGCCGGCGATCCTGTGGTCGCCGGGCTGATCATCCTCGCCGGCGCCACCACGCCTCTCGAGGAGAACATCGTCCGCCAGCTCCGCTACATCGCCGGCCTCGATGGCACGGCAAGCGCCGCGGAAAAGGAGCGAATCGCCCAGGCCGAGGCTGCCGTGCGCGCCATCCGTGATCCCAAGCTGAGCCCCGACGACACCGTCACCGTCCTCGGCGCCTCGACGCCCGGCTCCTACTGGCTCGATCTCAGGAGCTACGACCCCGCCGCCACCGCGGCCCGGCTGGAGCTTCCCATCCTGATCCTCCAGGGCGGGCGGGACTACCAGGTGACCACCAAGGACTTCAAGGGCTGGAAGAAGGCGTTATCCGGCAAGCCCGACGTCACCTTCAAGACCTACCCGAAGCTCAACCACCTCTTCATGGCCGGCGAGGGCCCCTCCTCCCCGGCAGAGTACGAGAAGCCCGGCCACGTCGCGCCCCAGGTCATCTCCGACATCGCCCGCTGGGTCGGCGAACACTCGGCGCCCACCTCCTGAGAGGCCATCCGGGCCTGACGTCGCCACCGCCGGGAGGGCGCGGCAGCCTCTGCGAGCGCTTCGACCAACTGTGCCGGGTTCAGACCCCGGGCCAGCCCCTCCACGATCAACTCCTCCAGGCGTTGGCGCCAGCGGGACAGCGCATCCTCTCCCGCCCTGGGAACCGGCCGTTGGAGCACCGTGGCGCCCCGGCGGCGCCTGAGCTTCAGCCAGCCCCCGGCCGCGAGGATCCGGTGGGCCTTGGCCACGGTGTTGGGGCGGGCCCCCAGGTCCATGGCCAGCTCCCGGATCGTCGGCGACGCCCGGCGGAGGTCCTCACTCCGGCTTGGGCAGGTGTTCCAGGACGGCCAGGGAGCGGGCCAGGACCTCCTCGGGGAGGGGGTAGTTCTCCAGGGCGCCGGCGAAGTAGGCCTCGTAGCCAGCCAGGTCCAGCAGTCCGTGACCGCTGAAGCTGAAAAGGATGACCCTGGGCTCACCGCTCTCCTTCGCCTTCCTCGCCTCTTCCATGGCCGCAGCGATGGCGTGGGAGGTCTCCGGCGCGCAGATGATCCCCTCGGTCCTGGCGAAGGTCACGGCCGCCTCGTAGCACTCCAGCTGCCCGTAGGCCCGTGGTTGCATGATGCCGGCCTTGACGGCGGCGCTGACCAGCGGGGCCATGCCGTGGTAGCGCAGGCCCCCGGCGTGGATGGTGGGCGGTACGAAGGTATGACCCAGCGTGTGCATGGCCAGCAGCGGCGTCATCCCGGCCACGTCGCCGAAGTCGTAGGCGTAGGGGGCCCTGGTGAGGGTCGGGCAGGCCTCGGGTTCCACGGGCACGATCTCGATCTCCTCCCCGTCCAGCACGTCCGCCACGTAGGGGTTGGCCAGGCCGGCGAAGTTGCTGCCACCACCGGCGCAGCCGATGATGACGTCGGGCTTGCTCTCGCCTGCCAGGGCAAGCTGCTGCTTGGCCTCCAGCCCGATCACCGTCTGGTGGAGCAGCACGTGGTTGAGCACACTGCCCAGGGCGTAGCGCGTCTCGCCCAGGGGATCGCTGACCGCTGACTCCACGGCCTCGCTGATGGCGATGCCCAGGCTGCCGGGCGAGTTGGGGTCCTTCTCCAGGATGGCCCGCCCGGCCTCGGTCTCGCGGCTGGGCGAGGGGATGCACTGTCCGCCCCAGGTCTGCATCATCACCTTGCGGAAGGGCTTCTGCTCGAAGCTGACACGGACCATGAACACCTTGCAGCCGAGGCCCACCTGGGCGCAGGCGTAGGAGAGCGCGCTGCCCCACTGGCCAGCGCCGGTCTCCGTGGTCAGGCGCTTGATGCCGGCCTGCTTGTTGTACCAGGCCTGTGCCACGGCCGTGTTGGGCTTGTGCGAGCCCGCCGGCGACACGCTCTCGTCCTTGTAGTAGATCCGTGCCGGCGTGCCCAGGTGGCGTTCCAGGGCGTAGGCCCGCCGCAGCGGGGTGGGACGCCACCTCAGCAGGATCTCCAGGATCTCCTCGGGAATGTCGATCCAGCGCTGGGAGCTGACTTCCTGCTCGATCAGGTTCTCGGGAAAGACCGCCGCCAGGGCGGCAGGATCGATGGGCTTGCCGTCGGGCCCCAACGGCGGCGCGGGCGGCAGGTCAGCGGCCAGGTTGTACCACTGGCGCGGGATTTCACTGATGGGCAGATCGATCCGAGGTGTGTCCATAGGCAGCTCCGACCTTGCGCCCGCGATCCGGCCGGGCGCGGAATTTCGCAGGAGTATACACCGCCGGGGCACCACCCGGGACCGCCGGGCCTGCCACCTGGCCGGTGGACGCCGGGAGGGCGCGACCCCCCGGCCGGCCGCCATGGCGGGTCGCTCGCCAGCGATGGAGCCACCAGAATCGCCCACGTCTCCCGCGCACGGACAGGGATCCCGAAGGGCCCGAGCTCCACCCCCGGCACGCCTTCCGCGGCAGCGGCTCACCCCGTCGCAGACCCGAGACCGAGCCATCTCAAGGACGAGACGGGCCCGGACTCTCCCGCCTCGCTCCGCGTGGGCCCCGGGCACCGGCGTGCCACGGTAATGAACACCACATCAATCAGTTATCTCCACCATTCCCGTCCCCCGGCCAGATCCCGCCTCCACTGGCATCGTTCTTGCTCCAATGGACAACTGTCGCGATTACGCACCTATTGGAGGTTGACCATGTTTGAACGTTTCGCCACAACCCGGATGCCGGCTCTCCTTCACCGCAACGACCCAGGAGGACGGCTGCCGTCCATCGCATGGCTCGTCCTGGTCGTGCTCCTCCTCGTTGGCATCTCCGCTCCGGCTGACGCCCAGTGCGGCGCGGATCCGGGGGACGACGACTTCGCGACCGCCACCGATCTGGGATCCACCTGCGCGGTCCATTCGGCCGCCATCGATTGCTCCGGGGATCTCGACTACTACACCTTCACGGCGCCTCAGTCAGCAACCTTCACATTCAGCGTCTCCTCCGGGAACCCATCGACTCCCGTCAGCATCACGCTGTACAACAGCTCCGGCACACCGGTGGGAACGAGCGAGACAGCGATCTCCTACACGCTGAGCTCGGGCGATCTCGTGTGGGTCAAGGCCGAGTCGGTCCTCATCGGGGCGACACCGACCTATGATCTCGAGGTTTCCGGGTGTTCGGGAGGCAACTGCGGCGCCGATCCGGGGAACGACGACGTTGCGAACGCCACGTGGTTTCCCGGCTGTGCTGGCTACACTGCCGCCATCGACTGCATCGGCGATCTGGACTTCTACGAGTGGTCGGCACCGAGCTCCGGCTCGTACACCTTCGAGACCACGGGCTCCACCGACACCTTTCTCGAGCTCTTCAACGGCAGCGGTGGCCTCATCCTCTCCGATGACGACGGTGGTGCCGGGGCCAACGCCAGGATCGTTTCCACCGTGACCGGGGGACAGACCTACTACGTGAGAGTCAGCGAATACAACAACGATGCCACCGGCGACTACGAGCTCCAGATCTCCGGCTGCAGCGGGGGCTGCGGCGCCGATCCAGGGGACGATACGGGCGCCACGGCCACCTTCCTCAACCCGGGTTGCGCCACGATGAGCGGCAAGGCCATCGACTGCCCGGGCGACATCGACTTCTACAGCTGGACCGCCACGAATCCGGGCACCTACACCTTCGCCGTCACCCCGACCAGCTCCATGCGGCTGACGCTGTTCACGGCAGCCGGGTCCTTGATCCAGGAGGGCCCGAGCGTGGACTATACGATGACGGCCGGCGAGACGGTGCACATCCGGATCATGTCGCAGTCGTCGTCGGACACGCCGACCTACACCCTGTCGATCTCCGGCTGCTCCTCCGGCGGCTGCGGCAGCGACCCCGGGAACGACTACCTGGCCAGCGCCACGCCTCTCTCCGGTTGCGGGTCCACGCCGGCCGCCATCGACTGCACCGGCGACCTCGACTACTACTGGCTGACCGCACCGGGCTCGGGCTCGTTCACCTTCGAGACCACGGGCGCCACCGACACCGAGCTCAGGCTCTACGACTCAAACGGTGACGCCATCGCTTCCGACGATGACAGCGGCTCCGGCTCGAACGCCAGGATCGTCTACACGCTCGTGGCCGGCCAGAAGTACTCCGTGGCCGTCAACGAGTACGGAAACGACGGTACCGGCGACTACACACTCGTCGTCTCCGGATGCTCCTCCGGCGGCTGCGGCAGCGATCCGGGAAACGAGGACACGGCCCACGCCACGGACCTCGGCACGTCATGCGGGACGACCGCAGCGGCCATCGACTGCACGGGCGATACGGACTTCTACGCCTTCACGGCGATCCGGAACGGCGTCTTTACCTTCGCCGTCAGCTCCACGGACACCATGCGCCTGACCCTGTTCACGGCGGCCGGCAACCTGATCGCGGAGACCACCTCGACCTATGACTACACCATGAGCGCCGGCGAGAAGGTGTACGTCCGGATCCTGCCGCAGGACAGCACCGTCACCCAGAGCTATGACCTGACCATATCCGGCTGCAACCCGAGCTGCGGCAACGATCCCGGGAACGACTACCTGGCCAGCGCGACGCCGCTCTCCGGCTGCGGGTCCACCCCGGCCGCCATCGACTGCGTCGGCGACCTCGACTACTACTGGCTGACCGCACCGG
>JAADFK010000150.1 GCA_013152925.1 Acidobacteriota bacterium | reverse complement strand
CCTGGGCCATCCCGGAGTCGGCGGTGCGGATGGGCTCGATGCCCTGGTGGCAGCGCAGGCAGCCCGGCCGCGCGCTCCAGGCCGGTTGGGCTGGCCCAAGGAGGACCATGCTCAGGGCAAAACCGAGCGCGGGGAGAATACGGCGACCCAACAAACCGCTGGCAGCTGCCATGAAGACTCCATTTCGTACGGGTGCCATTCTAACTCGGCGGGCGGGGACGAAGCATACGAGCTGGGGCGATGGTGTGAGGAGGAGATCACGAAACGAGGGCTTCGGCGGCCGCGAGATGCCGGCGTCGAGACCGGTGCTCCCAAGCCGATCCGGCTTCGCCAGACGACGGGGTCCAAACGCTCTTAGCGACCGTCGAGCCAGAACTCACGGGCGGGCAGCGAAGACAAGGGAGCCTCGTGCAGAGAGCGCCGAGAGGGAACCAACGCAGTTCCCGATTTTACCGCGCCGCAGGCGCCCAAACTCTTCCCCCTGCGATCCCTGCGATCTCTGCGCGAAAACTCCGGGGCGGGCGGGGGAGAAGAAGTCTCGCGCAGAGAACGCCAAGAGCGCAGAGGGAAGAGAAAAGTAGAAGAGGGTATGTGTTTGGCCACTCCGAGACCTCTCCGTGCGAAATCTTCTGGGTGGGTGGGGGAGAGAAGAGTAGAAGAGTCTTTCTGATTGGTTACTCTGGGGGCTCTCTGGGGCGGAATCTTTCGGGCGCTTCGTGAGAAAGAGTAGCTCTGCCGAGCCGACGCCGACGGGGGAGCGCTGGGCTCTTGGCCGGCCTCGTGCGGTGGGCGAGCCGGTTTCCCGTGACGGTTGCTTGGGGTGGCCGGCTATTCCTTGCAGTCCACCTGAGTCCAGCCGCCCCGGATGTGGGTGTTGCCGCAGTAGGTTTTTCCTGTGGCCATGGGGTTGTTGAGGTAGGCGAGGATGTCGCCGCAGGTTTCATCTCCGGTGGGGTAGACCTTGCAGACGCCACTGTATCGATCGTTGGTGAAGCAACAGGGCCCGGCCTTGTCCGGAGCCGAATTGGAACCTGCCTGGACAGAAACCAGTGCCAAGCCCACGACAATGACTACGATGATGAACACCAAGCCGAGACGTTTGGAAGTGAAGATCCGTTTCATTGGGCCGCTCCTTTTCTGTCGCTTGGTGAATCATATCACTCGAGAAAAGCAGCGTTCCTTTGGGGGGCGTGTCGCTCCGCGGGGGCGCGTGAGTGTTGGCGATGGCTGGGATTTCGCGATGGGCGAATGGAGGTCGACGCAAGGAGCGCCGCTGTCCGGAGGGGCCTTGTGCGGCGGGTGAGGCAATCTGAGGTCGTGGCCGGCAATCCCATCGGAATAGCTGGGGACCGTGGGAATGTAGCAGGTTCCGGGGTCGTGAAGAGCGCTGGGAATGCTAAGCTTGGGGGGTGCCGGAATCTCTTGACGGGAGGTCATCATGAGCCGTGTTCCACTCCAGGATCCCCGCGACGGGCCGGGTCAAAGAGGTCTTCGACCGGGTCGCCAAGCACTACGGCATGGTGCCGGCGTTGCAGCAGGCCATGGCGCCGCTGCCGGAGACGACCGACGCGGTCTGGACGCTCAGTCTGGCAACGGTGAAGGAGGGCATGCTCTCCGAGGAGCTCAAGCGGGCGTTCTTCGCGGTGACCGCCGCTGCGGGCGAGTGCGATTACTGCGTCTGCGCCCACATGCTGGCGCTGTACCGGGCCTTCCGGTGGAGCAACGCAGAGTGCGTGGAGATCATCGAAGGCAAGCCGTCGTCACGGTTCTCCGAGAAGGAAAACGCTGCGCTCGATTTCGCGCGGACCGTGGCGCGGCGGCCGGCGGAGGTCACGGACGAGCAGGTGGACCGGCTCCGGGAGCTGGGGTGGAGCGATGCCGAGATCGTCGAGATGGTCACGACGGTGGCCCTGCTCAAGTACACGAGCACGGTGGCCACGGCGCTGGGGGTGCCCTTCGAGCAGGCGATGCTGCCGATGCTCAAGCAGCCGCCCTTCGCCGGGTCCGGGGACTGAATACCCTGCTGCTGCCGTGAATCCCGTGGAATGCCTTCGGCACGGCGCAGGTTGTGCCATTGGCGGGGGGTTCCATGGGATTGATCGAACGGATCGGGTTCTGGAGGCGGGTCGGCGCGGCGCTGAACACCGGTGTGGGCACCCGGTTGATGACCATGAGCCGGGCCGTGGTCAACCTCTCGACGCGAGCGTTGCCGGCCCCACGGATCGACGGCATGCCGCCGTTTACCGCCCTGGCGAAGCCGCTGCCCGAATGCCGCGTGGCCGTCGTCAACACGGCGGGTCTGTACCTCGATGGCGACGCGCCTTTCAATGTCGACGATCCCAGGGGTGATGCCAGCTTCCGTCAGATTCCGTCGAGTGTCTCCGCGAAGGACCTCAGGATCGCCCACGCCCACTACCCGCACGGGTGGTGGGAGCAGGACCGCGAGGTGATCCTCCCCCTGGACCGGTTGCGGGAGCTCGAGGCGGCGGGCGTCTTCGGGCTGGCGCCGCGCTTCTTCAGCTTCGGGTTCGGCGGCTTGCTGACGCGCGAGTACATCGATCCGGCGCGCGGCACGGCACAGGCGGTGGCCCGGTGCCTGGCCGATGACGGGGTGGACCTTGCGCTGCTGGTGCCGGCCTGACCCCTCTGCAATCGGGCCGGCGGCCTGATCGCACGCGTCCTCGAGGGGCACGACATCGCTACGGTGAGCCTCTCCATCAACCTCGACATGTCCCGCAAGGTGCCGGCACCGCGCACGGTCTTCGTGCGGTACCCCCATGGCGCGCCCTTCGGCGTGCCAGGGGACCGGGTGGGGCACCTGACGGTGTTGCGCGAACTGTTCTGGGCCGTGCAGGATCTGGCGGAGCCCGGCATGATTCTCGATCCGGGCTACCGGTGGCGGCGGACGAGGTGGGCCCCCGTGGCGCCGCAGAGCTTTGTGAGGGCGTGAACGGCCCGGGGAGACGAGGCGTGTTGAGAGGATCGTGGCGGTCGCAGGCGGCGCGGTCACCCAGAGTGTTCACAACCTTGGGGGAGATCCCTCGACTGCGCGGTGGCTTACACCGCTCGACTCGGGATGACGGGAGATCCCTCGACTTCGCGGTCCTGCGGACCGCTACGCTCGGGATGACAGGGTGGGTTGTCGTCCCGACCACGTCCCTCTCTGTCATCCCGCCCGAGCGAAGCCTCCACCCTCCCTGTCATCCCGACCGAGGGAAGCCTCCTCACTTTCTGTCATCCCGACCGAGCGGAGCGAGCGGAGGGATCTCCCCCGGCATCGTGGGTCGGGGGTTTCCCCGCGGGTTCGTGGTCGTGGGGGAGGCTGTTTGACTGCGCGGTGGCTTGCACCGCTCGACTCGGGATGACGGGAGATCCCTCGACTTCGCGGTCCTGTGGACCGCTACGCTCGGGATGACGATCTGATGGTGGGGACCACCATCAGATCGTCACTCGCACTCGACCTGCTTCCAGCCGCCGCGGATGCGGGTGTTGCCGCAGTAGTCTTTTCCGGTGGCCATGGGGTTGTTGAGGTAGGCGAGGATGTCGCCGCAGGTCTCGTTTTCCGAGGGGATGACCTGGCAGACACCACTGTACCTCTCGTTTGTGAAACAGCAGGGTTTCTTTTTGTCCGTGGCGGAGCTTGTGTTTGCCTGCAGCAGAAAGAGGGCTCCTCCGAGGATGATCAATGCCAGGGCCACAGCGGTTGCGAAACCGGTGGCGCGTTGCCGTGAGCTCATGGCGATTCTCCCCTTTTGTATCCTCGACACTATCGTACCATGGGGAGATGCGGCGCACGGTGCCGGCCGGCGGGAGGATTGGAAAGGTGGTCCTGCCGAGGTGCTGCTTCTCGCTTCACTCCCTGGAACGGCATGAGGCGGCGGGCCCGGGGCTGCGGGGGTCCAATGCCGCTGCGAGGTGGCGCAAACCCGCGAGGTCGTGCCTCGTCCTGGGCGCACGCCATCCGGAGGAACACCGCGACGAGGGAGCTCCTGCAGCGGCCACGGGACAATCTCGAGGAATGGCGAGCACGTTGAACGTCAGAACGGCCGGGATGGGGTAGAGTTCTCGGGCGATGGCGGTGCTGCACGGAGTGATCCCCGTTTTCCTGCTGCTGGGCCTGGGCACCCTGGCGCGCCGGCTGGGGTGGGCGGGAGATGAGTTCATCCGCGATCTCAACCGGGTGATCTACTGGTTCGCCATCCCGGCGCTGCTGCTGCGGCTCCTTGGCAAGGCGCATCTCGGAACGGCGTTTTCAGGGCCGATGATCCTGGCCTGCCTGGTCGCCGGGCTGGTCAGCACGCTGTTGGCAGCAGCTGTCGCCGCGATGCTCCGGGAACCACCTCGCCGGCGGGGGGTCATCGTACAGGCGGCTGTTCGTGGAAACCTCGTGTACATGGGCTTCCCGGTGATCTTCGCGGCGGCCGGCACGGAGGCGCTGACGGTGGCTGCCGTGACGGTGGCGGTCCTGATACCGTTCCAGAACCTGATCTCGATCTGGGCGCTGGCCCTGGGCGGCGAACACAGGGGGCTGGCCGTGTTGCGGGCCATCGTGCTCAACCCGGTGGTGCTCGGAGTCGCCGGTGGCGTAGCCTGGGCGATGGCGGGCTGGCAGGCCTGGCCGTGGCTGGACAATTTTCTCCGGTTACTCGGCAATATCGCCATGCCGGGGGCGCTCCTGGCCATGGGTGCCCAGCTGGAGCTTCGGGCCCTGGAGGCCAACAGGGCCGCGGCGGCGTGGGCCACGCTCCTGAAGGTGGGCGTGACCCCGGCCATCGGCCTGGCGATCATGGCGGCGCTGGGCGTGACGGGCACGCCGCGCCTGGTTGGCCTGCTCCTCCTGGCGGCCCCGACCGCCATCGCCTCCACGGCCATCGCCCAGGAGATGGGCGGCGACATCGACCTGTCGACTGCCTGCGTGATGGCCGCCAGCCTGGCCGCTCTGCCCGCCTACGTCCTGTGGGGACTGCTGGCGTAGGAAGAAAAGAAGAAAGGCAACGGATTGACATGGATTCGGGAGACGAATAGAACCCGAAGGCGCGGAGAAGAGGACAGACGCATCTGTGGAGTTGGTGTCAGGCGGGAGCATGCCGCGAACTGTGAGCGGTGGAAGTCGGGGGCCAACCCGACACACTGTCCCTGAGGTGGACGATTCCGGGAGCTGCGCGATCCGTTTCAATCCGCGGCCTTCTTCCTCTCGTCACTTTGTGGGCTTCCGGGTATGATGCGGGCGGGGCCGGGCGGTCCTGCGGAGGTGGCATGCGGCACGAGACGATCCTGATCCTGGACTATGGCTCCCAGTACACACAGCTGATCGCGCGGCGTTTCCGCGAGCTGGGGGTCTTTACACGCATCGAGCGGGGTGACTTGCCGGGGAACGAGATCCGCGCCGCCTCGCCGGTGGCCATCGTGCTTTCCGGCGGTCCGGCCAGCATCGACGATCCCGGGAGCCTGATTCCCGACGGGGCTGTCTGGAAGTCCGGTGTGCCCGTGCTGGGGATCTGTTACGGGATGCAGGCCATGGCGGCGGCCCTGGGAGGCAAGGTCCGGCACTCGGAGCTGCGCGAGTACGGGTTGGCAGAGCTGGAGCGGGTGGGGGAGACGGGGATCTTTGAGGGTACCCCTTCGCGGCAGCCGGTGTGGATGAGTCACGGCGACTCGGTGGAGACGCCGCCGCCGGGGTTCCGGGTGGTGGCGAAGACCGCCAACACGCCGGTGGCCGCCATGGTGGACGAGGGTCGGCGCCTGATCGGGTTGCAGTTTCACCCGGAGGTGCGTCACACGCCACATGGCGCCGAGATGCTGGAGAGCTTCGTGGCCCTGACCGGGGCCAGGCGTGACTGGAACACCGGAGCGATCCGCGAGGAGCTGGTGACCGCGCTGGCGGCCCAGGCGCCGGAAGGACGGGTCATCTGTGGCGTGTCCGGCGGGGTGGACTCGACGGTGACTGCCGTGCTGTTGCGCGAGGCCATTGGCGACCGGGTGGTCCCGATCTTCGTGGACACGGGTCTGCTGCGCCAGGACGAGGCACGCCAGGTGGCCGCCCGTTTCGCCGGCTACGGCCTGGACCTGGATCTCGTGGACGCTTCGGAACGCTTCATGACAGCCCTGAAAGGCGTCCACGACCCGGAGCGGAAACGCAAGATCATCGGCGGCCTGTTCGTCGAGGTCTTCGAGGAGGAGGCACGGCGTTTCTCCGACGCGCGCTTCCTGGCCCAGGGCACGCTCTACCCGGACGTCATCGAGTCGTCCGGTGTGCGCGGCACGGCGGCGGTGATCAAGACCCACCACAACGTCGGCGGGCTTCCGGAGCGCCTGGGGCTCGAGCTGATCGAACCGCTGCGCAACCTGTTCAAGGACGAGGTCCGGCGCCTTGGCGAGGAGCTGGGCCTGCCCCGCGAGCTCGTTTGGCGGCACCCATTCCCCGGGCCCGGGTTGGCGGTGCGGATTCTCGGGGAGGTGTCCCGGGAACGGGTGGCGACGCTGCAGGAGGCGGACCGCATCGTCATCGAAGAGATCCGCGCGGCGAAGCTGTACCACGACATCGCCCAGGCGCTCTGCGTGCTGCTCCCGGTACGTTCGGTCGGCGTTATGGGTGACCGGCGGACCTACGAGGAGGTTCTGGCCATCCGCGCCGTGACCACCGACGATTTCATGACGGCCGACTGGTACCGCTTCCCACCCGAGGTCCTCGACCGCATCGCGCGCCGCGTGGTCAACGAGGTCGCCGGCATCAACCGCGTGGTCTACGACGTCACCTCCAAACCCCCAGGTACCATCGAGTGGGAGTGACCTTCGGCGGCGGAAGCCGCCGAAGGTCATCCCGAGCGAAGGCGCGAAGCGCCGAAGTCGAGGGATCTCCCCCATGACCACGAGCTCTCGGGAGAGCCCCTTGCGCCGCGATGCCGGGGGAGATCCCTCCACTCGCTTCGCTCGGTCGGGATGACAGAGGGGGGCGTGGTCGGGATGACAGAGGGGGAATCGTCTGGATGCTTGGGAGTGTGGCCGGAATGACGGGTTGTCGGGATGACAGAGGGGGGCGTGGTCGGGATGACGGGTTGTCGGGATGACACCCCACCCTGTCATCCCGAGCGAAGGCGCGAAGCGCCGGAGTCGAGGGATCTCCCAGGCATGAGACAACGGTCGGGGCGGCGGAAGCCGCCGAAGGTCAGCCGGGGACCCAGATCTTCCTGGCGGCGATGACCTCGGCCATGCCGAGCTCGATGGGTTCCTTCGACTTGGTGTAGAAGGCCAGGCCGCGGTACGAGGTCAGGTACTGGTAACTGGTTCCGAAGAAACTCGTGGTGGCCGTGACGACGATGGGGTTGTCCAGCATGTACAGGACCTTCCGGAACTCATCAGGCGCCACGCTGACGATCACTCCCGAGGCCTTGAGGGCCTGGATCACGGCCGCTCCGACGGCCGCTGTCGAGCCCGCCGCAGCCCCTCCTGCTGTTGCTCCCATGGTGTCCTCCTCGTTGCCATGGTACGCGCATCCGGGCCTGCCATTCCATCCCAGTGGAAGAAAACGCGAAGAGAAGGGGAATGCCACGGATCGACATGGATTGAAACGGAGGAGAGACACCAGATGACGTTAACGCGAGGGCGCACAGGCGCGAAGGTGGCGGTTGCAGAAGATAACAAGAAAGCCACGGACTGGCATGGATTGAAGAAGGAAGGCAGCCGATGGCGCAGTCCCCATTTCCTTCCTGTCATTCCGACCGGAGCGGCATGGAGTGCCGCGGAGTGGAGGAATCTCATGGGAGCCCCGACAACGCTCCGGGGAAGATGTTGTATTTCTGGGGAGATCCCTCCACTCGCTTCGCTCGGTCGGGATGACAGGGAGGGGCGTGGTCGGGATGACAGGGAGGAGCGTGGTCGGGATGACAGAGGCGGGCGTGGTCGGGATGACAGAGGGGGAATCGTCTGGATGCTTGGGAGTGTGGCCGGAATGACGGGTTGTCGGGATGACACCCTACGCTGTCATCCCGAGCGTAGCGGTCCGCAGGACCGCGCAGTCGAGGGATTTCTTTCACGACCGTGAGGCTTCAGGAGAATCCCTTGGCCCGTGATTCCTGGGGAGATCCCTCCACTCGCTTCGCTCGGTCGGGATGACACCCTACCCTGTCATCCCGAGCGTAGCGGTCCGCAGGGCCGCGCAGTCGAGGGATCTCTTTTACGACCGTGAGGCTTCAGGAGAATCCCTTGGCCCGTGATTCCTGGGGAGGTCCCTCCACTCGCTTCGCTCGGTCGGGATGACAGGGAGGGGCGTGGTCGGGATGACAGGGGGAGGGAGTGGTCGGGATGGCAGGGAGTGGGTGCGATGCCGCTCCGGTCGGAAGGACAGGGGGTGGGGGCGATGCTGCTTCGGTTGGGTTGACAAGGGGGACGGGTGCGATGCCGCTCCGGTCGGAATGACGGGAGGGAGGTGGAATCCGTGCCGCTCCTGGCTTGACGGCAGGTGAGAAACGCCCGCCATCATCCTCTTCTTCGCGCCTTTACGTTGCATGCTTCTCTTCTCGTCTCTCTTTCCTCTCCGATCGGCGCGAATCCGTGTCAATCCGTGGCGCGTTCTCCTTCTTTGCCTGGTCTCTCCCGTTTCCGCATGCTCGAGCCCTTGCGTTGCTTCCCCGGTCTTCCCTGTTCAATCGGCGTGAATCCGTGGCTTGCCTTAGCTCTTCCCTCTTCACTCCTCGACTGGTCCCAGCACGACGGAGGGTGCGGGCCTTGGTACCATGCTGGTCGCGCCGCCGGTTCAGCCTTACCCGGCGGTCTGCCCGCCCCGCAGGCGGGCGTGCACGCGGGAGCGTGCGAAACGAGGAGGTGTTGTATGGGACGCAGGAAGGTGGTCATCATGGGAGCCGCAGGAAGGGACTTCCACAACTTTAATTGCCTGTGCCGAGACAACGAGGAGTACGAGGTGGTGGCGTTCACGGCTACCCAGATTCCTGACATCGAGGGCCGGGTCTATCCGGCCGAGCTGGCCGGGTCACTGTACCCGGAGGGCATCCCGATTCGGCCGGAGGAGGAGCTCCGGACCATCATCGCCGAGCACGGGGTTGACGAGGTGTGGTTCTCGTACTCGGATGTGCCGCACACCTACGTCATGAACAAGGCCAGCCACGTGATCGGCTGGGGCGCCGCCTTCGGGCTGTGCTCGGTTACCCGGACCATGCTGGAGTCCAGCAAGCCGGTCATCGCCATCACGGCGGTGCGAACGGGGGTGGGCAAGTCGCAGACCACCCGCTACGTCAGCCGGATCCTCAAGAAGCTCGACAAGAGGGTGGTGGCCATCCGCCATCCCATGCCGTACGGGGACCTGGCGCGGCAGGCGTGCCAGCGTTTCGAAACCTACGAGGACCTCGATCGCCACCAGTGCACCATCGAGGAGCGCGAGGAGTACGAGCCGCATATCGACAATGGTTTCATCGTGTACGCCGGCGTGGACTACCAGATGATCCTGCGCGAGGCGGAGAAGGAGGCCGACGTTATCTTGTGGGACGGCGGCAACAACGATACGCCTTTCTACAAGCCAGACCTGCACATCACGCTGCTCGATCCGCACCGGGCGGGCCACGAGCTGAGCTACTACCCGGGGGAGACGAACTTCCTGATGGCCGACCTTCTGATCGTCAACAAGGTGGGGACGGCTGATCCGGCCAAGGTGGAGGAGGTCCTGGAGAGCTGCCGGCGATACAACCCGGAGGCCCGGGTGATTACGTGCCGCTCGATCATCACGGTGGACGATCCGGAGATGATCCGCGGCAAGAGGGCCCTGGTGGTCGAGGATGGCCCGACGCTGACCCACGGCGGCATGAGCTACGGCGCCGGCTGGTTCGCGGCCAAGAACGCCGGGGCGGCAGAAATCGTCGATGCCAAGCCCTTCGCCGTCGGCTCCATCAAGGCGACCTATGAGAAGTACCCCAATGCCTCGGCCATCCTGCCGGCCATGGGCTACGGAGACCACCAGGTCAGGGAGCTGGAGGAAACGATCAATGCGACACCCGCCGACGTGGTGGTCGAAGGGACTCCAATCGACCTCAAGCGCATCATCACGGTCAACAAACCCATCGCCAACGTGACCTATGAGCTGGAGGAGACGGAGCCCGGCGTGATCGAGGAGGCGGTGAAGAAGATCCTGGAGAGCTGAAGATTCCATCCGGGGCAGGAGCTCTCAGCGGGGGCCGGTACCGGCCCCCGCCGTCACGGTCAGGTAGAATGATCTTGGTGCGAGCAGATCTTGGTGTGTGCAAATGGAGCCGGCGCCCGATGGGGGGTCAATGAAGAAGCCGAAAGACCGGCGGGAGCTCAGCCATTTCCTGGACCTCTTCGAGAAGGCCTTCCCCGGAGGGTTTTTCATCGGAGAGTGGGGGCAGGACGTGGGGTTCGACTATGAGGCCTCTTACGAGAGCCCCACCATCGGCGAGCTGATCGGAGTCCCCGTGGAGGAGCTCCTGTCTCAGCCCGGGCGGTTCACGCAGCTGATCCACCCCGAGGACCGGGAGCGGGCACTCGCGGCGTTCACCCGGGCAGCGAGCACATCCGACAAGGTCGAGGTCATCTACCGTATCCGGCATGCCGTGACGGGAGAAGAGCGCTGGATACTGGAGCACGGCGCCTCGGTTCCAGCGACGAGGCCGGGGCGGCGTTTCGTCATCGGTGTCCTCCTGGACATCACGGAGCAGCGGCAGAGCGAGCGTGCCCTGCGCGAGGCCGAGGCTCGGATGCGGATGATCGTCGAGGGCACACCCTACCTCTTCTTCTACACGCAGGACCAAAACGGCTATGTCACCTATGTCTCCCCCTCGGTGGAGACGATCACGGGCTACTCCGTGGAGGAGTGGATCGGCCAGACGCACTGGTTCATCACGGACAGCAAGCTCAACCTGCCGGCGCGCCGCGCCTCCCACGCACACCTGCGCGGGGAGCCACCCCACGGTCCTCTGGTCATCGAGATCTTCCACAAGGATGGCCGGAAGATCCTCCTGGAGGTCTTCGAACATCCGATCGTGGTCAACGGAAAGCCGCATGGGATCCAGGGCGTGGCGCGGGACATCACCGACGAGCACCGCCTGCGCGAGGAGCTGGACGAGGCCCGGAGGTTCGAGGCCCTCGGCCGGCTGGCCGGCGGGATCGCCCACGATTTCAACAACATGCTTCAGGGGATCCTCCTCTCCGCCGAGCTGGCCATCGAAAAGGAGGGACCGGCAGCTGCGGATCAATGGGCGACCAGCGTGGCGCAGCTGGCCAAACGGGGCCAGAAGGTGGTGCGTCAGCTTCTGGCGTTTTCACAGCAGCAGGCCTTCGAGGCGAAGCCTCTCGATCTCCGGCGGATGCTCAAGGAGAACCTGGCCGTGCTTCGACGGATGATGGGTCCGGCGATCGATGTCCGGATGGACATCCCCGAGGGGCTTCCCAACCTCATGGCGGACGAAACCCAGCTGCTCCAGGCGCTGCTCAACCTGGCGGACAATGCCCGCCATGCCATGCCCGGCGGCGGCCGCCTGGACATCACGGCGCGGAAGGCGGACGAGCCGCACGGGGCCGCGGACGATGGCGGCCAGGTGGTCCTGGAGATCCGGGATTCCGGTACGGGAATCGATCCGGAACACGTTCACCTGGTCTTCGATCCGTTCTTCACGACGCGCATGGCGGAAGGGGGCAGCGGCCTCGGCTTGGCCTCGGTGCGGGGGATCGTTACCCAGCACGGCGGGACGATCCGGGTTGAATCAGAGAAGGGGAAGGGGACAGTGTTCACCATCCGCCTTCCCGCTGCGCCGCCGGGTCTGAAGGAGCCGGAGCAGCGAGAGGAGCCGGCGCCGTCCTTTTCCCACGAAAACGGCGGTCACAGGGTCCTTCTGGTAGAGGACCATGACGAGGTCCGAACGGCGCTGGCCCAGTCGCTCGAGCTCGGCGGCTACCGCGTGATGGTGGCGGCCGATCTCGCCCAGGCGCGCAAGATCCTGGGATCCCAGGCCATCGACGTGCTGCTCAGTGATCTTCAGCTTCCGGACGGTATCGGGTACGACCTGGCGGCACCGGCACGGGAGAAAAACCCGGGGGCGGTCATCATCTTCCTCAGTGGGTTCCTCGGGGGGTTGGGGCCCGCGGCGGACCGCTCCGCACCCGAGGGCGCCGTCTGTCTGGAAAAGCCGGTGCGCTTCACAACGCTCGACGCGGCAATCCGCACCGCGCTCGCCAGCCGCCATGCTCGTCCCGCCGGTGGAGAGGATTGATGCGCCTTCTTCGAAGGCCGGTGACCGTCTGGACGCTGGCGCTCCTGGTAACCCTCACGCTGGCCGTCTTTCAGAGAATGACGGGACCGACACACCCACGGCGCGGCACTGTTCGCGTTGCGGCTTCGGATCTCGGGTTCCGTTTGCCGCGTTCCCATGGCGGCGCGGGCGGCATGGCGGTCTCCATCGATCTCCACAAGGTCCCGGGCGCCTCCGCTGTCCTCCAGTGGCGGCTCTATCCCGGCGAGCACCCTTGGCACGAGCTCCCCATGACGCCGGATGGTGAAGATCTGACCGCCGAAATCCCCCACCAGCCACCGGCGGGCAAGGTGGAGTACCGGATCCTCCTGGAGGCCGGAGGCTCGAGCGTGCAGGTGCCGCCACGAGGGCCGGTCGTCGCCCGTTTCAAGGGCGCGGTTCCGCTGGCGGTGCTCGTGCCGCATATTCTCTGCATGTTCCTCAGCATGCTCCTGGCCACCCACGCCTTCATCCGGGTGGTGGTCGGTGGCCCGGCGCCGCGGGCCACGGTCCTGCTCGGGATGCTCTTCCTGATGGCCGGCGGCCTGCTGTTGGGCCCCATGGTCCAGCACCACGCCTTCGGGGCCTACTGGACGGGGTGGCCGTACGGAACCGATCTAACGGACAACAAGACGGCCATCGCCTTCCTGGCCTGGCTCCCGGCGACGATCCTGGCGCTTCGAAGGCGCCGGATGGGCCCGGCGGTTCTTGCAGGCTGGGTGGTGATGATGGGCGTGTTCTTGATCCCGCACAGCCTCCGGGGCTCACAGATCGACTGGGACTCGAAGAAGGCGCCGCCGGCGTCGGTTCCCGCCCCGCGGGAGAGTGGTATGCTCGCTCCAGGATGGTCGACCAGGGTCACCAAGGCGCCTTCAGCCCGCGCCGTTCATCAGGTAGCGTCGCGAAGGGCGGAAAAGGTCGCCCCCGGCAGTGCTTCCGCGGGTTCCGGAAAACCAGGCGGGCCTGCGGCACGTTGAGCGTCCGGATCGAGAGCGGGGGGTACGGCGTATCCCGTGCCGCAGCAGATGGATGATGCATGACGCGAGCTGAGTACCTACTGGTGACCATGGGTGGAAGACGGTGCGGCATTCCGGCCGAGCGGGTGATCACCGTGCTGCGGCGTGTCGGCATCCATGCCTTCCCCGCGGAGGAAGCTGCTTTCCTCGGGCTGGCACGCTACTCCAGCGACGCCGTGGGGGTCTTCGATGGAGCGACGCTCTTCGGGTTGCGCGAGAGTCCCGGGCCGGAGCCTGCCGAACCGGTAGTAATCATGGTGTCGGGTGGCGCCGGGAGGACATCGGAACCCTTCGGGCTCCTGGTGGAGGAGGCCGAGCGCATGGTCTCGGTGGGGGAAGAGGGGGAGACGCTCCCCTCACCGGAAGAGATGTTGATATGTGATCCGGCGAACCTCGTGGCGAGCCGGGGGAGGGACAAACCATGACCCGTGAAACTCCGCACGGCTCGAGGTCGGTGCTGGGCCTCGTGTTCTTCGCGCTGGTCGGCCTCGGTGGTGGCGTCGTGCTGGAGGCCAGCTTCCCCGAAAGCACGCCTGACTGGATCGTCACGGGGGTGCCGGTGCTGGCCCTGCTCGCCGTCGCCATATATGTCGTGACCGTGTACCTGCCGCAACGCCGGCTGGAGAAAGAGCTGGAGCGGTACCGGGTGGATTACACCCGGCAGTGCGGCGCGCTCCGCGTGGCCCTGGAACAGCTGCGCCGCGGCGACCTCGTGGCGGCGCGCGAGCAGGAGAAGCACCTGTCGGATGACTTCCGGCACTCCATGCGGCTGGCTGTCCGGGCCATGGAAGGACTGATCGGCGAGATCCAGAAGGACTCCATCGAGGTGGCGAAGGCCTCGCTGGCGGTTCATCGCACGGCGTCCGAGCTGGCGTCGGGATCGTCGCAGCAGGCGGCCGCAGTGGTGGAGATCACGGCGACCATGGAGGAGGTGGCGAAGACGGCGGCGCACATCGCCACGCGGGCCTCGCGGCAGGCCGAGCTGGCCGTACACTCGGAAGAAGCCGGCGAAGCGGGTGCCGAGGCGGTCGCCCGCGCGCTGGACGGCATGGAGTCGACCCGCGGCAAGATGGATGCCATCGCTGCGCGTGCCGAGGCGCTGGGGAGGAGGTCCCGGGAGATCTACGGCGTGCTGGAGCTGATCAACGAGATCGCCCAGGAAACCCATATTCTCTCGCTCAACGCCAGTATCGAGGCCACGGCTGCCGGAGAGTATGGTGAGCGCTTCGCCGTGGTGGCCGACGAGGTCCGCAGGCTGGCCGAGCGGTCCCGGGAGTCCGTCGATTCGGTGCGCGCGCTGTTGGACGATTTCTCCGGTTCGCTGCGGGACATGGTGGCCGCCACGGACGAGGGGCGGGACGCGGCCAGCGGCGTGCTGGAGCAGGCCCGCTCGGCCGCTCAGGCCATCGACGCTCTTCGCGGTGCCCTGAGCGAGACGGCACAGGCCTCGCAGGAGATCTCGCTGGCCACCAGCGAGCAGCGGAGCGCCTCGGACCAGGTGGTGACGGCGTTGCGAGAGATCAGCTCGGTGGTCCAACGCACGGCGGAGGGTCTGCAGGAGCTGTCGGCCACCGCCGATCAGCTGGACGATCTGGGGTTGGCGATCCAGCTGCTGACGCAGTCGTTCCGCCTTCACAGCCCTCGCTCCCTGAAGCACCTCTTCCTGGGCTGGAGCCAGAGGATCGCCGGCTTTGCCTCCCACGGGGAAGCCACGCGGGGATTTCTCGAACAGTTGATCCAGGAGTGCCCCTACGTCGAGTTCACCTACCTCGTGGACACGGAGGGGATCATGGTGGCCTTCGTGGCCAACCGTCAGATGATCGGAGGGAAGGAGCTTCCGCCGGGTGTTGGCATCGGCAAGTTGTTCTCCGAGCGCCCCTGGTTCAAGGGAGTGATGCGGGACGATGTGGCCGTGGTGACACCGCCCTACCAGTCCATGGTCACCGGCGAAGACTGTTTCACCGTGGCAGTGGGCGTCCAGAACGAGGCCGGGAGGGTCGAGGGCGTTCTTGGCGTGGACATCAACGTGGGAAGCTGGGCCAACATATGAGCATGAGACGGCGGGGGACATGTCCCGGGGCCTCGACGACCTGATCCCGATCTTCCTCGCCGAGGCCAGGGAGCGGCTGGAGGCATTGCGAGGGCACGCCGGGCTGGTCGCGGACACGCCCGAGGCGCTGGAAGAGGTGCGGCGGCAGCTGCACGGCCTCAAGGGCGCGGCGCGGATGTTGGGCTTGGAGAACCTGGCCGCGCTGTGCCACCAGGGCGAAGACCTGGTGACGGGAGAGCTCCCGGTGAGCCCCGAGGACCTCCTGGCGATCGTCGACCAGCTTCAGGCCATGACGGACGAGTTGGCGTCGGGTTCGGGCGGGACGGAGGGCGACCGGCATGCACGCACGGAGCCTGCCGCTGCGCCGCGGTCTTCCCGGCCCGCACAGCGGCGCGAGGGCGTGATCGGCGTTCCCGCGAGGGTGCTGGACGAGGCGACCGAGCGGGCCATCCGGCTGCGTCTTCTGACACGTGCCGAGAGCTCTGGCATCGAGGAGATCTTCGATCTCTCGCGCTTTGCGGAGGCCGGCGTGGCGGATCGGGAGCCCCGGCAGGTGCTGGCCACCCTGGCCATTTCGCTGCGGCAGCTTGCCATGGAGCTGGATCGGACCCACCGGCCGGTGCTGGAGCTTCTGCGGCAGCACCAGGAGGAGCTGGTCCGGGTCCACCGGCAACCCCTGGCTCCGTATCTTCGGCGGCTGGAACGGCACGCCGTGGAGCTGGCCGACTCGCTCGGCAAGAGCGTCCGGGTCACCGTCACCTGCGGGAGCGTGACGCTGGACCGGCGTCTGATGGCCGCCCTGGAAGAGCCGATTCTCCACCTTGTGCGCAACGCCCTGGACCACGGCATCGAGCCGCCGGAGGAGCGGAAGGCGGCCGGCAAACCAGTACCGGGTGCGCTGGAAATCGGCGCGCGGGGTGAAGGAGCGCTGGTGTACCTCTGGGTGCGGGATGACGGACGGGGTCTCGACCCGGAGAGGATTGCGCGCCGGGCCGTGGAGTTGGGCCTTCTGGAGCCTGAATCCCGGGCCTCGGTACCGGATGCGGAGCTGCTCAACGTCGTCTTTCGTCCCGGTTTCTCCACGGCTGGCACGGTGACGGAGATCTCCGGCCGCGGCATTGGCCTGGATGCCGTTGCCGCCGTGGTGCACCGGCTCGGGGGCCGGGTACGGGTGATGGGCGCGCACGGGCGGGGGACAACCGTCGAGCTCCAGCTGCCGGCTGTTCGCCGCGGTGAACGTGTCCTTGTCCTCGCCGCCGGGGGCATGCAGGCCGCGGTGACGGCGGGACACGTCCAGGGCTTCGTTCAGCTGTCGCGGTGCGAGCTGTCCTCCGAAGATGGTACGGAGGCCGCCACCTTTCAGGGGCGAAAGCTCCGTTTCCACAGGTTGACGAGGCTCTTTGGCGAGGGGGGTGGCGAGGGGGAAGGTACGCTGGTTCTCCTGTCAGCCGGTGAATCGGAGGTCGGCCTGGCCGTCGACCGTCCTCTGCGTGAGGAGGATGTGATGTTGCGGCCGTTCCCGGCGCTCGCCGGCTCCCACCCGGTTTTCGAATCCGTGACCCTGCTTTCCAGTGGGCTTCCGGTGCCGGTGCTTTCGTCCAGGCTGTTGGCTGCTCTGCGTCCCGGAGAGATCCCGGCGCCGGACGCCTCCGTGGGCTCGCGCAGGCTCCGGATTCTGGTGGTGGACGACTCCCGCGTGACACGAGAGATGATCCGCCGCGTGCTGGAGAGTGGGGGGTGCAAGGTGATGGCCGTCAGGAGTGCGGAGGAGGCCCTCCTCCGGCTCCGCGAGCAGCGATGGGATTGCCTGGTGACGGACGTGGAGATGCCCGGTATCAACGGGCTCGAGCTGACCCGGAAGCTCCGTGAGATTCCCGAGCTCCGGCACCTTCCGGTCGTCGTGGTGTCCACCCGTGGCCTGCCGGAGGACCGGCTGGCTGGCCTGGAGGCGGGCGCCGACGCCTATCTGACCAAGCAGGGACTGACCTCGCGGGAGCTGGTGCAGCTGGTCCGTCGCCTCGGGGGTGGCTCGTGAGGCCGCTGCGGATCGTTGTCTGGGACCGGTCAGCGAGCATCCGCTCGCTGGTGCAACGAATCCTGAGCGGCGTCGAGGGGTTGGAGGTCCGCCAGGAGCGCCCCGGTTCCCCCGGGAGGGTGGGAGGTGAGCCGTCCGCGGATATCGTCATCCTTGGGAGTGGCGACCCCGTGGGTGGTCGCCGATACCTCAGCCGCTTCGACGGGCCCGACCAACCCAAGGTCATCCTGCTGACGCTTCCGGGCGAGCTCCGCGGCGACGCGGCGCGTTCGTCGCTTGTGGGCAGCGGTGTTTCCATTCTTCCCAAACCGGCGACGACGGATGGCTGGGACCGGCTGGGTCCGCAGCTGATCGCGCTGGTGACCGATCTTGCCGCGGCCTGTTGCGACGGCGGTTCGGGGCCCTCCCCGTCCGTTGTGGGCGTTCATACCGGTCCCGTGGCTGTGCGGCGGCCGTTCAGGCTGGTGGTGGTTGGCGCGTCCAGCGGCGGGCCCTCGGCGCTCCACGCACTGCTGGGATCGCTGGGAGGGGGCCTGTGGCCGGGGGTCGCCGTGGTGCAGCACATCACACCCGGTTTCGAGGAGGAGCTGGTTCACTGGCTGGCCCAGGACCTGGAGATGAACGTGGCCGTCGCGCGAGACGGCGAGCCGCTACAACCCGGGACGGTGCGGATCGCACCCGCCGGGGTACAGCTTGGCGTGGAGGGAGCACGAACGCTCCGCCTCGATCGCTCCGCCCCGCCGAGAGGCGGCCACAGGCCCTCCGTCGACGAGTTGTTCTTCTCGATCGGGGAGGCCATGCTTCCCGAGACTTTGGCCATCCTGCTGGACGGGATGGGGAGGGACGGCGTCGAAGGGCTGCGGAGGATCAGGACGGGGGGCGGGACCACGGTGGTCCAGGACCCGGAATCCTGCGTGGTGGCGGGCATGCCATTGGCCGCTCTGGAGGCGGGGGCTGTCATGCATGCCCTGGCCCCGGAGGCCATTGGGCGGTTTCTCAGGGATGCCGGAGCGTGGGGGGAGGAGCGATGACTCCCTTCGAGAAGATCTGCGGCCTCCTGGAGCGGCGGAGTGGGCATGTTCTCGACCGGGGCGGCCGGGAACGGCTGCGCTCGACGGTCGTCCACCGCATGGCGGAGCTGGGCCTCGCGTCCATGGAGGCCTATGCGGGGCTGCTCCTGGGCAACAGAGATCCCGAGGAGTGGCAGGTTCTCCTTTCCCAGGTGACCATCAAGGAGTCGTACCTGTTCCGGGGCCCGGCACAGTGGACGGCCCTGGAAAACCAGGCGGTTCCCGAGCTGGCCGAGGCCGCGCGGCGGGAGGGTGGGGAGCTGGTCGCGTGGTCCGCCGCCTGCGCCCGCGGAGAGGAGGCGGCCACCCTGGCCATGGTGCTGGCCGAGAGCCCGCACATGGCCGGCTGTACCTGGAGGATTGTCGCCACCGACGTGGACCGGTCCGCGCTCGAGGTCTCACGAAGGGGCGTGTTCCCGGAGCGCGCCATCCGGAACGTACCGCCCGGTTTGGCCAGGAAGTACCTGGAGCCGGTGGGCACGGGGTTCCGGCTTGTGCCCAATCTCCTGCAGCGGATCGAGTTTCGTTGGCTGAACCTGGTCGACACGCCCTGGCCGTTTTCCTCAGGGGCGTTCCACATCGTCCTCGTGCGCAACGTGCTGATCTACTTCAGCGAGGAGAACCGACGGCGGGTGACCCGCGAGGCGCGGCGTGTCCTGGCGCCGGGAGGCTGGCTCTTCGTCGGCGCGAGCGAGTCGTTGTGGGGCACCACCGAGGGGCTCCAGGCGATCAACCTGGGCCGGTGCTTTGCCTACCGGCATGGCGCCAGCCCGGCGGCGGCGCGCCACTGCGGGTCCGGTGTCATCCGCGGTGTCATGGGGGCCGGGTCGCCCCCAGCGGCCGCACTGGCCCACAAGACGACGCCTGTGAAGGCCACGCCCCCAGGCTGTTGCTGCGCCATCGACATTGCTGGAACGGTCCATCGCCTGGCGCAGGGAGATGCCGAAGGCGCCCTGGCCATGGCAATACGGCTTCTCGAAACCGGCCGGGAGCGGGCCGAGCTCCAGGCACTCGCCGGCATGTGCCACGAGCGTCTGGACCAACCGCTCCAGGCCGTGGAACGGTATCGCGCGGCACTGTATCTCGAGCCCGGTCTCTTTCAGGTCCACTGGCTCCTGGCAGGCACCCTCGAGCGAGAGGGCTGGTCCGACCGCTCGCGCCAGGAGTACCGTACCGTTCTCGAGCTGGCCCGGGGCTCGTCGGCGATTTCCCTCAGTTTTGCCCGAGCGCTGGAGCTTCCCGGCACGGAGGAGGCCGCTCGCCGGGCTGCGGAGGCCTTGGGAGAGTGAGGACGGGGAGGGAGTGCCACAGCCACGGCACCTGGCTGGGGCGCGAGGGGCCGTCCCGGCCGGAATACCCCACCTTGTCATCCCGGCCACTCCCGCCCCCTGTCATCCCGACCGAGCGAAGCGAGTGGAGGGATCTCCCCCGGCATCGTGGTGCAAGTGGGCTCTCCCGGGAGCTCGTGGTCGTGGGGGAGATCCCTCGACTCCGGCGCTTCGCGCCTTCGCTCGGGATGACAGGGTGGGGTGTCTTCCCGACCACTCCCGGCCCCCGTGATCCCGACCGAGCGAAGCGAGTGGAGGGATCTCCCCCGGTATCGTGGTGCAAGTGGGCTCTCCCGGGAGCTCGTGGTCGTGGGGGAGATCCCTCGACTCTGGCGCTTCGCGCCTTCGCTCGGGATGACAGGGTGGGGTGTC
>JAADFK010000149.1 GCA_013152925.1 Acidobacteriota bacterium | reverse complement strand
GGGTGGTTGTCGTCGTACTTGGCGTACCGGTACCGCCCGCCGACGAAGAAGATCTTGTTGATGCGGAAATTGAGCGTCAGGTCCACGTCGACCCGGGAGACGTCGATCTTGGAGTACCCGGGCGTCTGCGAGAAATCGAAGACCATGGACGGATGCGTTGCCGCGTAGTCGTCCCCCGGAAGCTCGAAGGGTTTCATGCTGGCGTCGGACGAGGTCCACGTCAGGTTGAGACCCAGATCCCAGCGATCGTTGGGGCTGAACCGAACGCCGCCCATGAATGTACCGGTTGTGGAATCGTAGCTGATGACATCACGCGAGTAGCCATCCTGGCCACCGAGAATGCCGCCAGCTCACCCATCGAAGATGGGTATGGTCGTCGGCGCATCCAACGAGCTGTCGTTCCAGGCGTAGCCGGCGAACCACGTCCACCGGGTCGCGGGGGTGTTGGAGAACATGATGGTGAAGCTCTGGTTGGTGCGTGACCAGTCGGTCAGGTTGCCGTCGGAGTTATCGCCGCTCCACCAGTTGTAGCTGGCGGTCAGGTTGGACGCGTGTCCGATCATGACCGTCGCTGCGAGCCGGATCCTGTCCCAACTGGAGGGAGAGGCGGTCCCGTCGCCGATGCGGGCGTCCTGGAACTGGTAGTACTGGTCCGCGACCCAGGGGTTGGCCGCCGGTGGCGTCACCAGGGTCGATGCTTGCTGGTTGAGCGCCATGAAGGGGTTGTCGATCTCCGCGTGCTGGTACCGGGCATCCAGGTGCCAGACCTTGGCCAGACGAGCGCGCCAGGAGATGCCCAGGACGTTCGTGGTGGTCGTTGTATCTCCGCTGTCGGTCACCACGTAGCTGTCGCGGTCCTGGCTCTGGTAGCTCCAGGTGAGCTTCAGGGTACCGCTCCGGCCCAGTCGCCAGCTGAGGTCGGCGGCGGACTCGATCACCGTCCGGTTGAGGGCGGATTTCCTCATGAAGCTCGGATCGATGCCGTACATCTCCGCGTAGGTCCTGCCCTCCGCAGGGCCGGCGATGCCCACCCGCTGGTTGGGCTGGACGAAGAAATCGTCGTTGTCCAGGTTGTAGACCCGGCCGCGCCAGCGGAGCCTCCACGACTTGGAGAGGCGGCCGGCAATGGTCGCCAGGTAGCCGTCGTAGTTGGCCTTGAGGCCGGTGAGCTTGTTTTCCGTCTCGGACCAGACTCCCGTCGCCGTCAGGTGGAAAGTTCCCCCGAGAGACTGTTGAAGATCGAGGCGGGCGATGTTCTTGTCGATGTCCGGCCACAGGTCAACCGGCAGGGGTCCCTCGGCGGAGTCGTACTGAAGGCGGTCGTCGAAGACCGGCTTGCGAAGCTCTGGATGCAGGGCGTCGTCGTAGGCCATGGTCAGCGACGGGAAGCCCTGTGTCAGCTTCCGTGCCGTGTACCGTCCGGTCAGACTCCCGCTGCCCCAGGAGCCCTTGACCTCGAGAACACCATCCCGGGTGTGCTCGTTGAGTGGGTGGCTCATGCTGTTGACGTGGCAGGTGTCGCAGTGGGATACGGCAAAGGCCTGACGATGGCCTTCCCTGTGCTGGTCCCGAAGCTCCACGGCGAAAGTCAGCATCTCGGCGCCCGGGAGCTGGAGCTCCGTCCGGTTGTGGAGGACGGCAAAGGTCATGTCGTAATCCCGCGTGGGGTTGTGGTCGGTGTTGAAGACCACCTTGCCGTTGATGGATGTGCCTTCCAGGTTGGTCATGGGATCATGGCCAAGGCGGTGCAACAGCTTGGTGTAGCTGGTGTGCGAGCGGACCATCCGGTAAATGTCGAAGCTCAGCGAGGTCACCGAATCGTCGGAGTGCCGGACATCGGACTTGATGAAGAGGCTCCCCACCTTGCCGTGGGATGCCAGGTCCAGCTTGAGGGCCGGTCCCCCGGTGTCGGGCTCGTATTCGCTGACCATGTCAGGCGTGCCGGAGGTGTCCGTTCCCCATGCACCCATGCTGAAGCTCCCGGCCGTGCCCGAGCCGTCGTCGCCGGCGGCGGCGAGGAGGGGCACGCCGAGCAGCACGCCGATCAGGACGATGCGAAGCAGTATTTTCATCGTCGTTCCTCCTTCCTCACCGCGTCAAACCGCGGCCGCCGCCCGGCAGGGTTTGCGAGGGCAGGTCGCTGCCGTGGACCCGCGGGTGACAGGTCGTGCACTTGGTGGTCATGGCTGCGTTCATGCTGAAACGTCCCAGAGGATTGTCCCGTTCGGTGCCACCCACATCCACGGGGCCATCCGGGCTCACGAGGCCGGCGTGGAAGTGGAGCTCGTGGCACTGGAGGCAGAGCATGGGCTCGTTGGCGACCAGGAGATTGTTGGCCACCGTGCCGTGGGGGTTGTGGCAGATCAGGCAGCTTTCCTCGACGGGCTCGTGCTCGAAGACGAAGGGGCCCTCCTTGTCCAGGTGGCAGGTGTAACAGAGGTCGTTGACCCGCATGTGGGTCTTGAGGGCGCCCTCGGTGGCCGCGTGGGGGTCGTGGCAGCTGACGCAGGTCATCTTGCCCTCCCGCACAGGGTGATGCGACGGGAGCTGCATCAGGCCCTCAGTGTCTGCATGACAGGTCTTGCAGCTTTCGAGGGGGTTGTGCGCCTTGTGGATGGAGTGGCAGTCGAAGCAGGTCACGCCCTCCGCCGCATGGGTCGAGGCGTCCCATTCGGCCAGCCCCTTGTCGTGATGGCAGCTCAGGCAGGCCTGCTCGTCCTCGGCCGATTTCTTGGCGAAGGTCCGAATGAGGGTGGGATCGCCCTCCTCCATGTGCTGCGTACCATTGCCGTGACAGGACTGGCAGCCTACGGGTTGCCCCTGGACCTCGAAGGACCTGATCTGCATGTGGACGTTGTGAGACATGGACGCCACGATCTCATCGTGGCAGTCGGCACATGTGGGCCCCGCATCCGCGAGCACCGGCCAAGCCACGAAGCAGATCGCCGCGGCGAGGGCCAGTGAGACTCGTGCTCTCATGATAGTTCCCTCCTTGCTTCCGAAAAACGTAGGCGTCTATCAGCAACCTGTGGTGTTTTCGAATGGAGGGGGGCACCGGCAACCCATGCCGCAGGACCACCTCGCCGTCCCCACGGGACGGCCGCGGTGGCCTCAGCGGAAGGGTGGATAGTGGAACGGAGGATTGGAACTTGTGCCCATATTCACAAGCTAGGTGTCTCAATATGTAATGTCAAGCTTATGTCATAGTGCGAATGTGTACAGTGCTACACATTTCCAAGGGAACGTACGGTAATCAGATGAATACGTGGGTTGTGAAGCTTGAGCAAAGCATACAGACCTGCCGCTGCAGCTCTTTCCCGGGAGCTCTCCGTCCACCTGTCTCACCATGGATCTCGTCAATTCCTGGACGCCCGCATCGCGGGATGGGGAGGGGCTCTGTTGCAGCTTTGGCTTGGAGCGCAGAACAGCCCACCACGACCCCATGAGGTGCGGTGGGCATGAAAATGGCGGGCCCGTGGGCCCGCCGTGAGGATCTGTCGTGACGTGGATCAGTGGGACTTCTGGAGCAGGGCCATCATGGGGTCGCCCTCGTAACCCAGCGCCTTCCAGTCGATTCTGGAGCCACTGCTGTGGCAGCCGAGACATCCGACCGCCTTGGAGGCGGGGGACACCTCGTGGAAGAGCCCCATGTAGTGGATCGTGGGCGCCCATTCGAACTGGGCATCCTTGATGCCGTAGAACTTTTCGGTGGCCTTCTTGACGGCCGCGTCCATGTCGCCGGTGACGTAAAAGTCACCGGTCAGGATCGGGAGGATCCACTGCCTGTCCTTGAGGACGGGCATGACGGCGTGGTACTCCTTGAAGGCGAAGATCTTCGAGTTGGGATCGTCTTTGGAGCCGACGGGCACGGCGACCATGATCTCACCCTTTTCGTCCTTCTTGACGGGCTCGCCTGCCACCTGCATGATCGTGGTCTTGCCGTTCCACCAGCGGAGCACGGGGGTCACGTCCTTTTCGAACTTGGCGGTGTAGGTGTACTTGCCCTTCTTCTCACTGTAATGACCCTTGGACCAGTCGCGCACCATGTTGGTCGGGTTGTCCTTGGCAAAGACGGGGATGTGGCATGCCGTGCAGAAGACGCGCCTGGTGTGCATGTTGAGGATCTTCTGCTCGTGGGGCTCGTTGCCGTGGCAGTCGTCGTTGTTGCACAGGATGTTCTTGTCCGGCATCTCGTTGCCTGCGATGTCGGCGCCGGGTCCGGCGATCTTGTGATCCTCGCCCTGGTGGCAGTCGATGCACTGCATGTCGTTGCCGTCCTTGGCCATGTGGACGTCGAAGTCTGCGTCGCACTCGGTCTGCTTGTACTCGAGGTCGCCACGCTTGAAGTTGGGACCGCCACCCGAGCCCGCATGACAGCGAAGACACATGGTACGGGTAGGGAGGCTGATCCGCTTGGACACCGAGTCCAGGCCCACCGTGTTCTTCCACAGGATTGGCTTCCACTCGTAGCCGCCGCCTTCCTTCTCGTAAATGTTCCTGCGGTAACCGCTGGCATGACAGATCAGGCAGTCGATGTTCTCGAGCTGCTCGTCGGAGATGGTCTCCGCAGGAACGATTCCCCGGCCGGTATGGCACTTGGAGCAGCCTTCCTCGACGATCTTGCCGTCCTTGTTCTTCCACTCGCCGATCCAGGTGGGGAGCGGGTTCGTGCAAAAGTCGTTGATCATGTTGATCTTGCCGAGCTTCCTGTCCTTGGCGCCCACCACGTTGGAGGCCGTGGCCTTCCACTGGTAGTGCTGGGAGTGGAAGAAGCTCCGCGCCTGCTTCTTGTGGCACTTCAAGCAGGTCTTGGTTCCCTCGTAGTGCTCGAAGTACTTCTGGTGCGAGTAGGTCTTCCTGGCCGAGGCGGGTGCCGCCACGAGGGCGAGGGCGCAGGCGGCCAGGGCGATTCTTTTCAGTGTCATGTTCCCTTCCTCCCTCAGAACCGCGCGATCAGGCCGAGCGTCCACATGGAGGCGTCCTTGTAGGTCGGGAAGCCCAGGATCGGCGTCGAGCTCAGCTTCTTGGGCGCCCCGATATGCCAGCCGGAGCCCGAGTAGTCGTACGAGTAGTTGATGTAGGCCAGCTTGAGCTGGAAGTGCTTGTTGATCTTGTGGAAGAAATAGCCCTCCCACACGTCGCCACGCGTGGCGGTCTTCGCGCCGATCAGATCGTCCTGGGCCGGTGTGAAGTTGAACCAGTACTTGGAACCGTGGTTGTACTCCAGGCCGATGGCCGTGCGGTCGTCGTTGAAGTTGTACTTGGCGCCGAGGTAGTACATGTTGCCGCTGTGGCTCGTGGGGGTCTCAAAGGGATCGGAAAGCAGCCCGCCGAAGGGTGTTGTCACGTTGTCCGGGTGGGACTTGCTGTAGTTGAGGTTGACGAACCAATCGAAGGGCCCGTCGTGCCGCTGCAGGAGAATGCCGCCGATGTCGAAGTCGCCAAGGTTGGCTGATGGTGTGTAGCGCATGACCATGGGCGCGGGAACGGGATTGCCGCTGACGGGATCGACGGGCATGACAACAAGACCGGCGAATCCATCCGTGACGTTGAACGCCCGGGCGAGGGTTGCCTGGATCAGCATGTTGTCCGTGTTGACGATGTCCATGTTGAGGCCCAGGAAGGGAGAGTCATCGAGCCAGTTGCCGTTGGGACGCGCGACCTCGCCGTTGCCGTAACCCGACTCGTAGCCCATGCCGTAACACACGCGGAACGTCGTTCCAAGATCCTGGTTGATGTGCCATCCGAATGTGGCGCCGTCGAACTGCATGTCGATCAGGGAGCCCATGGGAGTTCCACCGCGCATCTCGTTCTGGCGCAGGTTGAGCGGGGGACCGTTCGTGGAGGGGCGGCGGCCGATGGAGAGGTAGATCGGCAGGCCACCGATGTCCTTCCAGGTGAAGAAGGCACGCTCCACGCGGAGGACGTCGGAGTTGGGAACGCCGGTCGTATTGCCATCGATGTTCAGGCTGTTGGACTGGCCGTTGAAGATCTGGACACCCGTCGAGTCGCCCCAGACCTTGTACATGGACAAACGGCCGTGGAAGCTGACGTTCTTGTAGACCTTGGCGTCCATGTTGAGCCGCAGGCGGTTGGTGTACATGATCTTGTTGTCGTAGTCGTAACCCTTGGTGTACGCCGATGGCAGCAGCATCTGCATCAGGGGGCCGAGCATCTCGGGGGGGATCTGGCCAACGGCGTTCTTGAGCTGGTCGAAGCTCAGCTGGCTGAGGAAGTACTGGTACTGGGAGTAGTTCTGGGCGATGAACTGGTGGACGTCATCCAGGCTCCCGGGTTGTGACCCGGTGGCGCCCAGGTAGAACATGGTGTCCACCATGCCCTTCTGGACGGTCATGCCGTTGTAGAAATCGGGGATGCTGGTGCTGATCCCGTTGGCCTCGAAACGGAAATCGCCGGTGAAGTTGATCCGGTCCAGCGCGGTCTTGCGCTGATTCTTCATGATGACCTTCTCGGTCCGTTGCTGCTTCTTCTGGTTGTGGGTGACCTGCTTCTCCAGGGCGTCGAGCCGATGTTGAAGCTGCTCGATCGTCTGGCGGAGCTGTTGAATCTCCTGAAGCTCCGGATCCGAGCTCTGTGCCTGCAAGGAACCGGCGGCCAGGAGGGCGGAGAGGGCCAGGATTGCTACGGTCTTGCGCATCGTTCCTCCTTCTCAACTCGTTGGATGAACCGAGCGACGCGGTGCGGGGCGCCGCGCCGTCAGGGATGGATCAGCCGCAGGTCATGGGATGCTCGGAGTCGGCCGCGTGGTCGACGGCGAACTTCTTGATCTTCTTCAGCATCTCGGGGGTGATGACGTCGGTGACCTTCTTGTTGCCGTGCTTTGCGTCGACGACGTCCTTGTGGGTGTTGACGTAGTTGTTGTCGAAGAAGTCCTCCCACTGGTCCTGGATCAGGGTCATGGGCGTGTACTCGCCGTTGGGGGAGTCTGGTCCGTGGCAGACCTTGCAATGCTCCCGGAACAGGGTCCGTCCGTCGACTTTCTTGTCCTTGGCACTGGCCATGCTGGTCATGGCAATGACGGCCAGGCCGGCGACGATCACCGTTGCGATTTTTCCTGTGAGACGCATGGGAACCTCCTTGGTGTTCTTGGGGAAGCTCCTCGTATTGCAACATTCGAGGGAGCTTTCCCGTATCCGCTTGTGAAAATATGCTCAAGGTTGCTGAATGTCAAGCTTATACCCAGATGCACATGTGCTCAACACACGCTGATGCTCACACCGGAACGCCGGGCGAGCGCGCGTCGGAACGTTTCTTCAACGCCCCGAAAGAAGGAGGTAGGCCCAGTTGACCAGGATCGCCACGATGGCCGCGATGCGCAGCGGACGCCATGCGGTGCGGGGAATGACGGGCAGTGGCAGGCGGGCCAGAGCCCAAAAAGGTGCGACAAGTGCGCCAGCCATGAAGGCAACACCAAGAAGAACCATCAGCGGGTTGAAGGCAATAGCGTCGATCACGTGGCCGTGGAGGAGCGCCAGGGCGGCGCGGGTTGTACCGCAGGTCGGGCAGGGATGACCCGTCAGCCGGTGGAAGGCACAGCGCGGCAGGAGCGGCAGAAGCCGGGGCCACAGCGGTGCCAGGAGAACGGCCGACACGGCGCTCATCCCCCAAATCCACGCCAGCTGGCGCTCCTCGGACCGCAGAGCACGCCACTTCATCAGCTGTGGGCGGCTCCCGTAATGGCAGATACCAGGGCGGCCCCTGAGAAGAACAGGGCGACGGCGAGGCACGTGCAACACAAGAGAAACGGGAGCAGCACGGCCGCGGCGGCCTTGCCGCGCGTGGTGTGATGTGCCTCAGCCAGGCCGATGATCTGAAGCACGATGGTCCACACGATGCTGACGATTCCCCCGACCATGGGCACGACGCCAGCCAGTTGCGCCGTGTAGCCGTACGCGAGAACACGCAAGGTGGTATCGAGGCCGCGCTCGGCGCCGCCGACGATCATGAGGCAGAGGTGAACGATCAATGACGAGATGAAAAGGCCGATTACCAGGAACAAGGGTGCGAGGATGATGATGGCAAGAAGGACAACAAAGGGGATACCGAGGCCCTTCATGGATTGCATCCCGGGCATGAAGCCGAGGAACATCCCCTGCATGGCGAGGCCGTAGAGCTGGGAGACGGCGACCCCGATCCAACCGACGATCACGGCGTAGAGGATGGGCCGGCCCAGTGACCCCGAGGGTGCCATTCGCCGGAAGGCATCCTCCGGGCGTGTGACGAAGAGCTTGACGGTCTCGAAGAGCGCGTCGAAGAAGGGTAGCTGGGGGTCTTCCCAGGGCAGCGGAGCCAGAGGATGTTGACCCGGAGGCTCTTGTCCCCCCGGTGGCGGGGGTGGCACGGAACCGTGGGCCGGCGGCGGCGGTGGAGCATCTCCGGGCGGTGGCGGCATGGTGGCCATCTCAGGCTCCCTTCGTCGTTGGACAGTGTGAGTCTACACCACCGGGCGTCGGCGATCCACACCATGTGCGGGGCCATCTCGCAGGGCGCCGGAAGGGGCCATTGTCTACGATTCGCCGATGGTGCGAAGCCGGATCAGGGGGTGATCCAGGGCGTCTTCGGCACGAAGGTCGACGACTCCTTGGATGGCCCAGAGGGTTTCGCCCTCCCTTCCATGGAGGGTCTGGGCAACCTGCCACTGCAGTTGGCCGGTCTCCATGATGTGGGTCGCCTGCGCGAGCCGGGCCTCGTGATCGAAACGGGGAAGACCGTGCTCCTCGACGAAGGGCGCCATGATCCGCTCCAGGCGCTCCGCGGTCCATGGTCCCTCGGGTTCGCCGGGCTCGAAACGAATGGCAGTGGCTGCGGCCTGCCACTCGCCGCGAGAGAGAGCCCGAAGGATCCGATGGAGCTCGGCACGGATCCGCGCCGCAAGGGCCTTGGGGTCCGCCAGGAGCTCGCGCACGGCGAGATCCCGGTACGCCGCGCGGGTATCGCCGCCGTGCTCCAGCCGCACCTCCGGGTGGAGCAGGCTCTCCCACTCCTCCAACAGAGACGTGTCGATGTTCTCGATCATGCCGCGGAAGAAGCCGATGGCATCGTAGAGGCCCTCCGTTCGCGCCCAGGCGGGAACACTTTGGACCAGGGTCTTGTAGAGCTGGTTGACGTAGCGGAGGAGGACACCCTCGAAGCGTTGCAGGCCGTAGAGGCGTACGTAGTCTGCAAAGCTCGAATAGGTTTCCAACATCTCACGTCCGATGGACTTCGGACGGATGGCACCGGCCCGGATCCAGGGGTGACCGCGGCGGAAGTCCTCGAAGGTCGCCTCGATGAGCTCCAGCCGCGGCTGGGGCCACGTGACTTCGTCGAGCCGTTTGACCCGTTCCTCGTAGGAGACGCCGTCAGCCTTGAGCTCGGCCAGCAACTCCTGCTTGATCCGGTCCACCTGACGCCGCAACACGATGGTGGGATCTTCGAGGATGGCCTCCACCTGGGTGATGACGTCCAGAGGGTAGTCGGGATCGGACTGGTCCAGGAGGGCCAGGGATTCCACCAGGTAGAGGGAAAGCGCGTGGAAGAGGGAGAAGTCGTACTGGAGGTGCTCGTTGACCACGATCCACAGGTAGTCGCCGCGAGTATCCCGGGCCATCTCGACGATGCCGGCACGGTGGAGGGAGCGGAGCATCTGCGCCGCCTGGCTCAGGAGGCGCCGCCGGCTGGCATCGTCCTCGTGGGAGGCAGCGATGAGCTCCCGGAGCGAGTCCAGGTTTCTTCGGGAAGGATCGTTCTCCTCGGCGTCCCGCTGGAGCAGCTGGACGATCATTCCCTGGGTGACCTTGAAGCGGCTCTTGAGGGTTTCGGGAGGACGGGAGATCAGGTTCTCGAAGGTCTCCCGGCTCCAGCTGACCTCACCCTTGGCCGGTTGTTTCCGGCCACCCTTTTTCTTCCTGGCTCCCTGGGCCGCCTTCTTTTCGGCGGTTCGCTGCTCGATCACGTGGTCGGGGGCCTGAGCCACCACGCTGCCGCGGTCGTCGAAGCCCTTGCGGCCGGCGCGTCCAGCAATCTGCTGGAAGTCGCGAACCCGCAGGATCCGCACCTTGTGGCCGTCGTACTTGGCCAACCGTGTGAAGAGGACCGTCCGGATGGGGATGTTGACGCCGACGCCCAAGGTGTCGGTCCCCGAGATGATCTTGAGAAGGCCGCGCTGGGCCAGCTGTTCCGCGAGAAGCCGGTACTTGGGAAGCAGCCCCGCGTGGTGTACGCCGATGCCGAAGGAGAGGAACCGGCGCATCTCCTTGCCGTAGGGGGTATCGAATCGAAAGCCGCTGATGGCCTCCTTGAGCTCCTGGCGCTCCCCCCGGGATGTCAGCTGCATGCTGGTCAGCTTCTGGGCCTGCTCGGCGCACTCGCGCTGGGTGAAGTTGACCAGGTAGATGGGGGTCTTCCCCGCGGTCACCAGGTCGTGGACGGTCTCGTGGAGCGGTGTTTCCCGGTACTCCCAGTCCAGGGGTACCGGACGCTCGGTGCTGCGGACGACGGCGGTCTCGTGGACGGTTCGGCGCTCGAGGTGCTGCTCGATCCGCGAGGTGTCACCCAGGGTTGCCGACATGAGGAGAAAGCGGGTACGCCGCAGCGTGATCAGCGGGATCTGCCAGGCGACGCCACGCTCGGGGTCGCCGTAGTAGTGGAACTCGTCCATGACCACCCAGGGGGCGTCGAGCCGCTCGCCCTGCCGGAGCGCCATGTTGGAAAGCACCTCGGCGGTGGCGCAGACGATGGGCGCGTCGGGGTTGAGGCTGGCGTCGCCCGTCAGCATGCCGACCCGGTCGGCGCCAAAGAGGTCGCAGAGGGCAAAGAACTTCTCGCTGGCCAGGGCCTTGATGGGGGAGGTGTACACCGAGCGTTCACCGTTGGCCAGGGCGCGGAAGTGCAGTCCAAGGGCGACCAGCGACTTGCCCGAGCCCGTGGGCGTGTTGAGAATGACGTGACGTCCGGCCATGATTTCCAGGAGTGCCTCTTCCTGAGCGGGGTAGAGGTCGAAGCCCGCGTCGGCACACCATGCCAGAAAGCGGTCGAGCACGATGTCAGGCTCGGGATTGGCATGGGGCAGGTACTCGGCCAGCCTCGGCGCCGGTGCCGAGGAAAGCTCACCGTCAGCGGAGACACGAGGTGGGGGAGGTGCCTGATCGCCCTTCATAGGCGCCACAGTGTACCGCGTCCGGCGGCCTCGGGTGACGGGTGTCATGGCGGGAAGTGGATGGCCGGGGTAACCTCGGTGGGATGGACAAGCTACCCGCAGGCGGACCGATGACACTGGCCGCCGGGAGTGGTGTGGTTGGCCTCGCCTGGCTCCTGGGGAGGGCTCAGCTCGCGGAGCCTCTCGGTGCCGTGGTGACCGCCATGCCTCTCGTAATCGGCGGCCTGGCAGCTCTGCTTGCAGCGCGTTTCCAGCGAAGCCGCCTGGTGGGGGCGGCGGCCCTGGTGGTGGTTGTCGCCTGGCTGCTCCAGCGGGGAGACGGGGACCTGGCACCTTCCCAGATGACGGTGCTGCTCTTTCTCGTACCGCCCGGGTACGCTGCCCTCTCGCTTGCCGGCGATCATCCCCTCTTCTCGCGGCACGGGCTGTCTCAACTGCTGCCGGCACTGCTGGCAGGGGCTGCCGGCCTTCTCCTGGCGCGTAACCTGGTGCCGCCGGGGTTGGTCCGCGCTTTCTCGCCGGTCCAGCTGGGGTGGGGCCTGGTGCTGGCGGCCATGATAATCGCGCTCTTCTCCTACGTCTTCCGGCGCGGCGTTGTGGACGCGGCCTTCCTGCCGGCGCTCGCGGCGGTGGCGCTGGGTCTTGGTCAGCTTCACGCGGGCAGAGCCGCCGTGACGGCCCTGGCGGCTGCCCAGATGGTGTTCCTCGTGGCCGGGGCGGAGGAGGCCTACCGGCTGGCGTTCCACGACGAGCTGACGGGGCTCCCTGGCCGGCGCGCCTTGGAGGATGCGCTGCGGGGGCTCCGTGGTACCTTTGCCGTGGCCATGGTCGACATCGACCATTTCAAGCGATTCAACGACCGTTACGGCCACGATGCCGGCGACCAGGTTCTCAGAATGGTGGCGCGGGAGCTGGCCCGGGTGCCGGCGGGGGGCCGCTCCTTCCGGTACGGCGGTGAGGAGTTCGTCGTGCTGTATCCCGGACTCGATCGGGACAGGGCCGTCACGGCCACCGAGGCGCTGCGGGAAGCCATCGCCAGGCGGCGGTTTCACCTGCGTGGTCCGGGACGGCCGCGGCGAAAGCCGAGGAACCCGAGGCCGGCGGGGAGCGGACCGGCCGTTGGGATCAGCGTCAGCGCCGGCGTCGCAGCCGCGACAGCGAAGAGGTGTCATCCCCAGGATGTCCTTCTGGCGGCCGATGCAGCGCTCTACCGCGCGAAAAAGAAGGGCCGGAACAGGGTCGAGACCCGCTGATACAGAGGAGCGGCGGTCCACGGCGAGCCCATCGGTTGATTCCCAGCACGGGGAGGCGAGAAAAAAATCCGGACCGGGCGGTCCGGGAAAGATGAATGGGGACACATGAAAATGGGCTACTAGGAGCCGGGGCTCCCGGCAGCGATAAAACTTGCTGACGAATCCCTTCACGTAACCTGGTCGAAGACCGGGCGCTAGCATATACCGAAAACGGGCGGAAAATCAAGGGCAATGATGAAGGGCTTGAAAATCCTCCGGGAGAGGCCTATCTTGACGGCTGGAGCTCGAAATCCGGAATTGTTGATCTGGATTTCTGGTTTCAACCTGTGGAGGCGCCGGCGCGCCGCCGGGGGGCATGGATGCAGATTTCGAGGACCGAGGAACACGGCCTGCGCCTCGTGACGCGGCTGGCCGCCGAAGGGGGCCAGCTGACCGTTGCTGAAATGGCCGCGATCGAGGAGATTCCGGAACCGACGGTGGCCAAGGTGCTGCTGGCTCTCCGGCGTGCCGGGCTGGTCCGGGCGGTGCGTGGCCGCAACGGCGGGTACCGCCTGGCGGCCGAAGCCCGCGAGATCACCGTTGGCCGGGTTCTCGAGGCCCTGGGACAGCCGCTGTTCGAGGGCAGGTTCTGCAGGAGCCTGGACAGCGACAGTGAGATGTCCTGTCCGCACGATGCTGGTTGCGGGATTCGTCCCGTGTGGCAGCATATCGAATCGTTGATCGTCAGCGTCCTGGAGAAGACGACACTGTCCGACCTTCTGGCCGGTGAGGAATCGGTACGGGAGCACGTTGGCGAGGTGTTGGGGAATGAGCTGGGCCGGCGGGATCGACGGCTGCCGGTCCTCGTGGTGGATGAACGAAACGCGCCGTCAGCGCGTGGAATCAAGGAGTTGGAATGAGCAACAGAGTCGTGTTCTCGTGCAGAAACGTCCACGTTTCCGTGGAGGGCAAGGAGATCGTCAAGGGTGTCGATCTCGAAATCCGCGCCGGTGAGAAGCATGCGCTGATGGGTCCCAATGGCTCCGGCAAATCGACCCTCGCCGCAGCCCTCATGGGCCATCCGGCCTACGAGATCCAGGGAGAGATCTTCCTGAACGGGCGGGAGATTACCGAGCTGAGCCCGGACGAGCGGGCCCGGCGGGGAATGTTTCTCGGTTTCCAGTATCCGGTGGCCGTACCGGGGGTGAGCGTGGCCAACTTCCTTCGGGCGGCCATCTCGGCCCGGCGTGGCGAGGAGATCCCGGTGCGGGAGCTCCGGCAGAAGCTTGCCGAGGCGTTCAAGGCCCTGGACATCCCCAAGTCCTTCATGGGCCGCTACCTCAACGACGGCTTCTCCGGGGGCGAGAAGAAACGGCTCGAGATTCTCCAGATGATGTTGCTCGAGCCCGTGTTCGCGCTTCTGGACGAGACGGACTCCGGTCTGGACATCGACGCTCTCAAGCTCGTCTCCGAGGGGATCAACACGGTGGCTGGCGAACGGATGGGTCTGCTGCTCGTGACCCACTATCAGAGGATCCTCAACTACGTTCATCCTGATCACGTGCACGTCTTCATGAAGGGCCGGGTGGTCCGGTCCGGGGGACCGGAGCTGGCCCACGAGTTGGAAGAGCGTGGCTACGACTGGCTCGAACCCGAGGCGGAAGCGGTGGCGACCGGGGGTGGGGCATGAGCACCGGGCGAGATCCCGTCGCCGGCCTCAACCAGGACTACCTGGAGAAATACGGCTTCCACGATCCGGAGGAGTACCTTCTCAAGGCCCCCAAGGGCCTGAGCCACGAGGTCGTCGAGATGATCTCGCGCTACAAGGACGAGCCGGATTGGATGCGCGAGATCCGGCATAAGGCCCTGGATATCTTCCTGGGCAAGCCGATGCCGCGCTGGATCGATCCCGGGATGTTGGCGGAGATGGATTTCGAGGACTTCTACTACTACATGAAACCGGTGGGGGAGATGGCGGAGAGCTGGGATGACGTCCCGGAGAAGATCAAGAAGACCTTCGATCGCCTGGGCGTTCCGGAGGCGGAGCGGAAGTTCCTGGCCGGGGTCTCGGCGCAGTACGAGTCCGAGGTCGTCTACCACTCGATCCAGGAGGAGCTTGAAAAGAAGGGCGTCATCTTTACGGACATGGACACCGGGCTGAGGGAACATTCCGAGATCGTGAGGAAGTTCTTCGGGACGGTCATCCCAGCCGCGGACAACAAGTTCTCCGCCCTCAATGCGGCGGTCTGGTCCGGAGGCTCGTTCGTCTACGTGCCGCCGGATACCAAGGTCGACGTGCCGTTGCAGGCGTACTTCCGGATCAACTCGAAGAACATGGGCCAGTTCGAGAGAACGTTGATCATCGCCGACGAGGGCGCCTTCGTTCACTACATCGAGGGGTGTACGGCACCCATCTACAGCTCGGATTCCCTGCACTCCGGCGTCATTGAGCTGATCGCCATGAAGGGCGCGCATATCCGCTACACGACGATCCAGAACTGGTCCACCAACGTGTACAACCTCGTGACCCAGCGCGCCAAGGCGTACGAGGACGCCGTCGTCGAGTGGGTCGACGGCAATCTGGGCTCCAAGGTGACCATGAAGTACCCGGCCGTTATTCTCGCCGGCGAGAGGGCGCACGGCGAGGTGCTCTCCATCGCCTTCGCCGGCACCGGCCAGCACCAGGATGCCGGCGCCAAGATGATCCACCTGGCGCCCAACACCACCTCGCGGATCACGTCCAAATCCATCTCCAAGGACGCGGGCCGCTCCTCGTACCGCGGGCTCGTCAAGATGACCCGCGGTGCGACGGGCTGCAAGACCCACGTGGAGTGCGACGCCTTGCTGATCGGCGATGCCGCCCGCTCCGACACCTACCCGACCATGGAGATTGCGGAAAACGATGTCAGCGTCGAGCACGAGGCCCGTGTTTCCAAACTGGCGGACGAGCAGATCTTCTACCTGCAGAGCCGCGGCATCGACCCGGACCAGGCGCGTCTAATGATCGTCAACGGCTTCATCGAACCCTTCGTTCGGGAGCTGCCCATGGAGTACGCCGTCGAGCTCAACCGCCTCATCGAGCTGGAAATGGAGGGTTCCGTTGGCTAAGACAGCAACCGTCCTCGACGACACGCCGGTCCTCGACGAGAGCGCGGTCCGGCAGATCTCGGCCCACGCGGGAGAATCGGCCGCGATCCTCGAGATTCGCCTGAAGGCCCTGGCCGTCCTGAGCGAGACCCCGCTTCCGGACCGCGTGCGCCACCTGTGGCGATTCACCAACTCCGGAAAGCTCCTGCCGGGGCCGATTCGGGTGCCGATTGCTCCGGCGGCGGTCGACAGCCCGGCCGGATTGGCGGAGGATGCCACGGGGGCCGTTCTGGCGGCGTCCGGAGACTCCTTCGAGATCCTGGTTTCGCCGGCGGCCCGTGCCGCCGGTGTCCGCCTCTGGCCCATCGCCGGAGACGCTCGCGCGTGCGAGAGCCTCGGTACGCTCGTGACGGACGCGGCGGGGTACTTCGAAGCCCTCAACCTGGCTGCGTTCACCGCCGGTGTCGCCGTGGACATTCCACCGGGTGTCCGGCTCGCCGAACCGCTCAGGGTGCTCCTCCCCGCCCCCCGCGGCGCGTACCTTCCCAGGATCCTCGTCCGGGTTGGAAGCGGCGCGGAGGTGACGATCCTGGAGGAACACTCGGCCGGGAGCTCCGAGAGCCGGATGGTTTCCGTCACCGAGATCCTGGCCGGGCCGGCCTCCCACGTGACCCACGTGCTGTTCCAGCACTGGGAGCGGGAGGTCAGGGGCCACCTGACGATGCGGAGCCGTGTTGCGAGGGATGCCAAGGTGACCCTGGTGATCGCCTCCATGGGCGGGGAGCTGACCAAGATGGATCTGGGGTCCGTCCTCGACGGGCCCGGCGCCCAGAGCGAGATCGGCGGCGTGGTGCTGGGTGCCGGCCGGCAGCACATGGATCACCACACCCTCCACGAACACCGGGCGGAAAACACCTGGTCCAACATCGACTTCAAAGTCGCCTTGACGGGACGTGGCCGCTCCGCCTACACGGGACTGATCCGCATCGAGAAGGAGGCGCGGGGAGCCGAGGCCTACCAGGAGAACCGGAACCTTCTGCTCTCCGAGGGCTGCCGGGCCGACACGATCCCCGAGCTGGAGATCCTGACCGACGACGTGCAATGTACCCACGGCGCCACCGTCGCGCCCATGGATGACGAGCAGGTGTTCTACCTGGAGAGCCGCGGTATTCCCCCGAAGGAAGCGCGGCGCCTGATCGTCCAGGGCTTCCTCGAAGCGGCGCTCAGCCGGCTGCCGGAACGGCTTCGGCAGGAGATGGAATCCCAGGTTGCATGCAGCCTTGGGGAGTTTCTCGACGAAGGGAAGACCGCATGAGTGTTGAGGGGAAGCCACGGCGGACGACGGGATGGAGCGGGTTGGGAGACCACTTCCCGACCCTGGGGAGAACTATCAACGCTCACAGGCTGGTCTACCTCGACACGGCGGCCACGGCCCAGAAACCCGAGGGAGTGATCGCCGCCGAGCAGGAGTACTACCGGAGCACCAACGCCAACGTCCATCGAGGGATCCACACCCTGGCCGAGGAGGCCACGGCGGCCTACGAGAACTGCCGGCATCGTGTGGCCGGCCTCATCAGCGCCCCGTCGGCGGAGTCTGTCGTCATCACCAGGAACGCCACCGCGGCCATCAACCTCGTGGCCCGGGGACTGGAGCATACCTTCAAGGCCGGAGACGAGATTCTCCTGACGGAGATGGAGCACCACGCCAACCTGGTGCCCTGGATCATGCTGGCCAACCGGACCGGCATCCGGCTGCGCCACATTCCCATCACGGACGAGGGGCTCCTCGATTTGGACCGCATGACCCAACTGCTGACGCCGCGGACGCGTCTGGTCTCCCTGGTTCACGTCTCCAACGTCCTCGGGACCATCAACCCCGTCCGCGAGGTGGCCGAGGCGGCCCACGCGGCCGGCGCCAGGATCCTGGTGGACGCCGCCCAGTCGGTGGGTCACATGCCGGTGTCCATGGAGGATCTGGGCGTGGACATGCTGGTCTTCTCCGCCCACAAGTGCTACGGCCCCATGGGCCTTGGCTTCCTGGCAGCCCGGCCGGAGATCCTGGAAGAGATGGAACCCATGGAGGGTGGGGGAGAGATGATCAACGAGGTTTTCCTGGATCGTGCTACCTGGGCCGAGCCGCCCCTCAAGTTCGAAGCCGGAACCCCTAACGTGGCGGCGGCCGCGGCCTTTCCACCGGCCCTCGATCTGCTGGAAGACCTGGGACTCGATGCCGTGCGAAGCCACGAGCGCGAGTTGACCGACTATGCGCTGGACCGCTTGGGAGAGATCGACGGCCTGGTAGTCTTCGGTCCCCACGATCCCTCCCTCCGGGGAGGGCTCGTGGCCTTCCATGACCCCGAGGTCCATCCCCACGACATGGCCACCCTTCTCGACCAGGCCGGCGTGGCGGTCCGGGCGGGCCATCACTGCGCCCAGCCCTTGCATCGCCGCCTGGGTGTCGTCGCCACCACGCGGGCCTCCTTCGGGGTCTATTCGACCAACGAGGACATTGACGCCCTGATCGAGGCCATCCGCTTCGCCAGGAGGTACTTCCAGTCATGAACACGAACGGCCTGGACCAGCTCTACCGTGAGGTCATCCTCGATCACCACCGCCATCCCCGGGGACGCCACAAACTGCACCAGGTGGACGTCGAGGCTTCGGGGCTCAATCCCTCCTGCGGCGACGAAGTGACCCTGCAACTGGAGCTGGATGGGGATCGCATCAGGGACGTGGCCGTGGACGGCCGTGGCTGTGCCGTCTCCACGGCGTCGGGCTCGATCCTGGCCGAGCTGATCCAGGGGCTGACCCTGGATGAAGCGCGCCGGATCGCCGAGCTGTTCAAGAAGGTCATGCACGGGGAAGATGTCCCCGACGAGATCGACATGGGCGATCTGGAGGCGCTGACCGGCGTCAGGAAGTTCCCCGTGCGGATCAAGTGCGCTCTTCTTCCGTGGGTCACCTTGCTGAACGCCGCGCTGGATGATGCCGGAGCGGCCCGGGAACCCGGCGGCACCGGCGGAGCCGTCGGAGGGGAGGCCGGGGAATGAGCATCACGATCGAGCAGGTCCGCCAGGCCCTCCAGCCGGTTCAAGATCCCGAGATCGGTTTCTCCATCGTCGATCTGGGTCTCATTCGTGGCATCGAGGTGGACGATGCAACGGGGGTCGTCACGGTCAAGATGACCATGACCTCGCCCATGTGCCCCCTGGCTCCGGAGATGATCGAGGCCGCCCG
>JAADFK010000148.1 GCA_013152925.1 Acidobacteriota bacterium | reverse complement strand
AGGGTCCGCCAGTGGACGGGTGGCGCGGGCATGGTCACGGTGACCTGTGCATGCTGTGGCGTGAAGTCTATGGCGATCGGTTCCGTGGGGACCAGGTATCCCGGCGGCACGTAGTCCACTGTCAAGGTGTATGCACCGAACGGGACGTTCTCGAAGACGAAACGTCCTTCCGCGTCGGTAACGGTCTTCATTCGTGTAGTCACAAAGCTACCTCGCCGTGCTTGACTCACCACAGCCCTCGGTTCCAGGAACAAGCGCGCTCGCGGAATCCCTGGCTCGTCTGGGTCCTGAATCCCGTTGCCGTTGGCGTCGTAGAACAGAACGCCCATCAGGGTGCCGTGGCTGGGCGTAGGCGTGGCCGTGGGTGTCACCGTGGGCGTGGGAGTGAGCGTTGGTGTTGGTGTGGGCGTGGATGTGAGGGTCGAAGTAGGCGTGGCTGTGGGCGTCGGTGTCACGGCCAGAACGTCCCCGAACGCGATAAGCACGTTGCTGGCGGGGCCGATGTAGAGCGCCCAATTGTCCGGTGTGGTGGAGAGATAGCCGGGCGGGTTGCTCTCGCTCATGAAGTAGACGCCTGGCGGCTGGTCTGGGAAGCAGACCGGTGCCTGGGCATTGGTTGTGCGTTCAGCCAGCACCGTGTGAAGGTTGCTCAGGAGGCGCACGGTGGCCCCGGCCAGAAGAGGTTCCTCTGGCTGCTGCAGACCATCCCGGTTGAGGTCGTCAAAAGCAAGGGCACAGATGTGCGCTGGGATGGGCGTAGGCGTCGAAGTTGGCGTGGGGGACGGGGTAGGAGTCGGCGTCAGGGTCGGCGTCGGGGTCACGGTGGGCGTGGGCGTGATGGTAGGGGTCGGGGTGATGGTGGGGGTGCGAGTGGGGGTGTTGGTTGAGCGCGGGGTCCAGGTGGGCGTGGCCGTCGGCGGTACGACGACGCGCACGGTGCCGTTACTGAGACCGCCCAGAATGGAACCGGAGGTCCCCTGGACGTCGGTGTGACCTGCGTCCAGGGTCAACGCGCTGGTGCCGCTGCTGCCCTTGGAGCGGAAGCGAATGGTACACAGAGTGAAAGCAGCGCTGACCCCACTGCCGAAGGTGCCCGCCCCGTACTTGACCACCCCCGACGCGTTGTCGATGGACGCGGCCAGACGCACGTCCAGCGCACCGTCGGTGATGGAAACCGCCTGCAAGAGGCTGGGGTTGAAGTGGAGCCACGCGTCGGCCCCCACGGCGGTGCCACTCCCCTCAACCCGAATCTGGACGTCAAATTGCTGATAGGTGTACACGTTGATGCTGTTGGGCCGGACAGCCACGATGACGGCCGCGGGGACCGAGGGAGCCTGCTCGGATGGTAGCGGGTAAGCAGCGGCCCCAGCGTTCCCAGAGACGGACAGCAGCCCGATGGCCAACAGCGCTATTAGCAGGAGCACTCCACTGCGGCGTAAGACAAACGGGTTCATTGTTCGATCCTCCGTGTGAACTCACACTCACTTGAGGACAGGGAAGAAGAAGCGCCGGAGCGGCGGCAAGTTGGACCACCTCCCCCACGTGGCCGGGAACTGGGCGTAGTGGTAATTACCGGCCTGTAACCGACCGCTCTCCAGGTTGGTCGTCACGGACTGCCCCACCGTGTCCACCACGTCGGCGTAGACAATGTCCAGCGGCGTGCCGAACGTCTCGGTGAGGGCGCGTATGTAGAAGGAAAAGAGGGTGCCTTGGGCCGCAAATGGGTCGCCAAAGGTTCCCGCGCCGAACTTGATGCGCCCCTGGCTGTTGTCCACCCGGTTCATGAGCACGACATCCAGCGCGTCTCCCGGTATCACGGTCGTGGTGGGTGTTCCGGTGGCGTCCACAATCTGAAGCAGGGCGGGGTCGAAGGCAATCACGACGTCGGCTCCCACGATTTGCCCGCCCCTGGCGTCGAGATAGGCGCGAACCGGTCGGGTGATATCAACCTCGGTGCGCACCACAGCGGGTCGGAGGTAGAGAGTGGTGGAATGTGCCGGGGGCCGAGCCGGAGCGCGGGGCACGATGATGTCCCCCTCAGAGAAGTAGTTGCTGCGCAGGAGGGCGAAATCGCGCACGTTGATGCGGTTGTCCTCGTCAAAATCGGTGCGAGGGTCGAACCCGGCCTCGCCCTCCTGGGTGAAGTAGGCGGCGCGCAGGATGGCAAAGTCAGCAATGTTCACCCGGTTGTCGTCGCTGGCATCCCCCTCGCGCAGGGTGCCCAGGTCCAGCGTGTTGGTTCCAGCGACGATGGGGACGTTCTGCTTCAGATTGCGCAGGGTGTGCAGGTTCTTCACGCGCACGTCGTAGATGGCCTCTTCCACAGAGTCCACGATGCTGAACTTGCCGCTGTCATCTGTAGTGACCAGCCAGGCGTACGCCGGGCTGGAGTCGCCGGGCGTGTGGAACGTCACCATCAGGGGCACCGCCCAGGATGGGTCGGGCGCGGGCGCGTTGGGCCGCTGCAGGGTCACCTGGCCCTGGACGAGGATGGGGACGGTGGCGCCTGTGCCAGCCTGCAGCGGCGGCGCCTGCCAGGCCAGCCACACGACCGTGGTCATAACGACCGCGGCCAGCAATATAGACCGAACTGGACGTTTAGGTCTGCTCATGGCGAACCTCCGCATGAGTGCGTATGCGCGTTTCCACGAGGGTAGGTGGGTCGTACTTCCAGTGCCGGGCCTTCCGGTATCAGATGTACATCCAGGTCTGTGTTCAGCAGCAAGCGTCGCGTGACGTCTCCGTGTCTGGTGTAGATGTGCAGGGTAAGAGGGACCGTCCTCTGGCCCGGTTGCTTTTGCACCCGCAGGTGGTATCCAGGGGCCTCGCTGTTCAGGTCGGGGAGCCGGTCCTGGATGGTGACGACGTGCTGTCGCCCGGGCGGCAGCACCATAAGCCCGGCGATCTCCGTTGTCTCCCTGTCTCCGGCGCCGGTGGTAATGGTGTCTGGTCGTAGCCCCTCCGCTCTCACCAGGCGCGTGCCTCCCGGACGGTTCACCCGGAGGTAGTTCCAGTAACAGCGGTCTTGCATATCCTCATACCGCTCCCCGTAGCGGGCTTCCTGAATACAGGTGGGAATGGCGACCCTGGACCTGTGCGTGTACGTGAGCATGAGTGTGGCTGTGGCCGGTGTGGCGCGCAGGTCTACCGTGTACGCCATCTCCAGATCCACCTTGGCGTTGGTCTTGTTGAACCCCACATTGGTGTCCGTCACCCGCAGGTAGTCACCATCTCCCGGCCGCACCGCGCCGTCCCATCCCTGTCGGGCCACGATGCCCTGCGAGGTTGGATCGCGGAGGGGGATGAGCAGCAGGTGGCGTTCTTGCAGCCCTCGTACCACGTTTCGGGCCAGGCGCACCACGGGGATGTCACTAGGGTGGCCCTGGATCCGGCCGAGAGCTGCCTGCACCACGTCGCGCATGAAGTTCTTGCGCTGCAACCACCATCTGGGCGTGTTCACCTGACTTTGTGCGTCCGAGCCGCGCGGCCTGGCCCATGACTCGTAGAAGTAGGGGATAACCGTATCTCCGGTCACGGTGCGGTTGTCAGGCAGGGCGAGACCCCCTAGCCCGTCCACCAGGTAGCGGACCATCTCCAGGTCGAGCATGATGACCCCGTCCACGTCCACACCCCGCTCCA
>JAADFK010000147.1 GCA_013152925.1 Acidobacteriota bacterium | reverse complement strand
CGGGTCGATGACCGCCCTGCCACGACCGCCGCCGCTCGCCAGCGCGATGCCCGGCCGGCCGGAGACGGCCGCTGGCCGTCCTGCTCCCCGGGCGGCGCCGATGACGGTGCGGCCGGCCGCCGGGTCCAGGCTGTTCCCGACGATGATGGGAATGGAGGATCCGTCGAGCGGGACCATGGTTCCTGGATGAAGGACCTTGCCCCCCCAGCGGGCCAGCGCACCGGCCTCCTCGCGGGAAAGGTACGGTACCGTCCGGGCTCCGGGAACCCAACGCGGGGGCGCCGAAAGCACGCCGGGCACGTCGGTCCAGATCTCCACGCGGCGCGCGCCGAGGGCCGCACCGAGGATGGTGGCCGAAAGATCGGACGCGCCCCGCCCCAGCAGGGTCGTCCGGCCGCGGCGGTCGGCCCCGATGAAGCCGGTGACGATGGGAATCACCCCGGGCGTCGGCCAGGCCAGTCGGCCGCAGGCCCGGTGGCAGGTGGCTTCGAGATCCACACGGGCCTCGGGGAAGGAGGAGTCTGTGACGATCAGCTCGCTTCCGTCGACCACCGGGGCCGCGGGCCCCGATCGGCGAAGCTCCGCGGAGAAGAGGAGCGCGGAGAGGCGTTCGCCGGAAGCGAGGATCCGCACCCGGAGGGTGGCGTCATCGCCGGCACCGCCTGCCACCGCACGGAGCATGTGACGGAGGTGCTCAAGCCGGTGGCGCAGCCTCCTGCCTTGAAGGGGGAAGCGCCGGCTGCCCCCGAGCTCCTCAAGAGCGTCCAGGTGCCGGCGTTCCAGCCGGAGAAGCATCTCCCGCCAGGAGGAATCTCCCTCGCTGGCCAGGGCCGCCGCCGCGGCCAGGGCGTCGGTCACCCCAGCCATGGCGGAGACGACCACCACCACGTGTGTCCGCATCGCGGCGCTGCGGGCGATGCGAGCGGCCGTCCGCAGGCGGCGTGCGTCGGCCAGCGAGGTGCCCCCGAACTTCAATACCACGGCGCGCCTGTCCTGTGCATCATGGCTCATGGGTGCCCTCCTCTCTCCGGCCCGGGATGGCCGTCTGACGAAACTCGCGGATCGTGCGGTCCAGGCGTTCGGTCTCGATCAGAAACGCATCATGGCCATGCGGGGAGGAGAGCCAGGCCAGGCGTCCCTTCGAAAGTCCCTCCACGAGCCGCCATTGCTCCTCGGCCGGGAACAACACGTCGCTGTCGATGGCCACCACGAGCACCGGGATTTCGATGCGCCCCAGGGCGGCTTCGACACCGCCCCGGCCACGTCCCACATCGTGCGTGTCCATGGCGCACGTGAGGGCGATGTAGCTGTTGGCGTCGAAACGCGCCGCAAGCTTCCTGCCCTGATGCCACAGGTAGGACTCCACCTGGAAACCGCCCCCCGGCGCCTCGTTGCGGCCGAAGCGGCCCTCCAGGCTCTCCCAGCTCCGGTACGAGCACATGGCGATCATCCGGGCCACGGCGAGGCCCTCGCGCGGTGGATCGTCCGGCGGGTAGCGCCCATCCCGGAACCGGGGGTCGGCGGCGATGGCGGCCCTCTGGGCGTGGGAAAGCGCGATGGCCCAGGCCGACTGGCGGGCAGGCGCGGCGATGACCGCGGCGGCGTCGAGCCGTTCGGGGAAGCTCGCCGCCCATTCCAGCGCCTGCATGCCGCCGAGTGATCCGCCGATGACCAGGTGCACGCGGCTGACACCGAGGTGGTCGAGCAGGAGGGCCTGGAGCCGCACCATGTCGCGCACGGTGATGGCGGGAAAGTCCGGCCCCCACGTTCCGTGGCCGTCCGGCCCCGGGGAGCTGGGGCCGGTGGTGCCGTAACAGCTTCCCAGGGCGTTCGCACAGACGACGAAGTCACGGTTCGTATCGAGTGCCCGGCCCTCTCCCAGGAGCCCGCCCCACCAGAGGTCCACGTCGGCCGACCCGGTCAGCGCGTGACACACGAGCACCGCGTTGTCCCCGGCCGGCGACCGCCGGCCCCAGCAGCGGTAGGCCACGCGAACGGTCTCCAGGGTCCGGCCGGACTCCAGGGCGAAGGGACGGCCAATCTCCAGGACGTCGGCGGCCGTCTCCATGGCCGTCACCGCGCTCATGACGCCCTCCGCTCCCGGGCCCGGGCCAGGGCCTGCTCGAAGTCGTCGGTGATGTCATCGATGTGCTCCAGCCCGACCGAGACCCTCACGAGGTCCTCGGCCACGCCAGCGGCGCGGAGCTCGTTGGGAGCGAGCTGCTGATGCGTCGTGCTGGCCGGGTGGATGACCAGGGTCCGCGCGTCTCCCACGTTGGCGAGGTGACTGGCGAGCCGCACCGAGTCGATGAAACGGCGCGCCGCCTCGGCGCCTCCGCGGACCCCGAAGGTCAGGACGGCGCCGAAGCCGTGCCGCAGGTAGCGGCCTGCCCGCTTGTGGCTCGGGTGGTTGGCGAGCCCCGGGTAGCTGACCCAGGCCACCTCCGGGTGGGCGCTCAGACGGCGCGCCAGCTCCAGCGCGTTGTCACAGTGGCGCTGGACCCGAAGGGAGAGGGTCTCAAGGCCCTGGAGCAGAAGAAACGCATTGAAAGGAGACAGGCATGGGCCCAGATCGCGCAGGCCCTCCACGCGGGCTCGAACCAGGAAAGCGATGTTGCCGAAGGGAGAGTCGGGGCCGAAGGCCTCGGCGAAGACCAGCCCGTGGTAGCCGGGAGACGGGCTCGTGAAGGCGGCGAAGCCCCCGTTGCGCCAGTCGAAGCGGCCGGAATCGACGATGACACCTCCGATGGAGGTTCCGTGGCCGCCGATCCACTTGGTGGCCGACTCCACGACGATGTCCGCGCCGTGCTCGATGGGCCGGCAGAGGTAGCCGCAGCACCCGAAGGTGTTGTCCACGATCAGGGGAATGCCGTGAGCGTGGGCCAGGGCTGCAAGCCCCTCAAGGTCGGCCACCGCGAAGGCCGGGTTGCCGATGGTCTCCACGTACAGTGCCTTCGTGCGCCCGTCGATGTGGGGTGCAAAGGCCGCAGCATCTTCGCCTTCCACGAAGTCCACGTCGATGCCGAGCCTCGGGAGGGCCACCTTGAGCTGGTTGTGGGTACCGCCGTACAGGTGGGTCGAGGCGAGAACGCGATCGCCCTGCTCGCAGATCGTCACGAGAGTGAGGAAGAGGGCCGCCTGCCCGGAGGCCGTGGCCAGCGCCCCCACCCCGCCCTCGAGCGCCGCCACGCGCTGCTCGAAGACGTCCGTGGTTGGGTTCATGATCCGGGTATAGATGTTGCCGAGCTCTTTGAGCGCGAACAGGCGCGCACCGTGCTCGGCGGAGTCGAAGGTGAACGAGGTGGTCTGGTAAATCGGCACCGCGCGGGCGTTGGTGCCGGGCGCCGGCGTCTGGCCGGCATGGACCTGCAAAGTTTCAAAATGGTATGCGTCGTCGGTGAGGGTCATCGGTCGGTTCCTTTCCGGCCCGGTGTCTGGACCGTAGAGTGCTGAGGTGGATAGAGCGTTGGTGATCGTTGCCTGAGGGTCGCGTGCTGCACATTCGCCGTTTCATCGATCGTTCCTTTCGGTCATGGCACCGTGGCCGGGACAACAAAAAACCCGCAACGGGGTACCGCTGCGGGCTGGGTGTCGTGGTTTCGCGAGGCTTACATCGCTGGCGAGACACACTCCCACGCCCGCAGGATGCACATGCACATGACCATGGCGCGCGTGGAGGGGTTGCCGTTACTCATCGCCGTCAAGCATAGGGCCTGCCGGGGGCGCCTGTCAACCCGGATTGGCGGTTTCTTGCAAGGCGATGTCGAGATGCTCCAGCACCGCCGGCCAGAACGCCGGGTCGCCGTCGCAGTCGGAGTGGCCGCATCGGGGCAGGAGGAGGCGGCGGACGTTGGGGCCGCCCGCGGAGGCCAGGCGGAGGGCGTGCTCCACCGGAACGACCTCGTCCTGCTCACCGTGAACGAGCAGCACCGGGACGGCGATCCGGGCGATGACGTTCTCCGGGGCGATCTCGTCCAGGGAGACGCCGACGCTGTGTTGCACATAGGCGACGATCAGGCGGGCCAGGGGGCCGGGGACCTTGCGGCGGGAGAGGTCGAGCACCGTCATGTCCCGGGGATGGGCGAAGGCGCCCACGGTGACCACGGCCCGTATCCGCGGGTCGTTGGCCGCGGCGTGGATCGTTCCGGCCCCGCCCACGGAGTGGCCGAGGACGCCGACTCGCCCCGGGTCGGCCCCACGGCGGAGGATCTCGGACACGGCCGCCCGGATGTCCTCGGAGAACTTGAGCATGTTGGCGACGCCGTCGCATGCGGACTGCCCGTGACACCGCGCGTCGAAGGCCAGCAGGTTGAAGCCCGCGCGGTGAAGCGGTCCGACGAAGGGAAGCATCCGCTCGGCGTTCCGGCTCCAGCCGTGGATCAGGATCAGGGTGGGAGCGCCGGCGGGGTCCTCCGCCGCGGGAATCCACCAGCCGGCAAGGGAGAGCCCTCCCGCGGTGGGGAAGCGGAGGGGCTCGAAGGCGATGCCCAGGTCCTCGGGGGTCTGCTCGTGGGGGGTCTGCGGCGTCCGGTAGGCGCGGGAGACGGTCAGCGAGAATCCGGCCGCGAGCAGGCCGAGCACGCCCAGGGGAACGAGAGCCCAGAGCACCATCTACCGATCCTCCCGGGTAAGGTGTTCCAGCCAACCGGCCCGTGCCCCCGGCCAGGCGTCCACCTGGGGGATGTAGGGTTTGAGGTCCAGCAGCGGCGTGCCGTCGAGCATGTCCAGTCCATCCACCCGGAGGATGGGCCCGTCCACCCGGAGAAGCCGGACGCACGAGAGGCCGATGGGGTTGGGTCTTCGGGGAGAGCGTGTGGCGAAGAGGCCGTGGGACCGGCCGTTAAGGGGAGGCGTCGCCCGGAGCGTCCATGGTCCCGAACGGTCGAGGAGGCAGAGGAGCCAGATCCGTTCGAAGCCCTCGAGGTCGGCGAGGGCCGGCGCCAGCTCGGGCAGGAGCTCCACGGTGCCCCCGGCCCCGTTTTCGGGCGGCTGTCGCGGCGTGGTCTCCCGCTTCGTCCACGGCGAGTGGATCACCCCGATGGGCCGCGGAATCCAGGGGTCATGCCCGGCGCCGATGTGAAGCGCTGTTGCGTCGGGCGTCGTGCCGGTGCGAAGGCCTTCGAACAGTTGGCGAAGACCCTGGGCCAGCCGGTGGAGCGTGGCCTGCTGCTCCGCATCGAGCGTGCCGTAGCCTCGGAGACGGCGGGGCTCGAGATCGTCCGCCGCCACGGAGAGGGCGGCCAGGAGCGAGTCGATGTGGCGGGGACCGGCGTCCATGCCCGTGGCTCCTTCGAGGAGGGCAAGGCGCTCCAGCTCCCCGGCAGGCGCCACGATCTCACCGTGCTCCACGAGCTCCTCCAGGCGTTTGCGGACCGTACGAAGGGTCGCCGCCACCGTCCGCCGGTGGTTGGCGGGCAGGCGCTCCATTGCCGCGGGGTCGGGCCAGGCGATGCCGCTCACGGGAAGAGTATCCCCTGGGCGATCCCCGGCGGCAAGCCGGTGCGTCCCCTTCCGAAGATCCCGAGGTTCCGGGGACCCGGCGCGCGAGGGAAGCTCACGGGCGCAACCATGCCCGGGCGCGGCGGAGGGAATACCGATCGACCATGGAATCGCCGGCGGGGTACCGGTTTGGCGACGGGTTTTCCGAGGTGGCGGGATTCAAATGTGACACCAAGCACCAGGCCAGGGGATGCTGGCCCGAAAGCGATGTCGCCGGTATCGGTTGCGGACGCCAGGCCGGACACCGATCGTCTTTCCTTCCGGCGTTTGCCCGCCTTCGCGCTGTTGTCCTCCTCTTCCCCCGGGGCGTCGATCCGGAAAGAAGGCTCCTGGTCAGCCACCCTCGCCGTCGGCGTCGCCGCCCTGGAACGACTGGAGCGCCAGGTAGCGCTCGCCGAAGCGCTGGACGAAGTCCGACTGGCGGTCGAAGCCGTCCAGGTGCATCTCCTCGGCGGCTACCAGCTCCTCGAAGAGCTTCTTGGTGCCCGAGTCGGCGTTGCCGGCACACTGGACGGCGAAGTCGTTGTACATGAGCACGGCCTCCTGCTCGAGCGACTTGGCCTTTTCGAGCATGGCCTGGGCGTCGTGGATCTTCTCCACGGGCCGGCCGACAACCATCTCCACCTCTCCGCCGAGAAAGAGAATCCGCTCGGCCACCATCTCGGCGTGCAACATCTCCTCGATGGCCGTCTTCTTGAGCAGGCCGGCCAGCGGCGCGTATCCCAGGTCGTCCAGGCGAAAGTGGAAGTACATGTACTGGTGGATCGCCGACAGCTCATCGGCGATGGCCAGGTTGAGAAGCTCGATACTCTTGTCGTGCATGGCGTCCTCCCGTGGTGCCCCGCACCCCTGGTGGCGGGGCGGTAGCGTGTTTCAACCTGTTGCCCCGAGGCCGGCCTGGATCTCTTCGAGAACCCGGCCCGCCGCCGCGGCGGGATCGGCGGCCCGGGTGATGGGCCGGCCGATGACCAGAATATCCGAGCCCCCGGCGATGGCACGGCCCGGCTGGACGATCCGCCGCTGATCGTCGGCGGAGGCCCACGCCGGCCGGATACCCGGCGTGACGATGAGAAAACCGGGGCCGCAGACACGCCGGATGGCGGCGGCCTCGCGTGCCGAGGCGACGACACCGTCGAGGCCGCAATCGTGAGCGAGCCGAGCCCAGTGGACCACAAGCTCCGCCGGCGGTACGTCGATGGCCAGCTCGGCCAGGGTATCGCCGTCGAGGCTCGTCAGCACGGTGACGGCCAGCACCTTCGGGCGCTCGCCCCGGGCGCCCTCCCCGGCGCCCTCCACGGCCGCCTGGAGCATGGCAGAGCCCCCCGAGGCATGGACGTTGAACATGGCAACGCCCATGGCGGCGCAGTTGGCGGCCGCCCGGCGCACGGTGTTGGGGATGTCGTGGAGCTTGAGGTCGAGGAAGACGCTGCCACCCACATCGTTGATGGCGGTCACCAGCTCCGGGCCGTGAGCGGTGAAGGCCTCGAGGCCGACCTTGAGCCACCCGGAACAGGGCGCCAGCATGGCCGCCATCTCCTCGATCCAGCGACGGTCGCTCCCGTCGAGGGCTACGCACAGTGCCCGTCGTGCAGGGTCCATCTCACACCTCCAGGGCGCCGGTCAGCTCGGAGAGCTCGTGGACGCCGGTCTGCCGGCAGTATTCCGCCAGCTCGTCGAGGATCTCCACCATGGCGCCGGGGCGCCGGAAGGTGGCCGTCCCCACCTGGACCGCCGAGGCGCCGGCCAGGAGGAATCGCACCACGTCGAGGCCGCTCTCGATGCCCCCGAGCCCCACCAGCGGAACGTCCGGCAGCTCCCGGTGGACCTCGTGGACCATGCGGAGGGCAATGGGGAGGATCGCCGGACCGGAGAGGCCGCCGAAGGTCCTCGCCAGCTCGGGCCGCCGGCGCCACGGGTCGATGGCCATGGCTCGGATCGTGTTGATCAGCGACAGCGTGTCGGCGCCACCGTCCACGGCGGCGCGGGCCGTCTCAACGAGGTTCGGGGCGTTGGGAGAGAGCTTGACCCAGAGCGGTTTCTCCGTGGCCCGGCGGCAGAGGGAGGTCAGGGTCCGCAGCAGGTCGGGATCATGTCCGAATTCCATGCCTCCCGACGAGACGTTGGGGCAGGAGACGTTGAGCTCGTAGGCGGCGATTCCATCCTCCGCCTCGCACCGTTCGATGACGTGGACGTAATCCCGCGGCGATTCGCCGAAGACGTTGACGACGACCACGACGCCCAGCCGGCAAAGCTCGGGCAGCTTGTCGGAACAGAACGCCTCGACGCCGATGTTCTCCAGGCCGATGGCGTTGAGCATGCCCGACGAGGTCTCGGCGATTCGCGGCATGGGGGCGCCGGCCCGCGGGGCGGGGCTCAGCCCCTTGGTGACGACGGCGCCGAGCGCCTCGGGGGCGCAGAGGTCGGCGAGCTCCAGGCCGTAGCCGAAGGTGCCGGAGGCCGCCAGCACGGGATTGGCCAGGAGGAGATCGCCGACCGCCACACGAAGATCCGGTGCGCTCACAGGGCCTCCCAGTCGATGGCGGCGGCGGGCAGAACCGGGCCCTCGGTGCAGACTCGGACGTGCTCGCCGCCGGGCGCGGGGGCGATGCAGCCCAGGCAGACGCCGACGCCGCAGGCCATCCGTTCCTCCATGGAGAGCCAGGCCGGGACCCCGCGCTTCGCCGAGAGCCGTGCCAGGGCGCGGAGCATGGGGTTGGGCCCGCAGGCCCAGATGGCCTCGTAGGCTTCTCCGGAGTCCAGATGGCGGCCCAGAACCTCGGTGACCAGGCCTTCCTCGCCGGCGCTGCCATCGTCGGTGCACGCGAAGAAACGGCCGCCGGTCTCGGCGACCGCCCGGGCACAGCTCTCGGGCTCAATCAGCTCGTCGGCCGTCGCGGCGCCCAGGTAGAGGTCGCAAGAGATTCCCAGGGAAGCCAGCTCGGCCATGGCGTGGAGGAGCGGGGGCAGGCCGATACCGCCGGCCACCATGGCGATGGGCCCGGTGGCCTCCTCCACGGGGAACCCACGGCCCAGCGGACCGAGGATGCGGGCCCGGCTCTCCATGGGCGCCGTTCGCCAGTGGGCCGTACCGGGCCCGACGATCTTGATCATCAGCTCGAGCCACGGTCCGTCGATGCCCTCGCCGAAACCGGCGATGGAGTAGGCACGCCGCCAGAAGGGGAGGTCGCTCCCCTCGATCGCCAGCATGACGAACTGGCCTGGCCGGGGCGCGGAGAACGGGCCCTCCAGCTGAAAACGCACGGCGTAGGTGCCCGGCGTCAGCTGACGGCGGGCGATCAGTACGGCGGATCGGTCGGTGCGCGGTACCATGAGGAATGATTATGGTGGACCGCGACGAATTTCTCCAGCTCCTGACCGCCGGCGCCGGCGCCGGGCTCATGGCCCTGGTCCTGATCCTCCGCCTCAACCCCGAGGTTGCCGGTGGTCTCGGCGGTGTTCTGCGGGTCGTTGTCGTCTGGATCGCCTGGGGCGCCGTGCTGACCGCGGCGGTGGGCGTTCTCGTCCTTTGGGTTGTCCGGCTCGTGTGGGGAAGGGGTCGGAAGCTGTGGATGTTGCCGTGGCTGGCCATGCTGGTGTTCCTGGTGGGCGCCGTGCTCAGCCGGGTCAACGCCGATATCAACGAGGCCTTTCTGACGGGGAGCATGCACCGCATTCTCGGACAGGACGCCGTCGTGTGGCTGGGCGTCGTCGTGGTGGTGGCGGTGGTCGACCGCCTGGGTGCCAGCCGCAAGGCATGGTGGCGGGTGCCTGCGGTGGTGGCCGTCATCCTCGTGGTGCCGGTGCTCCGGCTCTTCTGGGGCGCCGTGGGTCCGCCCGAGATCCCACTGCTCTCCCGGGGGAACCTCGGGCATCCCCAGCGGGGGCTGGTCGTCGTGGGCATCGAAGGGATGGACGTCAACCTGTTCCTGGCCAGTACGACGAGCGGGCGCTACCCCGCCCTGGAGCGCTTCGTTCGCGCGGGCTCGTGGGGTCCGCTCCACCCCTACCGTCCCTTCCTCAAGAGATCCCTCTGGACCACGACGGCGGTGGGTGCCTACCCGCGGGAGCATGGCGTCAAGGGACGGTTCGCCTGGGAGCTGCCGGGGATCCTGCACAAGCCGCTGCGGCTCCTCCCAACCACTGGCCTGGGCGGGACGTGGCTGATTCCGCGCCCTCTTGCACGCAAGGTGCCACCGTCGCCATCGGTGCTGCCGCCACTGTGGGAGCGCCTGGCCGGTGGGGGGTTGCCGGTCCAGGCCATCGGATGGCCCGGCGTGTGGGGCAAGACGGCCCGTGCGGGCTCCGAACAGGGGCTGGGCCGTTCCTGGGCCTCGGTGGAGGTCAATCTCCGGCATGCCCTGGACCTGGCGCTGGCCCGGTTCCCCAGGGAGGGAGAGGCCGTCCGTCACGCTGTTGTGGCGGACCTGGCGAAGATCGCCCGGGTGCGGCGGGCGGGGCCGGGGCGGCAGGAGATCCTGTGGATCGAGCTGGAATCCCTGGCTGTCACACGCCGTTACCTGGAGCCTGAAGGCGCCGGCGACACCGACGAACGGGCCGTTCTGGGCCTCGTGCTCGAGCTGCTGGACGAGACGCTGGACGAGCTCCTCCAGGACCATCACGGTAGTCTGGTGGTGCTGGTCTCACCCTACGGAATGGCCCAGCCCGACCCGGTCGAGCGGATCCTGCGGACGCTGGGCGGGGGCAGGCGATGGCGGGCTTCGGCACGTTCCTGCCCCGACGGGCTGGTGGCCTTCATGGGTCCCGGAGTCATTCCAGGCCATCGCATGGAGGCGTCCCAGCTGGTCGATGTGGCGCCGACCATCTGTTACCTGCTGGGTCTTCCGGTGCCACAGTACATGGAAGGGCGGGTCATCCTGGAGGCCATCGATCCGGGGTACCTTTCGGCCAACTCGCTCCAGGTCGTCGAATGACCGAGCTCGCCGCTCGGACCGGGCTTCGTCGCGAGACCATGGGGACGCCCGTCAGTGTGGTGTTTCGACCGGGGCGCCGCCGCCGGGAGAAACGCCGTAATGACAGGTGGCTCCACGGTCGCAGCAGAAACCCGCTCCGGGCGACGGACTGGCCTTACTTGGCCTCGTACCAGGAGGGGCCGAGGCCCACGTCGACGGCAAGGGGGACATCGAGGGTGACAATGCCCTCCATGATCCGGCGGAGCTCCTTCGCCACGGCCTCCGCATCGGCGGCTGGAGCTTCGAGAATCAGCTCGTCGTGCACCTGGAGCAGCAGGCGGGCATCCCGGTCCTTGAGCCAGCGGTGGACGGCGATCATGGCCAGCTTGATGATGTCGGCCGCCGTGCCCTGGATGGGGGCGTTGATGGCCATGCGCTCGGCCGCGGCCCGGACGTTGGCCGCGGGGTGGTCCAGGTTGGCGATACGACGCACCCGGCCGAAGAGGGTTGTCACCTTTCCCTCCCGCCGCGCCTGCTCCCTCAGGCCGTCCATGTAGGCCTTGACCCCGGGGAAGCGGTCGAAGTAGGCGTCGATGAACTCCTGGGCCTCGGCCGGCGTGACGCCGAGGTCGCGGGAGAGGGAGTAGGCGCCCATGCCATAGATCAAGCCGAAGTTGACGGTCTTGGCCGCGCGGCGCTCGGCGGGGCCGACCTCGCCAGGCTCCTTGCCGAGCACCGCGGCCGCCGTCGCGCGGTGGATATCCTCGCCGGCTCGAAAAGCCTCCAGGAGCGCCTCGTCCCGGGACATGTGGGCCAGCACCCTGAGCTCGATCTGGCTGTAGTCGGCCGCCACCAGGAGCCAGTCCGGCTCCGCGACGAAGGCCCGGCGAACCTCGCGGCCGAGCTCGGTGCGCACGGGGATGTTCTGGAGGTTGGGGTCGGAGGAGGAGAGGCGCCCCGTGGCCGTCACCGTCTGGTGGAAGCGTGTGTGGATCCGGCCGTCGGATGCCACCTGGCGAGGCAGCGCGTCCACGTAGGTGGACTTGAGCTTGGACTGCTCCCGGTATTCCAGGATCAGTGCCGGGAGGCGGTAGCCGCGGCCGGCCAGCTCCGTCAGGACCTCGACGCCGGTGGAGGGACGTTTGGTCTTGGAGGTCCGCTTGAGGACCGGGTAACCCAGGCGCTCGAAAAGGATGACCGCCAGCTGCTGGGAGGAGTTGATGTTGAAGGGGCCGCCGGCCTCCTGGTGGATCTCGGATTCCAGCTGCGCCAGCGATTCTCCCAGGCGGTGGGATAGCTCCTCGAGAACCTTGAGATCCACGCGGACTCCCCACCGCTCCATGGTTTCCAGGACCGGCACCAGCGGGGCCTCGATCTCCGTGTAGAGCCGCAGCAAGCCCTGGTCCTCCACGTGCTCGAAGACTGTCCGCGCGGCGGCATCGGTCCACAGCGCGGCCCGGCCGGCGGCGGCCGCTTCCAGATCGGAGCTGACAGGATCGGGCGGGAGGACCTCCAGGTACCGGCGGGCGACCGTCTCCAGGGTGATCTCTTCCCCGGGGTCCAGGAGGTAGGCCCCGAGCGAGAGGTCCAGCGGCGGCGCGGTCCAACAGCGGTCCTGGTCACGGAGGAAGCGCAGGAGCTCCTTGCTGGAGAAAACCGAGGCGCCGTGGAGCTCCCCGGCCAGGGCGGCGGCCAGATCGGCGTCGGGAGCCCTGGCGGCCACGACCCGGCCCGGCGTGGCGGCGGCGGCCAGGCCGGGCTCCACGTGGAGCCCGCCGCCGACGGCCAGGAGCCCTTCCGGCCCCACGAGCTCCACCTCCAGGGCGCGGGCGGTGGCGTCCGTGATGTCCAGCTCGGCCAGCAGGGAGGTGAATCCCAGGCGGCGGTAGAGGGAGGCCAGTCCCGCCGTATCCGGGGATGAGACGCGCAGGGCCTCCATGTCAAGGGGGAGGTCCAGGTCGGTCCGTATGGTGACCAGCGCCAGCGAAAGCTCCACCTGGTCACGGTGGGCGGCGAGAGCGTTGCGGGCGCGTGTGGGGGTGACGCGCTCCAGGTTCTCGTACAGGGCCTCCACGGAGCCCCATGTGCGGATCAGGGCCCTGGCGCCCTTCTCACCGATGCCGGGGCAGCCTGGGACGTTGTCCGAGCTGTCTCCCATCAGGGCCAGCACCTGGGTCACCTGGGAAGGCGGGACGCCGAAGAGCTCCTCGGCAGCCGCCTCGTCCAGGAGCCGCTCGTGGCGGGTGTGCCAGACGCGGATCCAGGGGTCCCGGATCAGCTGGAGCATGTCCTTGTCGGAGGTGGCGATCACACATTCGATCTTCCGTTCAGCCGCCCGGAAGGCCAGGGTTCCCATGACATCGTCGGCCTCGTAGTCGGGCAGCTCGAGGCTGGGGATGCCGAGGTGCTCCAGGGCCTCGCGGACGAAGGGGATCTGGGCCTTGAGCTCCTCGGGCATCGGCTTCCGCTGCGCCTTGTAGCGCTCGTCCATGCGGGTGCGGAAGGTGATACGGCTGACGTCGAAGGCCACGCCGACGTGGCTCGGCTCCAGATTGGCGAGCAGCCGGTGGAGCATGCGCAGGAAGCCGTAGGTGGCGCCGGTTGGCGTGCCGTCCGGCGCCGTCAGGTTGTTCCGCAGGGCGAAGTGCGCGCGGTAGAGGTTTGAGTGCCCGTCGACGAGCAGGAGACGATCCGCCATGGTTCCTCCCAGGGCTCCCATGGTACCTGGGTCCGCTCGGCCTGGGAGGGCTTCTGTTGCGAGCCGTGATCCAGCCGTATCACCGGCCGCCTCGCCGTTTTCGCAACGAGGTCCTCCCACGTCGGGCTGGCGGGAGAGGCTTCGCAGGAGTGGCTCGAACCGGCGAAAGCCGACGGCATCATGGCGCAGCGCGCATTCTGGAGCAGAGCCGTTGTCACACAGCACGAGAAACCCGGCGACCGGGGCCGCCGGGTGGCGTTCGCTTGCCCAGGGCTCTGCCGCCGGTCAGTCCTTGTTGACCACCCTGGGCTTCACGGCGTTGAAGTCCTTGTGGTAGACCTTGTGCTTCTTGTTGAAGTAGATGGCGGCCGCCCCGCCGTCGCGGTGGGGGTAGAGCCAGTACACGATGCCCCGCTTTTCATCCTTCTTCTTGTTCATGTAATACGGAGCGCCGGCCACTTCCGCGACCTCGTCCTCGGTCATGCCCTTCTTGACGGCGTCGAAGCGTTCTTTCGTGATGAAGCGCATGTCGTCGTATCTGTCCATGGCATCCAGCAGGGGCTGATACGGCGTCAGGCCAATGCTCTCGTAGTACGTCTTCGCGGTTTGCAGGATCTCGATGGCCTTCTTGTAGTCGCCCGCCTTCTTGACCACGTCCTCGGCGGTATACAGGGCCTCCTTGGCATAGATCTCCAGGCCCTTGGCCGTTTCCGGCGCCTTCGGGAAGTCGTTGAGGGCCGTGGTCAGGAAGGTGGCCAGCTTGTCCTGGAGGGCGTCGTAACCCTTCGAGGTCTTTTCCTCCAGCGTCTTGATCCTGTCGGGGAGCTCGGCGAGCTGGGCCTTGGTCTCGTCGGTGCGCTTGCGCACCGGGATGGCCTCGGCCTCCTTGAGGGCCGTCTTGAGACTGGCCAGCTCCTCGCGGCTCTTCTGGAGATCGGCGTACATCTGCTCGATCTCGGTGATCTGCTGCCCCATCTGGGCCTTCTTCTGTTCTTTCTCTCTCTCCTCCTTGCTGGTACATCCGGCCATCAGGCCGAACACGATGGGGATCACGAGCATGGACGTCAGGATCCGTCTTCTCATCGTTTCCCTCCTCCCTTTCCCCTGAAAGCTAGCAGAAATCACCCTGCGAAGCAACGATTCGTGGCCTGCCAGCAACGGTTGCCGCCAGGGATGGGAGTTTTCGCGCTCGCGAGATTCCGGCGTTTCACGATGGCTCGTGGAAAGGTATACTGACAGTCCATTTGAAGACACTTGGAGGTGTTTCATGGCTCATCGCATTGCAATCAACGGTTTCGGCCGGATCGGACGGCTCGTGGCACGGCATCTCCTGGCACGGGAAGGCTTCGACCTCGTGGCGGTCAACGACCTGACCTCGCCGGACATGCTGGCCAACCTCTTCGCCCATGACTCGGTCCACGGCCACTTCGGCGGCCCGGTCAGTGTGGAGGGCGACGAAATCGTCGCTGGCGGCGATTCGTTCAAGGTCCTGGCCGTTCGGAACCCGGCCGAGCTGCCCTGGCGGGAGCTGGGCGTCGATTACGTTTTCGAGGCGACCGGGTTGTTCCGCGACCGGGACAAGGCGGCGCTGCACCTGGAGGCGGGGGCGAAGAAGGTGATCCTCACCGCCCCGGGCAAGAGCTCGGACGCCACCATCGTCATGGGTGTCAACCACGAGACCTATGACCCCACCTCCCACGACATCGTGTCCAACGCCTCCTGCACGACCAACTGCCTGGCCCCCATGGTCAAGGTCCTGCACGAGACCATCGGCATCGAGCACGGCTGGCTGACCACGATCCACGCCTACACCAACGACCAGCGGATCCTCGACGTGCAGCATCCCTCGGACCTGCGCCGGGCCCGGGCTGCCGCCATCAACATCATTCCCACGTCCACGGGCGCCGCCAAGGCCATCGGCCTGGTCTACCCGGTGCTCAAGGGCAAGCTGGCCGGCGCGGCGATCCGCGTTCCCGTTCCCGACGGCTCCATCTGCGACCTGACCTTCGTGGCGGGCCGGGACGCCGCCATCGACGAGATCCGGGAGGCCTTTGTCAGGGCAGCGGAGGGTGAGCTCAAGGGGATCCTCCGGGCGACCGACGAGCCCCTGGTCTCCTCGGACATCATCGGCGAAACCCATTCCTCCATCGTCGATCTGCCCCTGGCAACCCGGGTGGGACCCAGCTTCTTCCGGGCCGTCAGCTGGTACGACAACGAGAACGGCTACTCGCTGCGCTGCGTCGACTTGCTGGAGTACATGATCGGGAGGGAATCGTGAGCCTTCCCCGTCTGGAGGACCTCCGGGAGCTGGACGGGGCACGGGTGTTGCTGCGGCTGGACCTCAACGTCCCCGTTGAGAACGGCGAGGTTCGGGACGAGGCGCGGATCGTGGCTGCCCTGCCGACCCTCCGCTGGCTGCTCGAGCGAGTTGGGCTGGTGGCGGCCTGCTCCCACCTGGGCAAGGCCAAGGGGGAGCCGGATCCCCGGTACTCCCTGCGGGCGGTGGCCGCAGCCCTGGAGGCCGCCCTGGACCACCCCGTCCATTTCGTGGAGGACTGTGTGGGTGAGCCCGTGGCCAGGGCCGTGGCCGGCGGCTCCAGGCTGCTCCTCCTGGAAAACCTGCGGTTCCACTCTGGTGAGAAGGCCAACGACGAGGGTTTCGCCCGGCAGCTGGCAGCGCCGTTTTCCCACTATGTCAACGACGCCTTCGGCACGGCCCATCGCGCCCATGCCTCCGTGGAGGCGGCGGCTCGTCTCTTTGCCGACGGCCGGCGGGCGGCCGGGCGGCTGATGGAGCGCGAGGTGGCGGCCCTGCGCCGCGTGGTGGACGATCCCGAGCAACCCTTCGTCGCGGTCGTCGGCGGTGCCAAAGTGTCCACCAAGACCGCGCCGTTGATGGCCCTGTTGGGGCGTGTCCGGAGGCTCGCCATCGGGGGCGGAATGGCCAACACGTTCTTCCTGGCCCAGGGTCTGGAGGTCGGCCGCTCCCTGGTGGAGGCAAGCGAGCTCGAAACGGCCCGCAAGGTCATGGACCGGGCACGGGAACGGGGCGTCGAGCTGCTGTTGCCCGGGGATGTGATCGCCACCGACGATCTCGACACGCCCTCAGTGGTGGAGACTCTCGCCGTCGGGTCCGTGAGGCCGGAGCTCATGATCGTGGACATCGGGCCGCGGACCCGCGAGCGCTTCACCGCGGCGTTGGCGGACGCCCGTACGGTTTTCTGGAACGGCCCCATGGGCGTCTTCGAGAAGGAGGCCTTCGCAGCCGGCACCATGGCCGTGGCGGAAGCCATGGCCGCCTGTTCCGGCTTCACGGTGGTCGGCGGCGGCGAATCGGTGATGGCGGTTCACAATGCCGGCGTGGCGGACCGCATATCCCACGTCTCGACGGGGGGCGGCGCCTCGCTGCAGCTGATCGCTGGTGGCTCCTTGCCCGCGGTCGAAGCACTGGAGGCACCATGAGCGCACGAAGGTACCTGGTGGCCGGAAACTGGAAAATGCACATGGGCGTTGGTGAGGCCAGCGCCTTTCTCGAAGGGCTGCTCCAGGAGGAGCTGCCGGATGCGGTGGACGTCGTCGTGTGCCCGCCCTACATTTCTCTTCCCGCCGCGGCGATGTTGCTCTCAGCCTCGAGGATCGGCCTCGGGGCGCAGAACGTCCACTGGGAGGCCTCCGGGGCCTTTACGGGAGAGATCTCGGCACCCATGCTGGCCGAGATCGGCGTCGGCTGGACCATCGTCGGCCACTCGGAACGAAGGAGCTACTTCGGCGAGACCGATGAGACGGCCGCGCGCCGCGCCCGCCGGGCCCAGGAGGAGGAGCTGCGGGTGATCTTCTGCCTCGGCGAGACCCTCGAGGAGCGGGACGGCGGCGTCACCTTCGAGGTTCTCGAGCGCCAGGCCGCCGTCCTTGAAGGGCTGGACGCCGAGCGGCTGGTGGTCGCCTACGAGCCGGTGTGGGCCATTGGAACAGGGAGAACGGCAAGCCCCGCGCAGGCCCAGGAGGCGCACGCCTTCCTGAGGGGGCGCATCGCGGCGGTCCTTGGCGAGGAGGCTGCACGCGCGGTGCGAATCCTCTACGGTGGCAGCGTCAAGCCCGGGAACGCGGCCGAGCTCTTCGGTCAGCCGGACGTGGACGGCGGGCTGATCGGCGGTGCAAGCCTTGACGTACAGTCGTTTTCAGCTATCATCCGCGCTGCGGCTCATCTTGCCGCGGGAGAGTAATGTGGCAACACTTCTGACGATCTTCTATATCCTGGTCTGCTTCTTCCTGATCGCGGTCGTCCTGCTGCAGCAGGGCAAGGGCGCCGACCTCGCCGGTGCGTTCGGCGGTGGGGGAAGCCAGACGGCCTTTGGCCCCCGCACGGGCCCAACCCTGATGCACAAGCTGACCACGGGCTCCTTCGTGCTCTTCATCGTGCTCTCCATGGCCCTGGCCATCATGCATGGCAAGCGGGCTCGCTCGGTGATGGAGCACGTTTCGACCAAGAAACCGGCGGCCACCCAGCCCGCGCCGGCAGAAAAGCCCGCGGCCAAGGAAGCAGTGCCGGCGGCCAAACCGGAGGGCGCGGCAACACAGGGGCAATCGGCTCCCGCGGCGGAGCAGAAGGCGGCGCCGGCTGCCGCGAAGCAAGCCCCGGTGGCGGGCCAGGAGAATCCGGCGTCCAAGAAGGTCAAGTAGATCAACGGTCCCCCTTGCCTCAGGGGGGGCCGCCGAATACAATACCTGCCGCGTGCCGAAGTGGCGGAATTGGTAGACGCGCACGGTTGAGGGCCGTGTGGAGCGATCCGTGCCGGTTCGAGTCCGGCCTTCGGCACCAGTTTCCCTTCCAGCACCTTCCACAAACGTCCATAACAAGTTGCTCTCTCATAGGGATATACGACACTCCACGTCTGTCAAGATCCATGGAAATCTGTTAGAATCCCGATTGGGAACGGGTACCAGATCGGGTACCAGACGTGGGAGTGCACATGCCTGTGATCGGGAAACTGAGCGCCCTGCAAGTGAAGCATGCCGGCCCAGGGAAGTACGGAGATGGCGGTGGGCTGTGGCTTTACGTCCGGCGTAGCGGGAGCAGATCATGGGTTTTTCGGTATACATGGCGCGGCAAGGAACGTTCAATGGGGCTTGGGCCGTGGCCGGACGTGGGGCTTGCAAGGGCTCGGGAGCTGGCCCAGGAGGCCCGTCAGCTCCTGCGAAACGGCGTTGACCCCATCTCATACCGGAGAACACAGACGAAAAAGGTACCGACGTTCAGGGTGTGTGCCGAGCGGTATCTGAGATCCCACGCCCCAGGCTGGAGCAACGCCAAGACCCCGAAACACTGGCGTGGGAGCCTGGAGCGCCACGTGTTCCCCTACGTGGGGGACATGCCCGTCAACGCCATCGAGACCGCCCATGTGGTCGAGGTACTGAAGCGGCTATGGTTCGACCGTCCGGAGATGGGAAGCCGCGTTCGAGGCCGCATGGAACGGATCCTCTCGTGGGCCGCTGTCCAGGGATACCGCGACCCGCTCAACCCCGCACGGTGGCGCGGACACCTTGACCAGTTGTTGCCAGCTCCCACGAAGGTGCGGCGCGTCGAGCACTACAAGCACATCCCCTACCAGGAGCTGCCCGGGGTGCTGAAAAGGATCCGCACCATGCCGGGTATTGCCCCTGCTATTCATGGCCCTGACCGCGGCACGCGGAATCGAGGTACGGCAGGCGGAGTGGTCCGAGATCGACCTGGAGAACGCCCTGTGGACCATCCCCGGCCGGAAGATGAAGGCGGGGAAGGAACACAGGGTGCCGCTGTCCAGGCCGGCCGTGGAGCTGCTCAAGGACATGCTACGTCTTGCCGGCAACGATGATCTCGTGTTCCCAAGCCCTACAGGCGGCGCACTCTCTGACATGGCGCTCAAGCGGGTGCTGGTACGGGCTGACGTTGACGCAACACCCCACGGGCTGCGCTCGACTTTTGCAACGTGGGCCGCGCGAGCGGACGAGCTACTCCTGGGAGATCGTTGAGAGCTGCCTGGCTCACTCCGTGGGCACCACCGTGGCGCAAGCGTACAACCGCGGCGACATGCTCGACCGCCGGCGCCAGCTGATGGAAGAGTGGGCACAGTACTGCTCCACACCGAGGCCGGCCGGAGACCTGGTCGCGATTCGGGAGGCAAGATGACGGAAGAAAAACGGAGACCTGGCCGACCCAAGAAAGAGCGAATCGTAGATCTCTCCACCATCATGAAATCGTCGGTCACATGGAACGATGTCCCTTACTCCTCGCTTCCTTTTCTCTTCGAGATGTCGCCGCGCCCTGGTTTCGCGGCACGGACAGACAGCCGCGAAACAGCACAGGGCGTTCTTGGGGGAGCGTTAGGCTGGGTTGAGGAATCCGTGCACGATGGTGCCCTGGAGCGCGAGACCGCCATGCAGGCCATTCGACTCTTGATGGAGTATGTGGAGAATGGGGATGACACTCTCGCCTGGTGCATAGCTCTAGCCTTTGAAGCCGGGAAATCAACCGCGCTGCTCAATCTTCTTCGGGAAGGATATTCCCTGAATGTGGGAAGGAAAACCTTGGCTAATGTCAGCACCGGCGGCAAGTTGGCTCATGTTGACCCGGAGACCGGGGAGACGCCAGAAGATAGACACGCCCTTTATTGCAAGATCATTCAGGACGTAAAAAACGACAACCCAGGCATTTCCAACAACAGCGCATTCAACATTGCTCTTCGCAGACTCCGTGAGAATGGTATCAAGCACGGTTCGCCTTCAACACTGTGGAAAGCCTGGAAAGAGAGGCATCCAACGAAGCCCTCCAAATAGTTTTTCACAGCCCTCCCGTAAAAAACATTCACACACTACATTCCGAACCCATGAAGGCGTTCATGGATGCCCTTGGACCGGAACCCCGCCGCATGAGCGGCGAGATGTGCGAGGACGCACGGGAAACCGGGACGGGTTCGGTTTCGTTGGCCCGAGCCGTCCCATGTGCTCCCACGGGAGGGTGTGGTATGACTGTGGATCGACTGTTGCGGATTGACCAAGTTTCGGAGCTGGTTGCCCTGAAGAGGGCGGCCATCTACCAGTACATGGCAGAGGGGACCTTTCCACGGCCCGTCAAGATCGGTAAGCGGGCGGTAGCGTGGCGTGAGAGTGACATTCAGGAGTGGATCCGCTCCCGCGTCGAAGCGGCCGGGGATGCCGCGTGATGAAGGCCGCGACTCGTTGCCGCATGGAGCGGCCC
>JAADFK010000146.1:4209-6956 GCA_013152925.1 Acidobacteriota bacterium | reverse complement strand
CGGCCGCGGTGGCCGCGGCGCCGGCGGTCACCACGAGCAGGGCGGAGACGGCGCCGTTCACCGGGTCGAGCAGGGCGGCGCCCCAGGAGAAGGTCTCCGGGTGGAGCCGCCGCAGCACCGCCGCCGCCGCCAGGAAGGGACCCAGGATCAGCGCGCCGGCGAGGACCAGCAGCCAGGCCGAGCCGGCCGAGGCCCCGGCGGCCTGCCGGGGGGAGCCCAGTGGCTCGAGGATCGTCTCCACCGCCGTCACGCGGCGCCCGCCGCATTGCCCGGCGTTCATGAAGCCCCCTCTTCGGCGGTGAGGGTAGCGGAGCTCCGGGCTGCCAGAACCCCGGCGGCGATCTCTTCCGTGGCGCCACTCCCCTCGAAGTTCCCCACCGGCGGTGGTGAGGCCGTGCGCCACTCGAGGGTCGTGCCGCCCCACGGGTCGTCCGGCGCGGTCATGGGCCACCCGAGGGACCGCCTCAGGTAGAGGACGACCAGAAGCAGGGAGACCGCCAGGAGGTAGACGCCCATGGTGGAGAGCCACTGGAGGGTGTAGTGGCTGTAGTGGGCGACGGTGTAGGTGGCGATCCGCCGCGGCACGCCCTGCGCGCCCAGGAGGAACTGGGTGAGGAAGGCCAGGTTGAGGGCGAGGATCCGGGCGGCAAAGAGCGCCGACCTCTCCCGGTAGACCCGTCCGAAGATCTTGGGCCACCAGTAGTGGAGCCCGGCCAGGAAGGCCGTGAATGTGCCGCCAAGGACGAGGTAGTGGAGACTGCCCACCTCGAAGGCCGTACCGCCGGTGACCGATGCGGTGGGCAGGATCGCGCGGAACAAGCTGGAGGCGGCGCCGGCGGTCATCAGGATCAGGGAGGCCAGGGCCAGCAGCATGGGCGAGCGCAGGCGCAGGGCTCCTCCGCGAAGGGTGGCCACGAGGTTGAGCACGATCAGGCTGGCGGGGACGGCCGTGAACAGCACAAGGAAGGAGCCCACCGCGGCGGCGGCGCCGGACTGGTCGCCGGCCACCAGGTGGAGGCCCCACCCCAGGAAGGAGCAGACGCCCAGGGCCATCAACGATCCGGCCACCGTGCGATACCCGGATACGGCCCGGCCGGAGAAGGTGGCGACGACCTGGGCCACGATGCCCAGGGCCGGCACCAGGGTAACGAAGACCGCGGGATGGGCGGCGAACCAGAACATCTGCTCGAAGAGGGCCGGATCGCCGCCCGCCGCCGGCGTGAAGACCCCGAAACCTCCCAGGCGCTCCGCCAGCAGCAGCAGGAGCGTGCCCGCGAGCAGGGGCAACGACAGGATCAACACGGCCGACTCGATGTAGATGGACCGAAGAGCGGGAGCTGGGACCACCCCATACCGCGGGGTCTCAGGGTCTGGATGGTCACCAGCAGCGTGACGCTGGAAAAGACCGCCGAGAGGCACAGGGCCACGGCCCCGAGCACGGTCAGCGCGACGCTTCCCTGGGTCGTCAGGCTGTACGGCGGCAGGAAGTCCCACCCGGTGCCGGCGCCCCCGGTGATGACGGCCGCCGCCAGGAGGGCCCCGCCCAGCAGATAGAGGTGAAACCCCGCCAGATTGAGCCGCGGCAGGGCAACGTTCTTCGCGCCCAGCATCAGCGGCACGACGAAGCCGCCGAGGGCCGCCGGAATCGCCGGGAGGAGCACGAGGAAGACCATCATGGCGCCGTGCAGCGTGAACAGCCTGGCGAACACCGCCGGCGACATCAGGCTTGACGAGGGGTGGAGGAGCTGGCTCCTGAAGGCGACGGCGAGCAGGAGGCCCGCCAGGAAGGAAACGGCGACGCCGGCCAGGTAGAGCACGGCGATCCGCTTGTGGTCGAGGCTGAAGAGCCAGGGAAGCGCTCCCCGGCCCCGCGCGAGGTAGCTGTCCCGGCCCTCCGCCGGGCCGGCCGCGGGACGATTCGCCATGCTCACTTTTCCGTCTCCACGGCCGGCTCGCCCGAGAGGGACTCGATCAACGCGGCGAGGGCCTCGATCTCCCTGTCGGAGACGCGGCCCGCAAAGGGCGGCATCACCGGCTCGAAGCCCTTGACCACCTTGGCCCTGGGCTGGAGGATCGACTCGCGGATGTACTCCGGGCCGACGACGGCGGTGGAGCCGTCGGCCAGCTCCACCTCGTGGCCGAAGATTCCCTTGAAGCTCGGTCCCGTCTTGCGGGTCCCGTCGAGGCTATGGCACTGGGTGCAGCCCTTCATCTGGTAGAGCTTGCGCCCGGCCTCTGCTGGAGGCAGGGTACCGAGGAAATCCGAGACGCCCTTGAGCCACGTGGCGAACTCCCCGCGCTCGTGGACCACCACCGGGGCAACCATCTCCGAGGTGCCGTCGCCGGCGAAACGCGCGCAGACCACCTCGTAGGTTCCCGGCACCGTCGCCTCGAACCAGAGCGTGCCCTCCCGTCCCGGGAACATGCCCCGCCGAACCCGGAAGGCCGGCACGGAGAAGGTGAAGGCCGCATCGCGGGCGGCCAGCCGGAGCAGCACCGGACGGCCGGCCGGAAGGTGGAGCGCCTCGTCCACGTGGTCGTTGGGATAGCGGAAGTGCCAGGACGACGGCTGGGCCGTGACGGTGATCTCGTAGGGATGGGCCGGCGGTGTCTCCATGTCGATCCAGGTGGAGAATCCGGCGGCGAAGAGCGCCAGCACCACGAGCGCCACGGTCGCGCCCACCGCGATCTGGATACCGGCCGGCGGCGTCGAGGGAGCTTCCGGCTCCTCCCGCCGCCGGCCCGCC
>JAADFK010000146.1:0-4131 GCA_013152925.1 Acidobacteriota bacterium | reverse complement strand
CCGGCGAAGCTCGAGGCCGCCCGCGGCAGCCACCACCCGCCGTCGGGCGGCGCCGGCGGCCATGCGGCCGTCAGGGTGGAGAGGCCCGCAATCACCGCCCTGTCACTCCCATGGGGCCGCCCTGCCCGCGGGCCACGAGCTCCATGGCCCGGCCGATGGGCAGCGCCACCACGCCCGCCTTCTCGTCAATCCAGCGGTACTCGCGGAGCAGCTCGGCCTGACGGGCCCGCGGCGAGACGGTGGACGCCGGCGCCACCACGGCGTCCTTCCGGGCCCGCTCCAGCCTCGAGGCGCGTTCGTACACCGCCTCCACGCCCAGGGCTCCCGTCAGAATCAGGGCCACCACGGCCAGCAGGACGGCGGCCACGGAGACCACATCGATCCGGGCCGGCTCACGGCCGGTGACGGCGTCCAGCGCCACGGAATCTCCGCGTCCGACGGCCATCACGCGTTCTCGAAGGCCAGCGATTCCGCCAGGCGCGGATCCCGGGCCGGAACCAGGGAGCGCCGCCGGAGCAGGAGGACCCAGGCCGTTCCGTAGGCGCCGGCCATGGTCAGCATGACGAAGAGATCAAGGGGATCGAGGGGGACCCTGCCCGGGCTGAGCTCGGGCATGACGATCCAGTAGATATCCACCCAGTGGAGCAGGACCATCCACGCGGACACCAGCAACAGCCGGTGGATCTTCCGCTTGCTCGAGCGCGGCAGCAGCAGGATGAAGGGAATGACGAAGTGCCCGATGGCCAGAAAGAGGCTGAACCACACCCACTGGCCGCTCTGGCGTCTGAGAAACCACTCTGTCTCCTCCGGGAGGTTCGCGTACCAGATCAGCATGTACTGGGAGAAGGCGATGTACGCCCAGAAGACGACGAAGGCGAAGAGCATCTTGCCCATGTCGTGGAAGTGCTCCACGGTCACCGTGTGAAGCAGCTCCTCGTGGTGCTGGAGCCAGTGGGTCAGGTGGGGCAGCACGGCGAAGAAGACCACCACGGAGCCGGCGAAGAGGTAGACGCCGAAGATCGTGCTGAACCAGTGCGGATCCAGGGACATCAGCAGGTCGAAGGCGCAGAAGTTGACAGCCAGGGCGAAGAGCACCATGCCGGGGGCCGAGCGCTTCTCCATGGTGACGGTCAGCCGTGGATCTCCCGTGGCATCCTGGCGAACGGAACGGGAGAACAGGTACAGGCCCAGCACGGACCAGATCAGCAGGTAAACGCCCAGGCGGATGGTGAAGAAGGTGGGGTCCAGCCAGCCGGCCTTGCCCGCCAGGATGGGGTCGTGGACCACGACGCCGGGCTCGGCCCAGCGGTAGAGGCGGGGCAGCCAGAGGACGATGGGAACGGCCAGCAGCGCCAGGAGCGGAAAGAGCGCCGCCATGCCCTCGGCCAGCCGGCGGACGACGACGCTCCATCCCGCCCGTGTCAGGTGGTGCAGAAGGACGAAGAACAGGGCGCCCAGGGAAAGGTTCAGGAAGAAGGTGAAGCCCACGAGCCAGGACTGGAGGATGCGGTCGAGGCCCCGGCCCCCCACGGTGGCCATGAGGGCGATCCCCGCCACGCCCGCCACGAGGGAGGCCCCGGCCAGCTTGAGCAGCAGGGGCGCCAGCCCGCCGAGCTCGTGCCTGTCGATGGAGATGTCGGTCGTTCTCATGGCGGCTCCTCAGCTCATTGCAGCTTCGAGACGAGCTCGGGCGGCACGTCCTCGAGCCTGGCATTCCGGCTCAGTTGCAGGGCCCGGATGTAGGTGACGATGGCCCACCGGTCGCGAACGGGAATCTGGGGGCCGTAGGGCGGCATGTTCCGGATGCCGTTGGTGACGGTGTTGAAGAGCTGTCCCGGCGGCCGGCCCCGCACCAGGTCCGTGTGGAAGGACGCCGGCTGGGTCCAGGTCCCCTCCTGGAGCTGGTCGGCCCGTTTGGCCACCGGGCCGTCACCGTAACCGGCGACGCCGTGGCAGGGCTCGCAGTAGATGTGGTAGCGGTCCTTGCCCCGGCGGACCAGGGCCAGGTCGACCTTCAGCGGAACGGCGGCGACCCACTCCCCCGCCCGCTTCCCCGTCTCCACCACGGGATCGGGGGCCACCGGTGAGAATGGCACGGTTCCTGGCACGGGCGGCCTGGCCTCGCGGCCGTCGGCGAAGAGTGGGTTGACCTGCTGCGCCTTGAAGCGCGGCTGGTTGTCCATGTCGAAGACCACGTGCAGGCGGGGCTTCGTCGAGGTGGCGAAGCGGGCCCTGGCCACCAGGGCCAGGGGCACCCAGGAGAGCACCACCGAGGCGACGAGAGCCAGCTTCAGCCAGCGTGGAAGCTCCTTGAACATCAGTCCCTCACCTCTTCCACGACCGCGGCGCCCAGCTGCGTGAGGAAGCGCCGGGTCTCGCCGGAATCGAATCGCGGATCATCGGCCTCGATGGCGATGAAGAAGCGGTCGGTGGTGACCCGCCGGAAGCGCTCGCTGGTGAACAGGGGGTGGTGGAGCCGGGGCAGCCCGTTGAGACCCAGCATGCCGAAGAGGGCCGCGAAGGCGGCGAAGAGAATCGTCAACTCGAAGGCGATGGGGACGGCCGCCGGCCAGCCGAAGAGCGGCTTGCCGCTGATCAGGAAGGGGTAGTCGACGGCGTTGGTCCACCACTGGAGCAGGATACCGCTCAGGCATCCCGCCGCTCCGCCCAGGAGCACCAGCCTTGGAAGGACGGTCTTGTGGATCCCCATGGCCGTATCCAGGCCGTGGACGGCGAAGGGCGCAAAGCTGTCCCACCGCGTGTAGCCGGCATCCCGGACCTTGCGGGCCGCCTCGATCAGCTCGGCGGCGTCCGTGAACTCCGCCAGGAGCCCCCAGACGGCCCCCTCTTCCCGAACCCTCCGGTCCATGACGGTCGTGCTCATCGTGCCTCCTCTCCGGCCTCCGGTACCAGGGCCGGGCCCTCCTGACCCACCAGCTCGCCGTGGTAGTCGCCCTGGCCCAGACGCGCCCCGTGGTCCAGATGGGCCTGGGGCATGACGGCCTTGACCTCTGCCATGCCGACCATGGGCAGGAAACGTAGGAAGAGCAGGAAGAGGGTAAAGAACAACCCGAAGCTCCCCGCCAGGGTCAGCAGGTCCACGGCGGTCGGCTTGTAGTAGCCCCAGCTCGAGGGCAGGAAGTCCCGGCTCAGGGAGGTGACGACGATGACGAAGCGTTCGAACCACATGCCCACGTTGATGAAGACCGAGGCGATCCACAGGACGAGCAGGTTGTTGCGGAGCTTCTTGAACCAGAAAAGCTGCGGCACCAGGACGTTGCAGCTGATCATGATCCAGTAGGCCCAGGCGTAGGGGCCAAAGGCGCGGTTGATGAAGGTGAAGCTCTCGAAGGAGTTGCCGCTGTACCAGGCGACGAAGAGCTCGGTGGCATAACCGAAGCCCACCATGGAGCCCGTGGCCAGGATGATCTTGGCCATGTTCTCCATGTGCCGCCGCGTGATGATCTCCTGGAGACCGAAGAGCTGGCGCGCCGGGATGGACAGGGTGACCACCATGGCGAAGCCGGAGAAGATGGCGCCGGCCACGAAGTAGGGCGGGAAGATGGTCGTGTGCCAGCCGGGCACGGCGAAGTCGAAGCTGACCACCGAGTGGACCGACAGCACCAGGGGCGTCGCCAGGGCCGCCAGGAGCAGGTAGGCCCACTCGAAGCGGTGCCAGTGGCGGTTGGAGCCGCGCCAGCCCAGGGCCAGGACGCCGTACACGATCTGCCGGACCCGGGTGGTCGCGCGGTCGCGCAGGGTCGCCAGGTCGGGGATCATCCCCATGTACCAGAACAGCAGGGAGACCGTGGCGTAGGTACTGACAGCGAAGACGTCCCAGAGGAGCGGGCTCCGGAAGTTGGGCCACATGCTCATCTGGTTGGGGATGGGAAACAGCCAGTAGGCCAGCCACGCCCGGCCCACGTGGATGGCCGGGAAGAGCCCCGCGCACACCACGGCGAAGATGGTCATGGCCTCGGCGAAGCGGTTGATGCTGGTGCGCCACTTCTGGCGGAGCAGGAAGAGGATGGCCGAGATCAGGGTGCCCGCGTGACCGATGCCGACCCAGAAGACGAAGTTGATGATGGCGAAACCCCAACCCACCGGGACCATCACCCCCCAGACGCCGAT
>JAADFK010000145.1 GCA_013152925.1 Acidobacteriota bacterium | reverse complement strand
CCCGAGCTCACCAAGGCCAGGAACCTCGCCGAGCGCTTCCCCTTCGCCTACAAGCTGCTGCTCAACAAGTACTGGGTCGACGAGATCTACGGCGCCACGGCCATTGCCGGCACCATCAAGCTGGCCGGTTTCCTCTGGGAGCTCGATGCGCGCGTCGTGGACGGCATCGTCAACGGCGCCCGGCACGTGACCGTCGGGACGAGTTTCGTTTCAGGCATCTTCGATCTTCGGATCATCGACGGCATCGTCAATCTGGTGGCGCGGATCTACGACTGGGCGAGCTACAAGTTCCGGAGGGTCCAGGTCGGGTTCGCCCAAGGTTACGCAACGGTCATGGTACTGGGAGCCGCGGCGCTCCTGGTCATCTACTTCATCTTCTAGGGAGCGGGGACGACGATGGATTTCTTCCAACAGCATCTGCTCAACATCATCTGCTACCTGCCTCTCGTCGGGGCGCTGCTGATCATCTTCGGAATCAAGAAGGAGAATGTCAGCGCCATCAAGACGGTGGCAACCGTGGTCGCTGGGCTGGACTTCCTGGTCTCCATCCCGCTGTGGTTCTGGTACAACCCCAAGGGGCCGGAGTTCCAGTTCGAGGTCATTCACAACTGGATACCCTCGGTAGGCGTGAAGTACCACTTCGGCGTGGATGGCTTCGCCGTCCTGCTGATCCTGCTGACGACGTTGCTGACCTTTATCTCGGTCTACTCGTCGTTCACCGCGATCACCCACCGTGAGAAGGAGTACTACGTCTTCCTGCTCCTGCTCTCCACGGGCATGATGGGCGTCTTCATGTCCCTGGACTTCATTCTCTTCTACGTCTTCTGGGAAGTGATGCTCGTTCCCATGTACTTCCTGATCGGCGTCTGGGGCGGGCCGCGGAAGCTCTATGCCGCCATCAAGTTCTTCCTGTACACCCTGTTCGGATCGGTCCTCATGCTGGTGGGCATCCTCGCCCTGTACTTCTACAACAGCACGGGCCTGGCCGCCGTCGGGCTGCCCGGGCTGGGGAATGCTCCGTCGTTCTCCATCCCGCACCTCTACACCATCGCGCCGCAGATCCCGCCCCAGCTCCAGTTCTGGATCTTCCTGGCCTTCTTCGTCGGCTTCGCCATCAAGGTCCCAATGTGGCCGTTCCACACATGGTTGCCCGACGCGCATGTGGAGGCCCCGACCGCCGGTTCGGTCATCCTGGCCGGTGTTCTCCTGAAGATGGGGACCTACGGCTTCGTCCGCTTCTCACTGCCCATCCTGCCGGACGCCACCACGAAGGCCGTTCCCTGGATCGGGGTGCTGGCCATCATCGCCATCATCTACGGGGCGCTGGTGGCCATGGCCCAGAAGGACATGAAGAAGCTGGTGGCCTACTCCTCGGTGAGCCACATGGGCTTCGTGATGCTGGGCATGTTCGCCCTGAACGCTCCCGGCCTGCGCGGCGCCATCCTCCAGATGCTCAACCACGGCGTGTCCACGGGCGCGCTCTTCCTCCTCGTCGGCCTCGTCTACGAGCGCCGGCACAACCGGATGATCGCCGAGTACGGAGGGATCGCCAAGGTGATGCCGCTGTATGCCATGTTCTTCATGATCATCACCATGTCGTCCATCGGCCTGCCGACCTTGAACGGCTTCATCGGTGAGTTCACCATCCTCATCGGTGCCTTCAACCACAGCTGGTGGTGGGCGCTCTTCGCCGCCTCGGGCATCGTCCTGGGCGCCGGCTACATGTTGTGGATGTACCAGAGGGTGTTCTTCGGAGAGCTGACCAACGAGAAGAACAAGGACCTCAAGGACCTCAACCGCCGGGAGCAATGGACCATCATCCCGCTGATCGTCATCGCCTTCTGGATCGGTCTCTACCCCAAGCCCTTCTTCGAGCGGATGGCCCCAACGGTCGATCACATCCTCGAGCGGATCGAGGCGGTGGCTCCGAAGCCGGAGAAGGCCGCCGGCGTGCCGGCCGTGACGAGCTCCGCCGAGGCCGCCGCCGAAGCCGTCCACGAGAGCCACGGGGAGTAACCCATGAGCCTGAGCGACTTCATCCCGTTCGTGCCGGAGATCTTCCTGGCGGCTGCGGGGCTCGGCATCCTGCTGGCGGGTATCACCCTCGGGAAGAAGGGTGTTCGCACGCTGATCGGAAGCGGTGTCGCCGCGCTGATCGTCACGGCCGTTCTCGTGTGGGTGTTCGGCCGGCCACAGGGCGGACCCCAGGTCATCCTCGGGGGCATGCTGGTTCTCGACAACCTGGCGGTCTTCTTCAAGCTCATCATGATCGCGGCCTCCATCATCGCCCTGATCATGTCGGCCGGCTTCCTCGAGCGGTCGCCGTACGGCGGGGGGGAGTACACCTCCCTGGTGCTGTTCGCGACCGTCGGCATGATGGTCATGGCCTCCGGCGCCAACCTGGCCAGTCTCTACGTCGGCCTCGAGCTGATGGCGCTTTCCGTCTACATTCTCGTGGGCTACTTCAAGCTCGAGGTCAAGTCCAACGAGGCTGCCGTCAAGTACTTCGTCCTCGGGGCGCTGTCCTCGGGAATCCTGGTGTACGGGATCTCCCTGGTCTACGGCACCCTGGGAACCCTCGACCTCAGGGGGATTCACCAGGCCCTGGCCGGGATGGCGAAGCTCAACTGGGCTGCCGGCCTCGGGATCGTGCTCGTCGGCTTCGGCATGCTGTTCAAGGTGGCCATCGTCCCCTTCCACGTGTGGACTCCGGACGCCTACGAGGGCGCGCCGACGCCGGTGACGGCCTTTATCTCGGTCGGTCCCAAGGCGGCGGCCTTCGCCATGTTCCTGCGGATCTTCCTGGGCGCCTTCGAGCCCAACATCGCCGCCTGGCGGACCGTCATGTGGGTGGCCGCGGCCGCCACCATGATCTTCGCCAACACCGCCGCTCTGACCCAGAACAATGTCAAGCGGATGCTGGCCTACTCGTCCATCGCCCACGCCGGCTACGCCCTGATGGGCATCGTCGCGGGTACCGCCATGGGCCTGTGGTCGGTCATGCTCTACATGCTGATCTACACCTTCATGAACCTGGGGGCCTTCGGCTTCGTCATCCTGCTGGAGAGCCGCGGCTACGCCGGGGAGACTATCCAGGATTACGCGGGCTTGGCCAAACGTCACCCCGCCGCGGCGGCGGGCATGCTGGTCTTCATGCTGGGGCTTGCGGGCATTCCGCCAACGGCGGGCTTCATGGGCAAGCTGTACGTCTTCGCCGCGGCCGTTCAGGCCGGCTACGTGGGCCTGACCGTCATCGCCGTCGTCATGTCGGCCGTCAGCCTTTTCTACTACTTCCGCATCGTCGTGCAGATGTACCTGCACGACGGCGAGGAGGACGAGCCCGCCGAGCTGATCCGCGACCGGTGGGTGGAGGCCATGATCTTCGTCTGCGTCGCCGCCACACTCTTTATCGGCGTCTACCCCGGCCCCATGGTCGGCTGGGCCCGGGCGGGAATCAGCGCCCTCGGCCTGGGATAGCGAGCCCATCCCGACGAACATCGAACACGCCGTGGTGCTCGCCGCGGCGTGTTGTTCTTGGGCTACCAGGGAAGGGGAGGGGGGCGGCCGGCCATCGTTGGGGTGGGTCACGGTGAAGCCCCGGCGCGGGCGGGCATGGCCCGCCGGCTGCGCCGGCGGTGACGGGCCGCTCCGGTCGGGCCTTTCGCGAGCAAGCTCGCGACGGC
>JAADFK010000144.1 GCA_013152925.1 Acidobacteriota bacterium | reverse complement strand
CATCCTGGAAGACGTCGCCCAGCTTGAGCGTCTCCCCCGGATTCACCGTCACCGTCTGCCGTATGGGCGAGGGGTTGCTCTGGTCCCGCACAAGGTAGCTGATCTGCACCTGTGCAGCCTGGGTCCCCGGGTTGTGGATCCACACCGTCGCGTACCAGTGCGACCCGTGCGCCCCCTGCACCCGCGCCAGCGATGGAACGTAGAGATCCGTCCCGGGAATCCCCGCGGCCACCACCGCTGCCAGTCCCATAACCATCAGAAAAACGGTTGCCTTGCGATTGCCATGTCTCATGGTTCGCCTCCTTTTCGAGGATTGTTCATGCCCCAGTGTCCTTCCCAGGATTGCGTTGCGCAAGGGATACCGGTGCGCCATTCCGCGCCGTTCTGCGACATTCCAGGCCATTCCGGCAGCAGCTTGCGCCATCGGTATCCTGGTAGAATGTCCCTGGAGGCTGAAGTGGACCAAAACCGGATCGATGGATGGAAGGCCATCGCCTCCCACATCCATCGATCGGTACGCCAGAGCCAGCGGTTGTACAAGACCAGTGGTCTGCCCGTTCATCGGCTCCCCGGGGTCCAGTCGGTCTTTGCCTTCACCGAGGAGCTGGACAGATGGCTGGCCGGCCTTCCAGAAATATCCGGCGATTCCCCTGGCATCCAGATCAGCCGCTCGGGAAAGCACGTCACGCTCCCGGTTGAGCTCGCGGATCTGGACATGCTGGAGGAACAGCGGACGGTGGCTCCCGAAACCGAGCTCCGTTCCGACGAGGCACAACCGGGAAGACGTCGCCTCTTCCTGGCGGTCGCCCTGCTTCTCTCGACCTTGACGCTTCTGGCCCTCGGTGTGCACCATCGGCACAACACGGGCTGGCGAAACGCCGGAACACCCTTGACCGGCGAGTGGACCTTCAAGGGCTCGGGTGTGGTCGGACGGGGCCAGAGCGTCGCCCGCTTCGATACCGGACGGTTCGTGGCGCCTGGCACCACCACGACCGTCACGCTCTCGAGCTTCGGCACTCGCTGGTCGGGAGGCTTCGAGATCTTCGACGATGACCTGCACTGGACCTTCGTGGCCCTTTCCCCGCGCGAGCATGAGATTGTCGTGCAACGCTTCCCGGCGGGAACCGTGGACACGTTCTTCATGGGGGAATCCATCGAGCCGGCACGACCCGTGGAGCTTCACCTGACCATCGGCGCCTCCTCTCTCAAGATGGGTTGTGGCCGAAGAAAGCTCCAGGAGCTGCAGCTCAATCCGTGGGATGTCATTCGCGGCCGGCTCGTGCTCCGGGTCGGCTCGCCCGGTGACGAAACCCACGATCCGAGCGGCGGCACCTGTTGGTTCAGGGACCTGCGGGTCATGGGAGCTCCGCCGAACATTCCACCCCCCACAGCTCGGGACGTGGCCGCGGCCCGCCGGCCCTCCACCAGCTACATCTTGACCGTGGACAACATCGACGACCAGATCGATGTGCTGATCGACGGGCGACGCCTGGCCAGCGCCGGGTACCGTGAGGAGATCGGCCCACTGAATATCGACCCCTACCTGACACGCGGCCAGCACACCATCACCGCTCTGGTCTTCAACCGGAAATGGACGGCCTCCTACGGGATCCGCCTGACGGAGGATGGCACGGAGATCTGGCACGAGTCCTGCGGCAGCGTGACGAAGGCCCCCTACGGCTGCCCCCAGATCGGGGACCGCCTCGGCATGGTCAAGCGGTTGAGCTTCACCTTCACGGCACGGTAGACGGCCGCACTTCGCCCCACGCCCCGGCGCACGCCAGCAGCGGGCCAGGTCAACGGAAACGCGGCCGCGTCGTCTCGCTCCCCTCCACACCATTCGGGAAACGGGGGCCGGAGTCCACCTCTGACCCCGCTAATCGCGCGTCGTTGCCGACCGGCCGGGCTCTTCGCAGGGTCACCAGCATGGGGCGTGACGGTCGCACTCGGGCCCGCCACGAGGTGCGTTTTCCACGCCACCTCTCTCGACGAGCACGACATGGGGGGTTCCGTGACCTTGGCGGGGACCACGCCGCGATTGGCGAACGACAGGCCCCCGTCAGCCGGCTCCCCCCTGCGGTCATGAAAAACCGTGGGGCGGGAGACTGCTCCCGCCCCACCCCAGAAACGTCGCAGCATCAACGGCTCTCTGGCAAGATGCGAGCCGGTCTCAGCAATACGCCACGCTCTCCAAACTTCCTTTCACCCGTGCAGAGTCATGGGAGTCTGCCCGTGGTGAGGTTCTCCCGACACGGGCGTCTCTTCGTCGAATCGAGAGCCAGTGGTCGTTGGGCGGCCTCGCAACATCGGTTTTCACCTCAATTCTCTGTTCCGGCATTGTGCCGTGCCGCGTACTCGACACTTTGCTCCCTGGGCTGGCCGAAGAGCTCGGGGTGGTCGAAGAAACCCTGTTCAAGAGGCGGCTTGTCCACCTCCACGGGTATGCGATGGGTGCGGGCGTAGGCGTCGTGCCGGATGCCGGTAACCTGCCACGAGACCTTCATCCCCGGTCGTCCGCCGGCGATCGTGAACTGGTTGCCGGAGATCTCCTTGGCAACGTACAGGTTGGGGCCGGGTCCGCCGATGGGCGTGAGCTGGTAACGGAAGTCTTCGTTGAGCGCCTCGAACCAGTCGGGAAGCTGCACGACGGCCTCCCCCGTGGCATCGAGCACGACGTTGCCGTTATAGATGTTCATCATGTCCGGTGACTCGACGAAGGAGTGGTACAGGTACTTGTGCGCCGGATCCAAGGGATGATCGATCCGGAAAGAGCCCGCAGACTTGGAAAGTGTTCCGTTGATGTGAACGTTGCCCGAGAAGTACCCGGCGTACCCACCGCCCGTGTTCTTGCCGTAGATGGCGTAACCGGAGCCGTTCGCGGTCGTCCCGTACACGCCATAGGTGAACCCGCTGGTCGCTCTCCCGTCACCCCACACGCCGCCGTTGCCAGACTCGTTTGCCACACCGATGACACCCATGCCATTCGTGCCATAGGCAGTCCCCAACACGGCTCCCCCTCCCGAGTGGATGATTCCTTTGATGGCATAGTGTGCTCCACTGGTCTCCATCGTCTCCCCGACCACCCCGTTTCCACTCTGGGATTTTCCGTAAATACCGTAACCCGAAGACTTGCTGTAGCCGTGGAGCGCACCTCCCGAACCGGAGTTGATGATCTGGAACAACGTCCCGCCAGAGCTGGTATTGGCCGCGTACGGCAGCGTCAACCCCCCTTGCTCATCCGCGGCCCAGGAGACCGAGGAACCGTTGAACTTGAGCACCTGGCCGCTGGACGCACCCGAGCCGCTGATCTTCACGGGCGTCACGGCGGCCGACGCAATGTTGGCGGCGGCGACCGCTCCGTTCGCGATCTTTGCGGAGGTCACTGCACCGTCTGCGAGATCGCCCCTTTGAATCGCACCATCATGAATCATGGCCGAGGTGATGCCGTTGTTCGCCACGCTCAGCGTCACGTCTCCGGAAGTGCCACCCCCCGCCAGGCCCTCCCCCGCGTTGACCGCCGTGATGTCACCGCTTCCACTTGAAGAGCCCTGCTCCAGCTCGTACTCCATCTCCAGCGTCGACGGGTCCTGGCTGACCGTCCCGTTGCCCACCATCGACGCGAAGGTCAGCACCTTCCCCGAGCCAGAGGTCACCGCCACGTCCAGCCGCCCGCCGTCCACCGTCATCCC
>JAADFK010000143.1 GCA_013152925.1 Acidobacteriota bacterium | reverse complement strand
AAGTGGGCTCTCCCGGGAGCTCGTGGTCGTGGGGGAGATCCCTCGACTCTGGCGCTTCGCGCCTTCGCTCGGGATGACAGGGTGGGGTGTCATCCGGACTGCTGCGCTCGGGATGATGTTGGGGATGGGCTGCGGACTGCTGCGCTCGGGATGATGTTGGGGATGGGCTGCGGACTGCTGCGCTCGGGATGACGTTGGGGATGGGCTGCGGACCGCTGCGCTCGGGATGACGTTCGGTAGCGTGGACGCTGCCGAATGTCACTCATACCGAAGAGCTTCTATTGGATCGAGGGCGGAAGCCTTGGCGGCGGGGTAGACGCCGAAGACGATGCCTGTCAGGGCTGCGAACCCGAAGCCCAGGATGACGGCCCAGAGGGGCACGTGGGCGGCCGGGAAACCTGGTATGGCCTTGGCTCCGAGGATCCCGAGCCCCCAGCCCGCGAGGATTCCGACCAGGCCGCCGATGAGGGAGAGAGTCACCGCCTCGATGAGGAACTGCACCATGATGTCGGAACGCCGGGCCCCCACGGCCTTGCGGATGCCGATCTCGCGCGTCCGTTCGGTGACGGAGACCAGCATGATGTTCATGATCCCGATGCCGCCAACGAGCAGGGCGATGCCGACAACGGCACCCACGACCTTGGTGACGCCCCCGAGGATGGACCCGGTGGTCTTGAGGATCTCCTCCTGCAAGATGACCTTGAAATCGTCCTTCACACCCCCGGGGATGTGGTGGACCTTGCGGAGGATGGTCGTGATCTGGTCCTTTGCCAGGTCGATGCTCTCGGGGTTGTTGGCCTTGAACTCGAGGAGAATCCGTTTCATGGCATCGTTTCCGAAGAGATCTCTGGCCGTGGTGAACGGAATGATGATGAGGTCATCCCGGTCCTGGCCGAACATCTCCCCCTTCTTCTCCATGATGCCGACGATGGTGAAGGACGCCGTACCGACGATGATCTCGGTGCCGATGGGGTTCTCGCCGAGCTTGAGCTCGTCGATGACCTTCCGGCCGACCAGACAGACATGGGCATGCCGCTCCAGATCCAGTTGGGAGAAGAACCTCCCCTCGTCCACCCAGTGGTTGTCCACCTCCTGGTAGTGGGCGCCCACGGCAAGGAGCATGCACCGGTGTTTTTCGTCGCGGTAGCGGAGGAGCTCGAGGCGCTTGAATATGGGATTGAAGTACGCCAGGGCGGTGGAGTGGGCCATGATGGCCAGGCCGTCCTCGTAGGTGAGAGTGATGTCCCGCCCAATCATGTCGGGATCATTGCGGTCATCCTTGGGTGCGACAACGATGTAGGTGGCGCCGACTCCCTGAAGCTCGTTGGCGATCAGGTAGTTGAGCCCCTGGACGATGGAAACGACAGCGATGACGGCGGCCACGCCGATGATGATTCCGAGGGTCGTCAGGATCGATCGCATCTTGTTGGCACGGATCGCTTTCAGGGCGATCCGGAGGTTTTCCAGGATCATCGGCCATCCCCCTTCTTGGTTCTCCGGTCCTCGACCACCCGGCCGTCGAGGAGACGGACCACGCGCCGGGCGTGGGCTGCGATCTCTTCCTCGTGGGTGACGACGACGATGGTGTTGCCGGCGGCGTTGAGCTCGCCGAAGAGCACCATGATCTCCTCGGATGTGCGCGAGTCCAGGTTTCCCGTGGGCTCGTCCGCGAGCAGGAGGGACGGGTCATTGACCAGGGCGCGCGCGATGGCGACCCGCTGCCGCTGGCCCCCGGAGAGCTCGTTGGGGGTGTGATGGATGCGTCCGCCGAGGCCGACCCGCTCCAGCGTTTCCATGGCCTTGCGCTTGCGTTCCCTGCGGGACACACCACCATAGATCAGGGGCAGCTCCACGTTGGCCAGGGCGCTGGTGCGTGGCAGAAGGTTGAAGGTCTGGAAGACGAAGCCGATTTCAGCGTTCCTCAGACGCGCCAGCTCGGTATCGTCGAGACCCGAGACCCGGTGGCCGTTGAGAATGTATTCGCCCGCCGAAGGCGTGTCCAGACAGCCCAGGATGTTCATCAAGGTGGATTTTCCAGAGCCGGACGGTCCCATGACGGCAAGGTACTCGCCCGCCTCGACATCGAGGTCAACGCCGTCCAGGGCCCGCACAACTTCGGTACCCATTCGGTATACCCGCTGCAGTCCGTGCAGGGAGATCAACACAGCGCGGCCCCTTCAGTTTACCTTGAGCGTGACATCACCGGTGTCATCGGCCTTCTTCTTGCCGCTCGAGGCTTCCTTTTCGACGCGAACCTCGTCGCCGTCGTGGAGCGACTTGAGCTCCCGGTAGGGACCAACGATGACACGGTCACCCTCGGCCAGCCCCTTCTCGATCTCCACCCAGAGCTCGTCCGAGATGCCCGTCGTCACCTGCCGCAGGGCGGCCTTGCCACCGTCGAAGAGATAGACCACGTCCTTCTTCATCTCCTGGCCGGCCTTCTTGGCCCTGGAGCCCCTGAGCTCCTTGCCCGAATCGTCCAGCGGACGCTTGACAACGGCCTGGATCGGCACGGCCAGCACGTTCTTGTGGACGGCGGTGATGATGTCGACCTTGGCCGTCATGCTGGGACGCAGCTCGGGATCGGGATGCAGGATGTCGATCTTGACCTTGAAATGGATGACGCCCTGGGCCGGGTCCTTGACACCCGACGTGGCGATCTCCGTGACGCGCCCCTGGAGCACCTTGCCCTCGAGGGCGTCCACCCGAATATCGGCCTTCTGGCCCAGCTTGACATTGACGATGTCCACCTCGCCCACGCCGACCTCTGCCTGGATGCGCGACATGTCGGCGACCGTCATCAGGACAGAGCCTGGAAGGTTCGTGGAGCCGGGAACGACCGTTTCGCCCTTCTCCGTGTTGAGCCGGATGACGTAACCATCCATGGGCGATCGGATAATGGTCCGCTTGAGATCGTCCTCGGCCCGTTTGAGGGACGACCGGGCCTGCTCCACGGCGTGGCGCTGCACGGCGAGTTGAACCGTCTCGGTGTCCACCGACACGCGAGCGGCGTCGAGCTGCTCCTGGCTGGTGAGACCCTGCTCGAAGAGCTCCTGGCGGCGGTGGAGGGTTCGTTTGGCGTCGGCGAGCCGGACCTCGATGCTGCGAATCTGCTCCTGGGCCTGCTCGAGAGCGGCACGCGCCTGGTTCCGGACGGCCTCGTAGACGTCGGGCTCGATCTGGAGGAGAATCTCGCCATCCGTGACGTGGTCGCCCTCGCGCACGTTGAGCCGGGTGATCTCACCGACAACCTTGGCCGAGATCTGCACCTTCTTCTTGGGCGTGATCTGCCCGGTTGCCTTGACGCGGGAGGAGATGGTCCGGCGCGAGACCGTGTCCACCTGGACCGGCGTCCCGCGGCCGCCGGATTCACGGGTGCTGACGTAATAGACGAGGGCCAGCACCAGGACGAGGCCCAGGCCGACGAGAGCCTTCTTCATGGGATCCTCCTCAACCCTTCAGGAACGCCAGGCCGACCTTGGCAGCGATGTAGAACGCCCACAGAACCCCGGCGGCGATCCCGGCCTTCTTGCGGGAGATCCCGCCGACGATGGAGAGACCGAGAACCACGAGGACAAAGGTCCACAGGTTGAAGACGTCGACGATGGAGCCGAGGGCCTGTTGCCAGTGGGGGGCGCCCGCCGGCAGGAAGGCCCCCACGTTGGACTTCACCAGGCCGTTCATGGCCTCCGCCGACAGCCGGCCCGCCCTCTGGAGGAGGGCGAAGAACAGGACCCCCTTGGTAAGCCCCGCCGGCCAGTAGGCGTGGAGCATGGCCGAGAAGACGTGAGCGAAATCCGTCTCCGATCCCGCCAGGCGAATCCCGAGCAGGTAGATACCGCCCAGAGCCAGCATGACGATGGGAATGATCACGACGCTGGCGGCGGGTCCGATCCACGCGAACCTGGCGGCCTTTTCCGAGAGCTTTTCGATCTGTTCATCGTCGAGGTCGGGGTTGCGCTGGGCCACGCTGGCGCGGATGGTGGCCTCCATGTCCAGGTGGGGCAAGGTGGCAAACTGGATCCCCGCGCCGAGCAGCGTCGTCAGGAGGAGGATCGCCACCCAGGTTGGCTTTCTGGCAATGTCGCTGAACACGTCGCCGGGGGAGGTGAAGATGCGGTAGATCCTCTCGAAGCTGCCCATCTTCGGCGCGGCGTCCTCATCGAAGACACGCCCGCTGAAGAGATCCCTGTCCTCGGCCGGGCCCTCCGGCTCATATCCTGGTTTCTCGTTCATGACGTCTCCTCCTTGCTTTCGGATTGTGGCGCGGCGCCCGCCTGGGCCGGCCTGACCCGAGATGAGCGACTCTCAGGGGCGATCTGTACCAAGTCCTTGGACCCATTGCGCCTTCAGAAAGCCTCGACAGGCCCCCTGGTTTGCCCGCGTTTTCTTCGAGCGCCCGGGCCTGAGGCCTCTGGTACATCTCATCCTCCAGATTCGCTCATCTTGGGCCTGAGGTATTTCTCCGGAATGTCATTCTCGTGTGTCGGCCCGGCCATCTGCAGCCAGCGCACCTTGGTCCAGAAGTCGTGCGGGATTCCCGGCTGGCCGGGATCGACAATGGCCACCTTCTCGCGGTCCAACAGGGTTCCCGTGGCGGCCAGGTAGCCGACGATCGCCTTGCGGTAGACGGCGTGGGCCTGGATCTCCGTCAGTTGTGCCTTGGCCAGGTCATCCTGGACCTTGAGAACCTGGAAGTTGGTGCTCAGGCCGTTCTTGAACTTGGTCTCCTCGGCCTCGGCGTTTCTCTCGGCGGCGATCCGGGAGGCGTGGGCCGCGTCGATGTTGGCCGCGCCGTCCTGGAGGGCTCGTACGGCCACGCGGACCTGCTGGATGATCTGCTGCCTCAGGGCCTGGAGCCGGGTGGCCTCCTTCTCCAAGGCAAACCGCTGGATCGCCAGCCGGGCACGGGCGGTATTGTTGCCCAGGGGCATGGAGAAGTTGATGCCCAGCGTCCAGCCGGGGAAGTCCCGGTCCCGGAGCTGGCGGAAGGCATCGTTGATCCCACCCGGGAGGACACCGATGGGTTCCCCCGTCTCGGGGTCCCTGATCGTCACGTTGCCGCCAAGGCCGCTCCACCCGTAGGTGGCCTTGAGGTCGAGGCTTGGCAAGGTCCCGTTTCGCGTCACCTTGATGTTGAGCTTGATGGCCTCCAGGGCCAAGAGCTCCTGGTGCACCTCGGGCCGGCTGTCCAGCGCCTCGTCGATGGAGGTGCGGAGGTCGGGCAGGAACTTCTTGGTCTTCAGCGGGTCCGCCGTTTCGATATGGACGTTCCACTCGCTCGGCTGATCGAATCCCAGGACGGCCTTGAGGGCGTCCTCGGCGTTGTCCGCCGCGTTTCGTGCGGCGATCACCTCCTGCTGCCGGGCGGCCACGGTGGCCTCGGACTGCACCAGGTCGATGGAAGCGGAGGTGCCGATCTTGACCCGCTGGCGGGTCTCGTCGAGCAGCTTCTGAGCGAGCTCGAGGGACTGTTGACGGACCTTGACCGCCCAACGTGCGGCCACGAGATCCCAGTAGGCGTCTTCAACATCCTTGAGGGTCGAGATGACCGTGGCGGCGAACTGCGAGATGCTCTGGTCCCTGTTGTTGCGGGCGATGATGATGGGGGCGCGGTTGACCAGCGTCCCGAAACCACGGAGGAGGGGCTGCTGGAGGGAGAGCTTCAGGCCGGCCGCCCAACGGGGGTTGATGAAGAAGAACTGGGAGTTGGTTTCGCTTCTGCCGGCGTTGACGTCAACGTCCAGGTTGGTTCCCGAGGGCAGGAGCCAGTTGAGGCCCAGGTCGTACCGCGTATTGCGTCCCTCGTTGACCACGGCGCCGGCCAGCTGCGTCGCGGCGGGGGACTTGGTCCAGTCGCCGTCGATGGATGCACGAAGCGCCGGATCGAAGGTCCCGGTCTTCTCGAAGATGGAGGTCGTGGCCGTGGCGATCTCGTAGCGGCCGATCTGGAGGTTGAGGTTCCTCTCCAGGGCCATGGTGTAAGCATCTCTGAGGGAGAGCTTGACCTCCTTGGGGGGTTCTTCCGCAGGAGGTGGGAGCTCCAGCGGGAAGACCGGTGTCTGGAGGCCATGGGATGCCGGTGGAGGCGCCGGCGGCTCCTGGGCCGCGGCCGGAGCACCCACCGATGCGAGGAAAACGAGCAGGAAGGTAGCTTGGAGAATCCGTTGGAGTTTCACGTTCTTCCCTCCTCAAACCAGTTGTGACAGACACGCGCCGGGACGGGGTGGCGTCATGCCGGGCGATGGTGACGGAGAGACCGGGAGCTTCAAGGCAATCCCACGTCGCCTGTACCCGATCCTCGCCATCTCGCCTCCTCCCGACCGCACAGGCGGTCGTCTGATGGTACGCAACACGCCAAGAAAAGTTCCCCGCGCTCGCCGGCCGACCAAGCAACCGGGTGCGTGGGATCATTTCACCGCACGGGATCCTGCGATGTCCCGCGGCGTGCACTCCCTTTGGTGCCGGCTCGGCGCATAACGATCAATCTCGGAACGAGAGGCGCCCCGGCCCACTCCTCACGCGGAGCAGTCTCGTCTCACGTGCCTTCCTCCCAGGACTCCAGGTAGGCGCGCTGTTCGTCGGTCAGCGTATCGATGGCCATGCCCATGGTCTCGAGCTTGAGGAAGGCGATGGAGCTGTCGATCTCGGCCGGCACGCCGTGGACCCGGGCTTCGAGATCGCCGGCGTGCCCCCGCAGATACTCGGCGGTCAGTGCCTGGTTGGCGAAGGACATGTCCATCACGGCGGCGGGATGACCCTCGGCCGCGGCGAGGTTGACCAGCCGCCCCTCGGCCAGGAGATGCACGACCTTGCCACCGGGCAGGGTGTAGGCCTCCACGAAGGGCCGGACCGTGGAGCGGTCCTCGCATGCCATCTGGAGCCCTGCCACGTCGATCTCTATATCGAAATGGCCGGAGTTGCAGATGATGGCGCCGTCCTTCATGGCTTCCATGTGGGCCACGGTGATGACATGCTTGTCGCCGGTCACGGTCACGAAGAGATCACCCAACGGTGCGGCCTCGGCCATGGGCATGACGCGGAATCCATCCATGACCGCCTCGATCGCACGGATGGGGTTGACCTCGGTGACGATGACGTGCGCGCCGAGGCCGTGCGCCCGCATGGCGACGCCACGGCCGCACCAGCCATACCCGGCCACCACGACCGTCCGCCCCGCGATCAGCAGGTTCGTTGCCCGGAGGATACCATCGATGGTCGACTGGCCGGTTCCGTAGCGGTTGTCGAAGAGGTGCTTGGTGTCGGCATCGTTGACCGCGATGACGGGAAAGCTCAACACGCCGTCCCGTTCCATGGCCCGCAACCGGATGACACCGGTGGTGGTCTCCTCGGTGGAGCCCTTGACGGCATCCAGAAGGGCCCGGCGGCCGTCGGCTCCCAGGGCGTCCGCGAAGCTTCGCACCTCGGGGTTAACCTGGTCCAGGCGTTCCAGGCCGATGAACAGCAGAGAGGACACCAGATCGGCGCCGTCGTCCATGGTCAGGGTCGGCTGCATCTCCAGGCAAGAGCGCAGGTGGGCGTAATAGGTATCGGTATCTTCGCCGTTGAGGGCGAAAACCGGGATGCCGTACTCGGTGACCAGGGCTGCGGCCACGTCGTCCTGGGTCGACAGCGGATTCGAGGCGCACAGCCGCACCTCGGCGCCGCCGGCGGCCAGCGTACGCATGAGGTTGGCCGTCTCGGTGGTCACGTGGAGGCAGGCAGCGATCCGTTCGCCTTCGAGGGGGCGCTCGTCTTCGAAGCGGTTCCGGATGGCCGCAAGGACCGGCATCTGGCGGTCGGCCCACCGAATCCGCGTAACCCCCTCCGGGGCGAGATCGAGATCTTTCACGTCGTGTTGAACTGTCATGTGAAGCTCCTTCGGCCGCGATGGCGGCCGCCACATAGTACAACGGAAGGCACCACCACGGGGGCCGGCTGGCGCAGAACGGGAATCCGCCTCAACCTTCGTCCCGCCCAGGTCACCGGCCTTGTCATTCCTCCCGGGTCACCCTCCGAGGTCCCTCCACTCGCTTCGCTCGGTCGGGATGACATCCCTTTCTGTCATCCCGACCGAGGGAGCGCAGCGAGCGAGCGGAGGGATCAGCCGGCGGGCGTGCTCCGCGTGGAGACGGGGGCGCCGGACGATGGCGGGCGAGGTCCCTCCACTCGCTTCGCTTGGTCGGGATGACAAGAGGGTTGGATTGCCGCTCGGTCGGGATGACAGGGGGGTGGATTGTGACCCGGTGGGGATGCTGGGGGTTGGGTGGGGCTGTGTGCCGGGGTGGGCGGGGTAGAATCCGGGGGTGAAGTTGAATACGGTGTTTGTCGAGGCCTTGCGGCTGGCCGCCGGTCCCGGAGCCAAGCTGTACCTTGGCGGCGACGAGCTGGAGCTCTTTGGCCGGGACGAGACCGAGGACCTGTTCTTCGCCGCTGACGCGGCCGTACAGCCGGCAGAGCGGGAGGCGGTGGCGAGGATCGTCCGCCTGGCCTGGGAACACGGTGTGCCCGTAACGGCCAGGGGTGGTGGTACCGGCCTCTCCGGCGGTGCACTGCCGGTCCGCGGGGGCATCGTGTTGGGCCTCGACCTGCTGGACCGGATCCTCGAGATCGACCGGGACAACATGATCGTGCGCGTGGAGCCCGGCGTCATCACCCAGAACCTCCAGGAGGCCGTGGAGGCCGCAGGGCTGTTCTACCCGCCGGACCCGGCGTCGAGGGGCTCCTGCACCATGGGCGGCAACCTGGCGGAGAACGCCGGCGGGCCGCGGGCGGTCAAGTACGGCGTCACCTCGGACTGGGTGCTCGGGCTGGAGGTCGTCCTGGCCGACGGCTCGATCGTTCATACGGGAAGCGCGTGCCGCAAGGACGTGACGGGGTACGACATGACGCACCTCTTCGTCGGCTCCGAGGGTACCCTGGGGATCATCACCGAGGCGACGCTGCGGCTGATCCCGTACCCGTCCGCGCGAGCCTTGCTGTTGGCGGCTTTCCCCGGTCTGCAGGAGGGGCTGGACGGCGTGCTGTCGGTGTTCCGGCGGGTGACACCGTCCGTGTGCGAGTTCCTGGAGAGTGCGGCGCTGGAAGCCGCGGCGCGTCACCTGGGCCGCCCGGTACCCGTGCCCGGCGCGGGATCGTACGTTCTCCTGGAAGTGGACGGCGATGGTGAGGAGGTGGTGGAGGCCGAGATGCTGTCGGCGGGGGAGGCGCTCGATCGCGCCGGGGCCACCGAGATCGTCGTCGCCCAGAACCCGCGGCAAACCGAGGAGCTGTGGGCGCTGCGGCGGGCGGCCGGGGAAGCGGTCAAGGCCCTGTCCACCTACAAGGAGGAGGATTGCGTCGTGCCCCGGGCCCGCATCGCCGACCTGGTTCGAGGTGTCAAGGAAATCGCCCGCAAGCATGGCATCACGACAATCTGCTACGGGCATGCAGGCGACGGCAACATCCACGTCAACGTGCTGCGCATGGACGCCGACGAACGAAGCTGGGAGGTTGGGCTTCCCAGGGCCGTCGAGGAGATCTTCCGCCTGACCGTTTCCCTTGGTGGGACCATCAGCGGCGAGCACGGCATCGGCTACTCGCAACGCCGCTACCTTTCGATCCGCATGTCCCAACGGGAAATCGAGCTTCATCGCACGATCAAGGCCGCCCTGGACCCCCGTGGCATCCTCAACCCCGGCAAGATCTTCCCGGAGTGACCCTCGGCCGTACAGCCGCCGAAGGTCACCCCGATCCAACGAGCGCAGCGAGACACCCGCCGGGAGATCCCTCCACTCGGTCGCTTCGCTCCCTCGGTCGGGATGACAGGGAAGGCGGAGCAGGTCGGGATGACAGGGAAGGCGGAGCAGGCCGGGATGACAGGGAAGGCGGAGCAGGCCGGGATGACGGGGAAGGCGGAGCAGGCCGGGATGACGGGGGAGGCGGAGCAGGCCGGGATGACGGGGAAGGCGGAGCAGGCCGGGATGACGGGGGAGGGGGAGCAGGCCGGGATGACGGGGGAGGGGGAGCAGGCCGGGATGACAGAAAGGGATGTCATCCCGACTGGAGCGGTATCGCCCCCATCCCCTGGCATTCCTACCGGAGCGGTATTGCCCCCATCCCCTGTCATTCCGGCCGGAGCGGTATTGCCGCCACCCCTGTCATTCCGACCGGAGCGGCACGGAGGGCCGCGGAGTGGAGGAATCTCATGGAGCCACTGGGTACGTTCTGCAGAACGGGCTGCATTCCGGGGAAGATCCCTCCACTCGGTCGCTTCGCTCCCTCGGTCGGGATGACAGGGAAGGCGGAGCAGGCCGGGATGACGGGGGAGGGGGAGCAGGCCGGGATGACGGGGAAGGCGGAGCAGGGCGGGATGACGCAGGGGGAGCAGCTTTGCGTACAAGCGCGTGGGCGTTTCCTGGCGGAGGTGTTGCGGGCTTGCCTTGACAGGGAAGTGGTAGAATGAGGGGTCTACCAAGGGAGGCCCGGTGGAGTTTCAGGTCGGCGACAAGTTGGTCTATCCCAGCCAGGGGGTCAGTGTTGTGGAGCGCGTGGGCGACGAGGAGCTCGCCGGCCAGACTTTCCGTTGCTACCACCTGAGGTTGCTCAGCACCAATTCCAAGGTCATGGTTCCCGTGGGGAACTCGGAACGAGTCGGCCTGAGGCGCCTGGCCGATCATGCAGAGGTCGAGGCCGCCATGGAGCGCCTCCGGGGCGCGGGCGGTGACGACGAGCACGATTGGAAGGACCGGTACCGGGCCAATCTCGACCGGATCAAGACCGGCGACCTCAACGAGATCGTCGATGTGTTGCTCTGTCTGGCTGATGTGGCCTCGCGCAAGACCCTCTCCTTCCGCGAACGGAAAATGTTCGACCATGCCCAGCAGCTTCTGGTGTACGAGGTGGCGGAGGTCGAGGGCCGCACGGTGGAAGAGGTGGAGCAGGAGATCGGCGGCATTGTCCAGGACCGGGTGGGATCCGCCCTCGAGGAGGACGACGAGTGAGGCAGGCCTTCGCTGGAGAGGGCATGGTCCGGCTCGAGCTCATGGCGCTTGCCGTCGCGCTGGCGGTTCTCTCGGTCGGCGTGCCGGCCCGTTGTGCCACCGTCACCCAGATGTTGCGCGCCGAGCTCCAGGTACAACGAGGGACGCTCAGAGGGCTGGTTCAGGAGTTGCAGCAGTCCCAGAGTCAGCTGGAGGATTCCTGGGAGCGTGTGGACCGTCTGGCGCAGGACCTCGTCCGCGCCCAGCAGGAGGGGGAGGACGCGGAGAGCCTGGCGTCGCGCGACGCCGACCTGCGCGACGCCGAGGGTGAGCTGATGATGCGGCTCTTCGCCTGCCAGCGCGTCCGGTCGAACCTGGCCATGACCCGTGAGCGCATCAGCGGGCTGGTGCAGGAGCTCAAGAACCTGGAAGCGCGGGGAGGCGAGCACGAGGATCCGATTTCGGGCCGCTGGAAGGTCATCGTGGATCCCGGCGGCCTGGAGGGGGAGATGGAGCTGCACCTGAACGGGACCCTGGTGGACGGGATCTACCACCTCCAGGGAGGCTGGTTCGGTTCCCTCCGGGGCACCCTGGTGGCGGGGAAGGTCCGTCTGGAACGGGTGGACTCCAAGCTGGGGTTTGCGGCGGTGTACTACGGGAAGCTGACCAACGACGATCCGCCCCGCCTCCAGGGCACCTGGGACGGCACGCACCTGACGGCAGGCCAGCCCAGCGCCGGCACGTGGGTGGCGGAAAAGATCAAGGAAGCTGAAGACACGGGCTCCGAGTCAGGGTATCCTGAGCCCTGACCGGTGTCCCGCCCACGGCTGGGACCGCCGGTCGCTACCCGGCGATCGAAGCCGACTACCAACACGCTCCAGGCGATGAAGGAGAGCACGTATGAAGTGGTTGTTCAAGCCCTTTCCGTTCTTGATCGGCCTGATGATCGGCCTGGCCCTGGGTTACGTTCTCGCCGAACGGCAGCCGGTGCCGCCGGCCAAGGCGCTGCGGGCGGTCCGGCAGGGCGGCGGTGAGGCGGTTCCACCCGGTCACCCGCCCGTGGCGGCCCAGGCCCCGGCCCAGGACGCCGAATTCCAACGGCAGGTCCAGTCGTTGACGACCATGCTGGCGGACGATCCGAAGAACGTGCAGGTGATCACCGCGCTGGCAAACCTCTACTTCGATCATTCGAAGTGGCAGGATGCCCAGACCTGGTACCTCAGGTCGTTGGAGCTCAAGCCTGGAGACCCGAACGTCATGACCGACTACGCGGTTGTGTTGCGAAACCTTGGGAAGGGACAGGAGGCCCTGGATCTTCTGAACAAGGTTCTCAAGCAGGTGCCGGGCCACTGGCAGGCGCTCTACAACAAGGTGATCGTCCTCAACTTCGATCTCCACCGGCATGACAAGGCGCTGGAGGCGTTGCAGCAGCTGGAGAAGATGCGTTCCTCCCACCCGGATATCCCCGATCTGACGCCGCTCCGCAAACAGATCGAGACACGCTGAGGGGGGCGAGGTGCGCCGTCTGCTGATCGTCATCGCCGTGCTCTACATCGTGTGGAGGATCCTCGGGATCGTCAGCCGGCGTCTGCACGGCACGGAAGATGCCAGGCGGCGAGTCGGCCGACGCCAGCGTGCTGGAACCGGGGCCGATTCGCACGGAGCCTCGGAACGGCGTCTCGTGGCCTGTGCGCACTGCGGCACGCTCGTTCCGGAGGACCGTGCCGTTCGCGGTCCCGACGGCGCTCTGTATTGCGAGCGCAGCTGCCTCGAAGCCGGTGGCACAACCGGAAGGGAGGTGGGGGATGCCAAGGGCAAGCTCCCCCCTTCGGCGCCACGCGCTTGAGCTGGTCGCCGCCGGCGCCCGCCTCGGCTCGACCGGCCTGATCCTGCCCGGTGAGGGGAACCTGTCGGTTCTGGCTCGCGAAGACCGGGAGGCCATCGTGCTGATCACCCCGAGGGGGGTCGACAAGGCCCGGTTGACCCCCGCAGAGGTGATCCAGATTCCTTGGGACGAGGAAGCGAGGGGGAGCTGGCCACGGCTCGCTCTCCCCGATGACGCCTCCACGGAGACGCGGATGCACCTGGCGATCTATGCCGAGCTTCCAGGCGCCTGCGCGGTGGTCCACGCCCATCCGCCGCACACCCTCGCCCTGGCCGGAGCCGGGCTCCTTCCCGATTGTGCCGTGCTGGAGGAGGGGACCCAGCTCCTCGGCGCGGTGAGCTGGGTCCCCTCGGTGGATCCCGGCTCGCTGCGGCTGGCCCAGGAAGTGGCCACGGCTCTGCTCGACGCTCCGGCCTGTGTGCTCGAACGACACGGTGCCGTCACGTTGGGAACGACGCTGGAAGAGGCCCTTCGCCGAATGCTCCTTCTGGAGCGCCTGGCCGGGCTGACACGGGGGGCCGTGTGACGGGCGATCCGACGACGCCGCTGGCCGACCGGATGCGGCCTCGCAGCCTCGACGAGGTGGTGGGCCAGGAGGGCCTGGTGGGGGAGGGGGGCGTCCTTCGCGGCATGGCCGAGCGGGGCGATCTGCCCTCCATGGTGCTCTGGGGCCCACCGGGCTCCGGTAAGACGACCATCGCGCGCCTGCTGGCCGCTGCGGCCGAGGCCAACATGATCGGCTTCTCGGCCGTTCTGTCGGGCGTCAAGGAGGCGCGAGCGGTGATGGCTGACGCCCGGACGCTTCGGGAGACCACCGGCCGGCGGACGGTGCTCTTTGTCGACGAGATCCACCGCTTCAACAAGGCCCAGCAGGACGCCTTCCTGCCCTACGTTGAATCCGGGGACATCGTACTGGTGGGCGCCACCACGGAAAACCCCTCCTTCGAGCTCAACCGGGCGCTGCTCTCGCGTCTCGAGGTGTACGTCCTCGAACCCCTGGGTGAGGAGGATATCCTCGCTCTTCTTCGGCGGGCCGTTGGGGACAGCGAGCGGGGCCTGGGCGCGCTGGAGCTGGAGATCGAGAGTGGGGCGCTCGAGCTGGTGGCCCGCCTGGCCGGCGGGGACGCCCGGCAGGCCCTCAATCACCTGGAGCTCGCGGCGCGAGAGGCACAATCCCGCGGTGCCACGCTGGGAAGCGAGCTGATCCAGCAGGTGGCCCGGCGCGATGTTGCCGTCTACGACAAGGGCGGCGAGTCGCACTACAATCTGATCTCCGCCCTCCACAAGTCGATCCGGAACTCCGACGTGGATGCCGCCATCTACTGGTTGGCCCGGATGCTGGCGGGAGGCGGCGACCCTCGCTTTATCGCCCGGCGGCTGCTGCGGATCGCGTCTGAGGACATCGGGATGGCGGACCCGCGGGCGCTGGAACAGGCCTCCGCTGCCGCGCACGCGGTGGAGCACATCGGGCTTCCCGAGTGCGAGCTGGCACTGGGGCAGGCGGCCGTGTACCTCTGCCTTGCTCCGAAGTCCAACGCGTTGTATGTGGCATGGAAGCGTGCACGCCGCGAGGTGGCGGACCGTCCGTACCTGGCGGTGCCGCTTCATCTGCGCAACGCACCGAGCCGTCTGATGAAGGAGCAGGGGTACGGTGCGGGCTACCGCTACGCCCACGACGAGCCGGGGCACGTGGCCGACATGGAGTGCCTGCCCCCCGAGCTGGCCAAGGTGCGCTTCTACCGCCCAACGGAGGAAGGCTGGGAGGCGAAGATCCGCGAACGCCTGGCCGAGATTGTCCGGAGGAAGAAGGCCGCGGACTGAAGAGAAGCAGAAGGCCACGGATTCACACGGATTGAAGAGGGAAGAGGGAGAAGAAGAAGGAACGTAGAGGTGGTGCGCCGGGGAAAACGTGGGTGAGAACCTTTTTCGAGGAAGGCCTGACCAGCCACCTCAGCCCCGGGCCATGCGTTTGTAGCGGCAACGGTGCAGGCCACATCCGGTGGGCTGATGTCAGGAGGTCTGGTGTCGGCCCGGTGGATGTGCGTGGGGGTTGGGCTGTTCCGGGAGATTCCTCCACTCGCTTCGCCCGGTCGGAATGACGGGAGGTGGGTGGGAGCTCGTTCGCTTCGCCTGCGCCGTTGCCGCAAGCCTCCTCCATCCGCTCATTTCAATCCGCGAAAGTCCGTGTCACTCCGTGGCTTTCTTGTTTTCTTTTCGGATCTCTTCCTCGACGTCTTTGCGCCTTCAGGTTTCCTGTTTTCTCTCCAACTCGTGTGAATCCGTGGCATATTTCTTCCCCTTTGCTGCGACGTTCTTGGGGGGTCAGCGTTGGAAGAGGTCGAGCTGGCGGCCGCCCGGAGGGCGAAAAGCAGCGGAGGAGAGTGGAGGCGCCTCGCGGCCGATGCCGTGGCGGCGGCAGGCCGTGGTGAACATGGAGGCCATGACCTCGCCGTGGGGACCGTCGGCGGCGAAACGGTGGCCAAAGCGGGGATCGTTGAGCCGGCCGTGCCGGATGGCGCGCAGGCGTGCCAGAACCCGTTCCTTCCGCAGGGGCACGTTGTCGGCGAGCCAAGCGGTGAAGATCTGTTCGACGGCGCCCGGAAGGCGGAGCGGCAGCCAGTGCACCGAGACCGCGCCGGCTCCCGCGGCGGCCTCCACCAGGGCTGGAATCTCGTGATCGGTCAGGCCGGGGATGACGGGAGCGATCAGAACGCTGCACGGGATGCCAGCCTCCCGGAAGGCAAGTACGGCTTCGAGACGTTGCCGTGGTGAGGAGGTGCGAGGCTCCAGGCGTCGCGCCAGCTCCGCGTCAAGCGTGGTCAACGAGAGGGTGACCCGGACGGCGCCGTACCGTGCGAGTTGGGCGAGGAGGCCGGTGTCCCGCGTCACCATGGCGTTCTTGGTGACGATCAGCACGGGGTGGCGGGCCTCGGCGAGGACCTCGAGGCACCTCCGGGTCAATCCGAGGCGGCGCTCCACGGGCTGGTAGGGGTCGGTGACCCCGGAAAGGTCCAGGGGCCGCGGCCGGTACCCGGGAGCCGAGATCTCCCGCCGGAGCAGCTCGGGGGCTTCCTCCTTGACGAGAATCCGCGTCTCGAAGTCCAGCCCCGCTGAGAAGCCAAGGTACTCGTGAAAGGGCCGCGCGTAACAGTAGGCACAGCCGTGCTCGCAGCCGCGATAGGGGTTGAGGGAGGCCTCGTAGGGGATGTCCGGGCTCGTGTTGGTGCTGATGACCGTCCGCGAGGTGTCGCACAGAAACACCGTCTCCACCCGCTCCCGCTGCTGATCGGGCTCCACCTCGAGCCGCGTGAAGCGGTTGGCCGGGTTGCTTCCGGCGCCGCGCCCCCTGGGCCGGCCGGGTGGAGGCTCCATCTTCATGGCCCGAGGATACCCCGGAGCAGGCGCCGCGAACATCCAGCTACGCGGGCGGCTCGTAGGCGGGGATTCCGGTCAGATACTGGCCGAGGATCAGGGTGTGGATGTCGTGGGTGCCCTCGTAAGTGTAGACAGTCTCCAGGTTCATCAGGTGGCGCATGACCGGGTACTCGTTGACGATACCGTTGGCGCCGTGGATCTCGCGGGCGAGCTTCGCGCATTCCCTGGCGACCCAGACGTTGTTGCGCTTGGCCAGGGAGACGGCCTGGTGTGAGGCCTTGCCGGCGTCCTTGAGGCGTCCAAGCTGGAGAGCCAGCAGCTGGCCCTTGACGATCTCGTTGTACATCCAGACCAGCTTCTCCTGAACGAGCTGGTGGGAGGCGATGGGTTTGCCGCCGAACTGGATCCTGGACTTGGCGTAGTCGAGCGCGGCCGCGAAGGTCGCCATGGCCGAGCCCAGGGCGCCCCAGGCGATGCCGTAGCGTGCCTGGGTCAGGCAGAAGAGGGGATTCTTGAGACCGGTGGTACCGGGAAGAACCGCATTGGCGGGTATCTGGCAGTCCTGGAACACCAGCTGGGAGGTGACGGAGGCGCGGAGGGAGTACTTGCCGTGATGGTCCACGGTGGAGAAGCCGGGAGCCTCCCGTTCCACGAGGAAGCCACGCACTCCCTCTCCGGTCCGCGCCCACACGACCGCCACGTCCGCAATGGAGCCGTTGGTGATCCAGGCCTTCTCGCCGTTGAGGATCCAGTGGCCGCCGTCGCGCACGGCGCGAGTCCTCATTCCACCGGGATTGGAGCCGAAGTCCGGCTCGGTCAGGCCGAAGCAGCCGATGGCGTGACCCGAGCCCAGGAGCGGTATCCAACGCTCCTTCTGTTCCTGGGAGCCCCACTGGAGGATCGGGTACATGACCAGAGCCGACTGTACCGAGGCGAAGGAACGGAGGCCCGAGTCGCCACGCTCCAGCTCCTGGTTGATCAGCCCGTAGGCTACGGCGTTCAGCCCGGGGAGACCGAAATCGGAGTAGTTGGCGCCGAGAATGCCGAGCTTCCCCATCTCCGGCACGAGCTCCAGGGGGAAGGTGCACTCCCAGGCCCACTCCTCGATATGCGGGAGGATCCGGTCTTCGACCCACCGCCGGACGGTATCGCGGACCATCCGCTCGTCCTCGTTGAGCAGCTCGTCCATGTGGTAGAGATCCAGTTGCGAAAGCTCGGTCATGGGCACCTCCAGGGCACGGGTAACGGGACCTTGGCTCGCCGTTCAGAATTCATTCTTGCATATTGACTGAAAGCGTGTATACTGCGTGCATCCCAGGTTCGAGTCAGTGTGGCCGGGCCGAGTGATCGACGAACACACGGGAGTTCGTCACAAACGTTAGACGGAGGCTCGCCACGAGCAACGGGGCTGGAGCCGACAGGGAGTAGAGAGAGATCATGAGTAGCAAATTGTACGTTGGCAACCTGAGCTGGAACACCACCGACGCCGACCTGCGGGAGACCTTCTCGCAGTTCGGGGAGATCACCGAGGCCACGGTGATCACCGATCGTGACACCGGTCGTTCGCGCGGCTTCGGGTTCGTCACCTTCGAAGATGCCGCCGCTGGGGAAAAGGCCATCGCCACGCTCGATGGTTCGAACCTCGACGGCCGGGCCATCAAGGTCAACGAGGCCAAGCCCCGTCGTGAGAACGGCGGTGGAGGCGGTTACGGCGGCGGTCGCAACCGCTGGTAAGACGCCAGGAACACACGAAACGGCCCCCTTTCGAGGGGGCCGTTTTTTTTGGTGCGCCAGGCATGGCGCGAAGCGGCATGCCTGGCGTGCCGGCCGGTCGCGACCCGGTGAGAGAAACCCAGCGGGGAGGCAGCCAGGGGGCGGGAGCTCCTTGCGCGAGCCCGCAGAGACCGCAGAGGGGATCTGGTAGTGTTCCTGGGCGAAGGGGGACTCATGGCGTTACGGGATGAAAAGCTGGCGTTCGTCGGGTGCGGCATGATGGGGGAGGCCATGGTCAAGGGGCTTCTCAAGGAGCGGCTCGTTCCGGTGGGTTCCCTGATGGCGAGCCATCCCCGGGAGGACCGGCGGGAGGAGCTGGACCGTCGCTACGGTATCCGGACGACGGCTGAGAACGCCGCGGCGGTGGAGGGCGCCACGGTGGTGGCGCTGACCGTCAAGCCGCAGGTTCTCGATTCCGTGCTGGCCGACCTCGCCGGGAAGGTTCCCCAGGACGCCCTGGTGGTCAGCATCGTGGCCGGGGCGACCATGGAGCGGCTCCGCCGGGAGCTCGGGACGGAGCGCGTCGTCCGCGTCATGCCCAATACGCCCGCACAGATCGGTCACGGTATGTCGGTCTGGACGGCCACGGCCGCCGTGAGTGCGAAGGACCGCAGGAAGGCGCAGACCATGCTGGCGGCGCTGGGGGAGGAGGAGTACGTGGAGCACGAGGAGGAGATCGACATGGCCACGGCGCTCTCCGGCACGGGCCCCGCTTACGTTTTCCTCTTCATGGAGGCGCTGATTGATGCCGGCGTCCACCTGGGATTCTCCCGCCGTCTGGCCGCGCGCCTGGTCCACCAGACCACCCTCGGCGCCGTGGAGTTCGCCGTGGAGGCTCCGGAGCACGTGGCACGCCTGAGGAATCAGGTGACCTCACCGGGCGGCACCACGGCGGAAGCCCTCTACGAGTTGGAAAAGGGCCGGCTACGGACGGTGCTCAGCGACGCCGTCTGGGCGGCCTACCGCCGCACCCTGGAGCTCGGCGGGCGGCCACTCAAGCGCAACGGCGGGGCGTAAGGGAAGCCGTTCGCCGCTCGCCGTCATCCCGAC
>JAADFK010000142.1 GCA_013152925.1 Acidobacteriota bacterium | reverse complement strand
GGAATTGACCGGGATGACTACCTTGCCTTCCGTCTCACTGACCCGGCCACCATCCGCGTGGATGCCTACTTCTTCCACACCAACGCGGACCTGCGCCTGGAACTCCTGGACTACTCGGGCTACCCACGCGGGGTCGCCACTCCCCGGTTGGATGGGCTGACCCTGCAAGGTGTGACCCTGGAGCCGGGCTACTACTTCGTTCATCTCAGCCATCTCGATGGCTTCGGCACCGACTACAACCTGGACATCCGGGTCCAGGAGTGGCGAGAGGGCCTGGCGCCGGCCCCCGCTGCCCCCTTCCCCGCGAGGGCTCCCTCGCGTCCCGCCGCACCCCAGGCCGACCCCTATGAGCCCAACGACACCTTTGCCACCGCCCGCTACATGGGTGCAGTTGGCCCCAACGCGCTGGACTTCGATGCCACCATAGGAGATACCATCACTGGCTGGGACTACCACGACTACTACCGGGCCACCCTCACCCAGTATGGGGACATCCTCATCAACGTGGACTTCGACGTCGCCACTGTCAGCCTGGGTGCGGAACTGTTGGACGCCACCGGTGCCACCATTGCCACCGGTGTCTCTGCAGGGAACGGGTTAATGCTCGACGTATACGACCTGCCCGCGGGCGATTACGTCCTGCACGTGTCCTACCAGAGCGGGAAGTGGGAGATTCCTTACCACATCTGGTGGGGAGCGACCATCTACGAGGACACCCCCACGCCGACCCCCACGTCCACCGAGACTCCCACCCCAACACCCACGCGTACCCCCACTTACACCGCCACCCGCACCCCCACGCCAACATTTACACCAACCCATACACCTACGCACACGCCAACTCCTCCCATGCCCTCTACAGCGACTCCAACCCCCACGGGAACGCCTACCGTCACTCCCACGCCCACACGCACGCCCACCCTTCCCTTCACCCCCACCTGGACCCCCACGCCCGTCCGAACTTCCACCATCACTCCCACCCCCCGGCCGTGTACCGACCCCAACGAGCCCAACGACGTCCCCGCGAATGCTACAGACATAACGAGTAGGAGCAACGTCACGGGATGTTTTCCTTTCCGGCTGGATCAGGACATCTTCGTCCGGAAAATGAGCGCGAGCGACGTGGGCAAGTACTGGTACGTGGACCCGAGCACCCTGCCTGCGGGCGCCAAAGTGGCCATTCTCGATGCCACGGGCCGCACCGTCGCGGAGACGACGGCCTCTTCAGGGAGTGGCACTCTGGCCGCGTTCATCAACGAGGCGGGGAATTACCTCCTCTACCTGGCGTCGCCTTCCTCCCTGCCCCCCGGTGGAGTGACCTACACCTTCACCCACCGGGTGAGCGCTCAGACCCCAACCCCTATCCCGGGCGCCTGCTCCGACTCCAACGAGCCTAACAACGACCGGGATCACGCGACGGACGTCACCAATGCTCTATCCACCGCGGCCTGCTTCGTCGATACCCTGGACAAGGATATCTACCGTCGGACGATGAGCGGGGCCGACCTGGACCGCTTCTGGCACATCGACCTGAGCAAACTGCCCCAGGGCACGGGCGTGCAGGTCTACACCCCGGATGGCGCGCTGGTGGGGGCGGGCACCGGCGGTTCCGGCACCCTGGACCTGTACATCACCGTCATGGGGGGGTATGATGTCATCTTGACCCCGCCCAAGAACGTACCCCTCCAGGGTCTCACGTATACCCTGGCCTACACCCTGAACACCACGCCCCCCGCGGCTGCAAAGTACACCTGCACGCGCGGGGAGGACGTCCATGAACCTAATGACACCCTGACCACTGCGAACGACTTGAGAGCGGTTCAGGTCATTGATGACGCGTGCTTCTGGCACACTTCGGACCAGGATTTCTACCAGGTAGACGTACCGCCTCTGGCAGTAGGACAGGTTATCCTCTTCCTGGTGAACGACTTGCCCATTGAATCCACCCTCACTCTCTACGGCCCGGACAACCGGGTTTGGCGCATCAACGACCAGGCCGACCGGGCCGGCCAGAACCGTATCGGCGTGGAGATCACCCAGCCCGGCACATACACCCTCCAGGTTTCGCCGGGCCAGCCGCTTGCCCGCCCTCGGACCGGTGCGGCTTTCCCCAAGGCATACGAGGTGACCTACACTTACGCCCAGCCCACCCCCACGCCGACGGTCACGCCCACGCCCACGGTGACGCCTACCCCCACGGCCACGCCCACCCGCACACCTACGCCCACTCCCACTCCCACGCCCACCGGCACCGCGCCCGAGGCCGTTTCCGTGACCCTGCACAACCAGCCCATGCCCTACGGTGTAGGTGTTACTGTGGACGTGGTCTACCGCGACGCGGAGGGATGCAATTCCATCGAATGGGTGGAAATGTGGTTCGGCGACCTGGGTTCCCCCACCAAGGCCCACTTCAAGGCCCATGTGAGCAACTACACGGCAAAAGAAGGGCCAACTGCCTACCTGGTAGGCGAAAAAGGAGGCTGGCAGCGCATCCCCTACAGCAGGGGGGTGCCCAACACCGCGGAGAACTCGGCCGTCACCCTCGCGGGCCCAGCCCTGCGCGGTTTGGGGGTCAACGGGTCCTGGGTGACGTCCGCCCATTGCCTCAACGGCACCGACCTGAAAGTGACCTGGGCTTTCCAACTCAAATCCCCCATGGCCGGGCGGCACCACATTGTGGCCCAGGCCATGGACACCACAGGACGCCAGGGGCTGGCCAAGCGCCTGGGCAGCGTGGAGGTGCTGGCCGCGACGCCGACGCCTGTGCCCGGCGGGGTAAACTGGCGCTTCAGCGGCCACGCCTACGTGGGCGCGGTGGGCAGCCGCTCCGTCCCCCTGGCCAACATGGCCTACTCAGTGCGGGAGTGCCAGGACAAGCAGACTACTCTGGGCTCGGTCCAGGGAAGCACGGACGGTGCATATTCCGTCACCGGCGCGGATGGCCGATGGCAACCCGGTGACACCATTTGCCTGGAAGTGGTCTCCCCCATTGGCTTCCGCTATGCGGGCTATGAGTATCACGGCGGGTACCTGGGACGTGTCCTCCCCAGCAACTGGGGGAGTGCGACCAGCCAGGACCATGTCACCTTCCAGACCGTCTCCTACGCCAGCGCGTGCACCCCCTCGGGCGGCGGCTTGCACTGCCCGGATACCATCGCGCTGGACGGCCTAGACATCTGGTTCCTCCCCGCGGGCGCGGACGCGCAGAAGCCCACTCCCACCCCCACGCCCACCGTTCGTCCCACACCCACACCCTTACCTCCGCCCACCCCCACATGGACCCCCACGCCTTTGCCGGTTCCTCAGTCCCAGTCATACCGGGATGTGGGCAACGTCCGGGTGTGGGCGGACCAGTTCCAGGAGACAGCCCAAACCACGATTGCCAGTGGACATGTGTACATTGGCAAGAAGGGGAATGATGCCTCGGCACGCAATTACCGCGTCGTCTCGGTTCGCGTCGTGGGAAAGACTCTGCCCGGGACGGTCTCCTGGGGCGCTTCGGGCAAGCTAACGGTCAACGGTGCACTCCACTTGCAACCCCATGCCATTCCCATCATGGCTGGTGACAACTTGAGGGTGGATCCCAAGTCCGGCGTGGTAACCGAACAGGGTACGTCTACTGTGTTGATTAAGAAACTTGGCAAGCAGCAAAACTACGATTTCACCCCCCAGGTCACGGTCAGCGTGCTCAATAACTACGTGGATACCGT
>JAADFK010000141.1 GCA_013152925.1 Acidobacteriota bacterium | reverse complement strand
GGATCGCCAGCTGGCCGGGAGTGGCGTCCCGGGCTTCGACGATGGCGTCCACGCCGCCGTCCGGGGCCCGCAGGATCCGGCCATAGGCGCCGGGCTCCTCGAGAACCGCCGTCAGCAGCGCGGCGGCCGCGCCCTCTTCCACCGCACGCCGCAGGGCGTCCACGGAGGCGGCGCGGAGCAGGGGCACATCCCCCGAGAGCACGACGACCCCCTCGCTCCCATCGGGCAGGGCGGCCAGGGCCACACGCACGGCGTCTCCCGTCCCCAGCTGGGGCTCCTGGAGGACCGTCGAGGCCCCGCGGGCCCCGGCCACTGTGGCGACCTGCGCCGCCCCGTGGCCAACGACCACCATGATCCCCTCCGGCGGCGCAAGGTCCCGGGCCAGGTCGAGCACGTGCTCGAGCAGGGGCCGGCCGGCCAGCTCGTGGAGCACCTTGGGCAGGGAGCTCTTCATCCGCGTCCCCTTGCCGGCGGCCAGCACGACCACGGTCCACGCCAGGCTCACGGCCCCGCCTCCAGCAGGCCCAGCACGGCGGCCGCCAGCCCGGCCCGGTCGTGACGTACGAGCCCGCCGGGCGTCTCGACCAGGAGAGGCCGGGTCATCAGGCGCCCAGGCCCCTCCCAGCGATCCGGGTCGCCGGCCAGCAGCGGCTCGGCCCCCTCGCCGGCGTAGCGCGCGATGACCCCGGCAGAGGGCGCGCGGTCGTTGGCCAGCACGATGTCGGGCACCACACCCGGGGCGTGGGCCGTGATGGCCTCCAGGTGATCACCGAGCCCCATTCCCGTGGTCTCCCCGGGCTGGGTCATCAGGTTGGCGATCCAGACCAGCCGTCCGCGCCGGGATGCCACGGCCTCGGCGATGCCCGGCACCAGGAGGTTGGGGATGATGGAGGTGAACAGGGAGCCGGGGCCCAGGAGGATGAGGTCGGCGGCGCCGATGGCCGCGACGGCTTCGGGAACGGCCGGGGGCGAGGACGGCTCGAGCTCGATGCGGGCCGGGGGGCCGGCAGCGCTGACCCTGGACTCACCCTCGAGCCGGCCCCCGTCCTGGTCCCAGCCGACCAGATGGACGTTGGCCGTGGTCGCCGGCAAGATGGTGCCGCGAACCTTGAGGACCTCGGCCGACAGCCGGACCGCCCGGCTGACGTCGCCGGTCATCTGGAGCAGGCCCGTCAGGAAGAGGTTGCCGAGGGAATGTCCCCCGAGCTCACCGTTGCCGGCGAAGCGATGCTCGAAGAGGCGGGCGAGAAGCTCGTGGTCCTCGGCCAGGGCCACGAGGCAGTGCCGCAGGTCGCCAACGGCGGGGATGTCGAACTCCCGGCGGAGCCGGCCCGTGGAGCCGCCGTCGTCGGTCACCGTCACCACGGCGGTCAGGTGCTCGATGGCCAGGTGCTTGACGGCCATCAGCAGGGAGGAGAGCCCGGTACCCCCCCCCAGGGCCACGACGCGCGGTGAGGTTGCCATGCCTACTTGCGGCGGAGCTCGTAGAGGACCTGCTTGGCGACAGCCTTGAGCGTTTCGAACACGCCCATCCCCTGGGTGGCGATGGCCTCGAAGGTCGGCTCACCCTTGAAGTTGAGCTGGCGGTACATGTGATCAACGGGCATGGCCGTCGGCAGGTCCCGCTTGTTGAGCTGGAGGGCGTAGGGTACCACCTTGAGGTCGAAGCCGTTCTCCTTGAGGTTGAGCTCCAGGTTGTGCAAGGATTCGATGTTGGCGTCCTCGCGAGCCTCCTGGGAGTCGGCCACGAAGATGATGCCGTCGACCCCCTTGAGGATCAGCTTCCGGCTGGCGTCGTAGAAGACCTGACCCGGAACCGTGTAGAGGTGAAAGCGGGTCTTGAAGCCGCGCACGGACCCCAGGTCCAGGGGGAGGAAGTCGAAGAACAGGGTGCGGTCGGTCTCCGTGGCCAGAGAGATCAGCTTGCCCTTCTGCTGCGGGTTGGACCGTTCGTAGATGTACTGGAGGTTGGTGGTTTTCCCGCAGAGACCAGGACCGTAGTAGACGATCTTGACGTTGATCTCGCGGGCGGCGTAGTTGATGAAGCTCATTCTGAAAACAGTGCGTCGATGTCTTCGTCGGTGATCTCGGCAAAGGGTGAAGCCGCCTCTTCGGCACCGACCTCCAGGGCTTTCTGCTCCATCTCCCCAAGGATCCGTTCCAGCTCGGAGGCGGCCTTGCGCACCCTCAGCCGGACCAGGCCGAGCGAGGAGCGCTCGTCGAAGATAACCACCAGGATCAGCCGTTGCCCGACGATGGAGATGTGAATGTTGTCCTTCTTCCCCTCGTGGAAGAGGATGGAGAACTCCTTCTCACCAATCAGCTTGGCCAGGCCGTCGGTGGCCGCCACGTTCCCGGCGGTCAGGGAGGCCAGGGAGGTCGTGTCCACGTACTCGATCTCACCGGCAGCGGCGATCTGCTGACCGTTCTTGTCGATCAGGAACACGATCTTGGCGCTGGCGTCCACCCGGAGCCGGTTCAGCACCGCGCTGATCTTGTTGAACTCTTCCTCGTACATTACCAGTCCGGAGTCCACAGCGGCAGCCTCCTCACTTCAATCCAACTCGTTCTAACACAATTGTATCCCAGGAGCAAGGAAAACAGGCCCTTGACGCAACGGCCCGTCTCACACACGCCGGCGGAGCTGGAGCGCCTGGGCCAGGGTCACCTGGTCCACCGCTCCCACCTCGCCGCCCACCGGGATGCCCGAGGCCGGCCGGCTGATGTCGAGGCCGAGGGGCTCGAGCCGGCGCGCGATGTAGAGCGCGGTAGTCTCCCCCTCCACCGTGGGGTTGGTGGCCAGGATGACCTCGCGAACGCCGCCGCCTTGGACCCGCCGAAGCAGCTCGTCGATCTTCAGGTCCTCCGGACCGACGCCGTGCAGCGGCGAGAGGTGACCCAGCAGGGCATGGTAGAGCCCGCTGTACTCCCCGGTTGCCTCCACGGACCAAGCCGTTGTCGGCGACTCGACCACGAGGATGATCGAAGGGTCCCGGCCGGGATCCGAGCACACGGGGCAGGGATCCTCCTCTGTCAGCAGGAAGCACGTGGAGCACAGCCGGACCCGGGCTCGCAGCGAGATCAGAGCCTCGCCCAGGCGCGCCGGCTCGTCGGGGGGGCACGTCAGCAGGTGTTCCACCAGGCGCTGGGCCGAGCGCGGCCCGACGCCGGGCAAGCGTTCCAGATGGCTCAGCAGCTCCCGGACCGCCGGCGGCCGGAGCTCCTTCATCCCTCGCCCCCCTCGTCGGGTACCACGGTCCGGATGGTCCCGCCGAGAACCCGCTGAACCATGACGACACCGTCGTCGCTCTCCGCCAGAGCCCGCAGCTTCGAGGGGCCACCGCCCGCAGCATCCTCACCCTCGACGGACACCCGAAGCACCTCGAAGCCCTCCAGGTGCCGGGTAGCGGCGTCGCTCACCCGGGACGCAGCCTCGTCCTCGCGGAGAAAATCGGCCAGCCCGGCGGCCTCCGCCGGCAAGGTCAACCGCAGCTCCCCGTCCACGAGATCCACATGCGCGGCATCGATGGCGGCCGCGATCCGCGGGCGGCCGGGCCACAGGGCTTCACTGAGGACCTGTCCCGGAGAGCCGGGCGGGTGGGGGCTGGGCTCCACCTCATCGATGCGCGGGGGCTGCTGCCGCCGCCGGCCATGTTGCGCCTGGGGCGCCCCACCCTCCTGCCGCGACGCCACCGCCCGGCCGCCAGCCTCCCCGCTACCTCCGGCCGCCCGTCCT
>JAADFK010000140.1 GCA_013152925.1 Acidobacteriota bacterium | reverse complement strand
GGTGGTCGGGGCCGAGAACCTTCTTGCGAACGCGAATGGCGCGCAGGAAGAGCCGTTGAGCTTCGTCATAGTTGCCCTGGTCGGAGAGCAAGGTTGCCAGGGTGTGCAGGCTCTGCGCCGTGTCCGGGTGGTTTTCCCCGAAGAGCTGCTCCCTGATGGCGAGCGCGCGCCGTGCGTAGGGCACCGCCCGGTCCAGCTTCCCCTGGTTCCACAGCGCCACCGCCAGGTTCCCCAGGTCGGTGGCTGCCTCGGCGGAGTCGTTCCCGAAATGCGCGCGGCTGATGCCCAGGGCGCGCCGGTGAAGGGCCTCCGCCTGGATGTAATGCCCCTGTTCCGAGAGGACCGCCGCCAGGCCCGAGAGTGTCTCGCCGACTGCCGGCGCCCTGGGGCCGAGCGCCCGCTCCTGGAGTGATAGGGCATGGCGGAGGACCTTCCCGGACCGATCGTACTTACCCTGGTCATAGAGGTAGACCCCCCAATGCTCCTCGGCGGCGGCGGCCTCGGCGCTGCCACGGCCGTAGATGGCCCGCTTGTCTTGCAGCGACCCGTTGAGAAGCGGGCCGGCTTGGTCGAGGAGGCCGAGCTTGCGGTACAGCTCGCCGACCACCCCCATGAGCTCGGCCTGTACCGCCGGCTGGCCGTGGAGCTCAGAGTCGATCCGCCGCGCCCCGCGATCGAGCAGCTCTCGCGCCGACACCGAGCGTCCGCGCGCCTCCGCCGGATCGTTCGTTTCAAAAATGCTCACGAGGAAGCTCGTTACCGCTTTAGCCTTGCGCGCTTCGCGCGCCGTCGCGCGCGCTTCCCACGCCGTTGAGATCAGGCCGCCGACCAGGGCGAGGAATAGCGCAACGGAGGCGGCGAAACCCAGGCGATGGCGCGAGATGAATTTGCCAACGCGGTAGGCGGGCGTTTCCCGGCGCGCCCGGACCGGAAGCCCCTCGAGATGGCGCCCGATGTCGCGTGCCAGCGCCTCTGCCGAGGCGTAGCGCCGCTCCGGCTCCTTGCGCAGCGCCTTGAGCACGATGGTGTCAAGATCGCCGGCCAGCCGTCGCTTGAGGCGCCTGGGGCTGAGACGGCGAGCGGAGGCAACGGCCGTCGCCTCGGCGCCGGGTGAAGGGTCTCCAGGAATGTGAGCCGCTCGCGTCGCAGCCGACGATGGCCGGCGAGCCGTTATCTCGAGGATCGCTCGTTGGGCCTCCTCCGGAGACGTGCCGGCCAGAGGCTGGGCGCGACGCCCGCACAGGAGCTCGTACAGGATCAGTCCGAGGGCGTAGATGTCGGTGGCGGTTGTCACGGGATCGCCACGGATCTGTTCCGGCGCCGCGTACTCCGGCGTCATGACGTGCCAGCCCGTGCGGGTCAGAGCGGTGGATCGTGCCACGCCCTCCTCCGAAAGGACCTTGGCAATACCGAAGTCCAGGAGCTTCGGCCGTCCGTCGGCGTCCACCAGGATGTTCGACGGCTTGAGATCCCGGTGGACCACCAGATTGACGTGGGCGTGCTGCACCGCCTCGCAGACGCTGATGAACAGCGCGAGCCGCTGATCCAGAGTCAGTCTGAGGCGATCGCAGCGCGTGGTGATCGGCGCGCCGTCCACGTGCTCCATGGCGAAGTACGACCGTCCATCTTCGCTGACGCCGCCGTCCAGCAGTCGGGCGATGGCAGGGTGCTCGAGACGCGCAAGAATCTGGCGCTCTCGAAGAAAACGTTCCATGAGCTCGTCGGTGTCCAGCCCACGCTTGAGGAGCTTGAGCGCCACACGCTGCTCGAACTGGCCGTCCGCGCGCTCCGCCAGGTAGATGACGCCCATGCCCCCGCGACCGATCTCCCGGATGACCCGGTAGGGACCGATCGCACAACCCTCGATGTCCCCATCGCACGGATCTGTCTCGCCGGCGTCCTCGGTGAGCCGCCGGAGAAGATCCTCGGCCGGCCGTTCGAGAATCCCTTCCGCACGAGCATCCGCGTCGAGGAGTGCCTCGACCCGGGCCATCAGCTCCGGATCGTCCGAGCATGCCGCACGGAGGACCGCCGCCCGATCCCCAGGGGCGAGATCGAGGAGCTCGTCCAGCAATACGGAAACCTTGCGCCAGGCTCCGGCGGTTAGGTCGTGGTTCTGCATCGTACGGCTCTCAATGAGCTTCGGCCAGCTTAGCAAGTTCCCGTCCAGAAACGGCGCGTTTTACAATCTCGGCGTCAGGTTGCGAATCCCCTTGTGCGGCGTGCCAGAGTACGCCTCCTCGGAAATCCTTTGGCGACGTCGTTCTTGTCCCGATTCCCTTCACGGATCAGACCGCACCCAAGAAACGCCCGGCGGTCGTCGTCAGCTCCAACACACTCCACCGTGAGAGTATCGACCTCGTTGTCATGGCCGTCACCAGCCAGCCGAGAGCCGCGTCTTCCCTCGAGGTCCCCGTCGCCCAGTGGCAGCAGACCGGCCTTTTCCGGCCTTCCGTCCTCAGGCTTGTCCTCGTCACCATCGAACGGTCCCTCGTCCTCAAGAAGCTCGGATCCCTCCAACCCGACGACCGCCAGACCCTCGCCATCACCCTCGCCGCCCCGCGACCCGGCCGAATGATCGGCCGCATCTCTCGGAGGGCTGCATCACACCAGCCGGCTCGTCAAGGCCGCGTGACCACCGCGCCCGGAGCGGACCGGACAACCAAGGAGACGAAAGCAGCGAAGGTGGAGCTGTCTCCCGAGCAGCTCGAAGCTCCAGCCACAGGTCCCTGACAAACGCCTCTCGCCCCTGCACGACCGCTCCTTCCGCCGTCATCCCTCACCCACCACCCGCCGAACCGTCACCTCGGCCCCCTCCTCGACCCCTCCAGACCCCGCGGATGCATTTCTTGCGAACCACACCCGAACGCCCTGCCCGGTGAGCGCGGAGGCGAGCTGCTGCGGCACGCCGTCACCCTGGAGGAAAACCTTCTGGATGCCCGGCGGTGTGGTCGCGGCGGCGCCCTGGAGCTCAACCGGCGCGACCGGAGATCTCCGTGTAGAGAAACGCGCGGGCCTTGCGCCAGTCGCGCTTGACGGTGCGCGAGGAAAGATCGAGCGCCGCGGCGGTTTCCTCCACCGACAAACCACCGAAGAAACGGAGCTCCACGACCTGGGCGAGACGGGGCTCGAGGGACTCCAGGTGCGACAGCGCCTCGTCCAACGCGAGCATCTCGACGACGGGAAGCTCCACCGAAGCATCGTCCTGCGAAAGCACCGTCCGGATCGCATCGCCCCCCCTCTTGAGGGCAGAGCTCCTTCGCGCGTGGTCAACGAGGATCTGCCGCATGGCCTTGGCTGCCAGCGCAAAGAAGTGCTCCCGGTCGTTGATCCGGACCCGGGTCTGGTCCACGAGCTTGAGGTATGCCTCATGAACAAGCGCCGTCGGGCGGAGCGTCTCGCCCGCCGGGTGACGGCGGAGCTGCCCTCTTGCCAGGGCCCGGAGCTCTTCATACACGAGGGGGAACAACTCACCGGGCGCCTCGGAGCGCCCTTCACGCCATTCGATCAGCAGCAGCGTGATCTCGCCCGCAGGGTGTCCGGGGGACGTGGGCACGATCGCGCCCCAAACCTGGTTACGCCGCCGCCGGCGCCGGACAACCCGGACGAGAAGCTCGATGGATCATTGGTGTCTCCCTCGGACCAGTCTACCGCAGCCGTCTCGACCTGGCGCGCGGAGGTCCCTGGGAATCCGGCGCGAGCCCGGGAGTGGTATCATTATGAAGCGTCACACGGGTAACATGTTCCGGCATCTCGGATCGATGGGCGGCGGAGGTGATGCTGTGGTCGAGAATGGACATGGGTCGGCTCTCT
>JAADFK010000139.1 GCA_013152925.1 Acidobacteriota bacterium | reverse complement strand
AATGCGGTGGAGCAGACGTCTCGTACCGTCTGCGTTACAATGGCGCGGAGTGTCGAGAGGAGTGAGAAAACCAGGTCATGACGAAAGGGAGGTCATCATGCGTCGTTTGATGGTTCTTGCGCTGGCCATGGTCCTTGCAGCTCCGGTCCTGATGGCGGGAGAGCTGGCAGGAGTCACCATGCCCGATCAGGTGACGGTTGCCGGGAAGACCTTGCAACTCAACGGGATGGGGCTTCGTAAGAAGTTGTGGATCAAGGTGTACGTTGGTGGTCTCTACCTTGAGAAGAAGACACACTCGGCCGAGGAAGCGCTCAACATGCCGGGTCCGAAGCAGCTGGTCATGCACTTCCTGACCAAGAAGGCGACCAAGAAGCGCATGGACGCGGCGTGGGACGAGGGCTTCGAGAAGAACGCCCCCGGCACGTCCAAGGTCAAGATTGAGAAGTTCAAGGCCATGATGGGCGACATGCACCCGGGCGACGTGGTGACCCTGACCTTCATTCCCGGCGAGGGCACCCACGTTGTCGTCAACGGAAAGGAAGCGGGAGCAATCCAGGGCGACGAATTCGGCAAGGCCGTGTTCTCCGTGTACCTGGGTCCCGAACCTCCCACCGAGGACATCAAGGACGGTCTGCTGGGCAAGGAGTAACGCCTGGACGACCGGGATGGCAGGTTCGAGGGGCCTTCGGGCCCCTCGTTTTCGTGGGTGATCCCAAGCTGTGGAATCTCCCTTCGGGACGAACCGGCACGGTGGACCCTCAAGCCCGGGCGGGGTAGTCTGAAGCCGTGCGGAACTTCCTTCGCGTTCTCGGTGTGGCCCGGCGGCATGTGGTGTGGCTTGGGATCTCACTCGCCAGCATGGTGCTCGTGGCCGGGGCGACGGTCTTTGCCTACAACCTGATCCGGCCCGTGTACGACCAGGTGCTCCGGCCGCAACCGGCGGCGGTGAGCCGGCACGCTCCGGCGCAGGCTTCGAAGCCGTCGGAAACCGGGATCGTCGGTGACTTGGACCGCCTGGCGCACCGGGCGACTGCCCGCCTGCAGCGGTTTCTCCCCCACGAGCGCAGCGCCGTCCTGCTCCTGGCGTTCCTGGCCATCGTGGTCAAGAACCTCTTCACCTTCATCTCCCGGTACTCCGTTGCCCGGCTGGGTCTCTCGACCATCCGGGATTTGAGGAACCAGGTCTTCGAGGCCCTGCTTCGCCAGAACCCGCGTTTCTTCCACTCCATGTCCGGCGGGGTTCTGGTGGCCCGTGTGGTCAACGATGTACGGTTGATCCACGAGGCGCTGGCGGAGCGGTTCGCCGACCTCATCCAGGGATCGATCACCGTCGTCGCCCTGCTGGCGTACGTCTTTTCCCTCAACTTCCGGCTGGCCCTGATCACCTTGGTGGTGGGCCCCCTGTTCCTGGCACCCGTGGTGCATTTCGCCCGGCGGTTCCGGAGACGCTCACGGCAGTCCCAGGAGCGCATGGGCGACCTTACGGCCATTCTCAGCGAGACCCTGAAGGGAATCCGGATCGTGCAGGCCTTCGGGATGGAGGAGCTCCTCGCCAGGCGTTTCAGGAGGGCGACCCACCGCCACTACTGGGCGAACCTCAAGGCCAGGGTTATTCAGGCGGCCAACGCCCCGATCATGGAGATCCTCGGTACGGTGGCGGCCATGGCGCTGATCGGGTACGCCTCGACGGAGATCTCCAGGGGCCAAATGACGCTGGGCGACTTCTCCGCGTTTCTTCTCGCCGTGTACGGCGCCTACACGCCCCTCAGGAGGCTCAACAACTTCAACCTCATCCTGCAACAGGCCGAGGTCGCAGCGGAGCGCGTGTTCGCCATCGTCGATGCTCCCGTGGAGGTCGAGGACCGGCCCGGGGCAGTCCCATTGGAAGCAGCGGCCGGTGGTATCGAGTTGGACAGGGTGTTTTTTGCGTACGACGATGAGCGATGGGTGCTGTCCGATCTCAGCATGGAGGTGCCAGCCGGCTCCACCGTGGCCATGGTGGGGCCATCGGGTGCGGGCAAGAGCACGGTGGCTCAGCTGGTGCCCCGCTTCTGGGATGTCCAGCGGGGCGCCGTGCGTGTGGGCGGCCGGGACGTCCGGGAGGTCACGCTGGCGAGCCTGAGAGCGAGGATCGGACTGGTGACGCAGCAAACGGTGCTCTTCAGCACGAGCATCCGGGAGAACATCACCTGCGGCCGCCGGGAGGCCCCGCAGGAGGCCGTGGAGGCCGCGGCTCGCGCCGCGCAGGCTCACGAGTTCATCATGGCACTTCCCGAGGGTTACGATACCCAGGTCGGAGAGGGCGGGGCACGGCTGTCCGGCGGGGAACGGCAGCGGATCGCCATTGCCCGCGCCCTGTTCAAGGACGCTCCGATTCTCCTCCTCGACGAGGCGACCTCTTCGCTGGACACGGAGTCCGAATACCTCGTGCAGCGGGCCCTGGAGAAGTTGATGGAGGGCCGGACGAGCCTGGTCATCGCTCACCGGCTTTCCACGGTCCGGAATGCCGACGAGATTCTTGTCCTCGAGGATGGCCGCCTGATCGAACGGGGGAGCCACTCGGAGCTGATATCCCGGGACGGGGCGTACGCGCGGCTGGTGGCGATGCAGGCACTGGACGGCGCGGGGGAGGTTGTATGAAGGTCCACAGCATGACGGGTTTCGGGCGGGCCTGGGGCCGTTTGTCGGACAGGGTCTCGGCCGGGGTGATGGTGCGCAGCGTCAATAACCGGCACCTGGATATCCAGGTGCGCATCGGGGGGCGCGAGGAGTCCCCCGAGGCGGTCGCCGCGGTGCGCGACCTCGTCACCTCCCGGGTCCGGCGCGGCCGGGTTGGCGTCCAACTCAACCTTGAACGGACGGAGGCCGCCGGCGCGAAGGTCCTGGTCGATGGTCCTGCCATCCGCGGCTTGCTGGAGCAGCTCCGGGAACTGGATCTGCCTCCCGACATGTGCCAGCCGGTGGCCCTGGGGGATGTTCTCTCGGTGCCGGGTCTGGTGGCGGTGGAGACGGGTGAGGCCGTGCTCGATGAACAGGAGCTGAGCCGTCTCAAGGAGCTGGTCGACGAGGCGGTCTCCGAGCTGGTGGCCATGCGTGCTCGCGAGGGCGAAGTCACGCTGGCGCACCTGGAGGAGGAGCTTCAGGCCCTGGAGGAGTTTGTCGCGTGGCTGGAGCCGCAGGCCGGCGTGGTGCGGGAGAAGCTCCAGGAGCGTCTGCGTACGCGCCTCGAGGAGCTTCTGGGACCGGAAAGCGTCGACGAGGGGAGAATGCTCCAGGAGGTGGCCATGCTGGCCGACCGGGCCGACGTGGCCGAGGAGATCGTCCGGTTGAAGGGACACCTGGAGCAGTTCCGGCGGCGGCTCCGCGAGGGCGGAGTGGTTGGCCGCGCACTGGACTTTCTTTGCCAGGAGATCAACCGGGAGCTCAACACGCTGGGGTCCAAGATGCGGGAGGCCTTGCTGACCGAACGTCTCGTGGATGCCAAGAGCGCCGTCGAGCGGATTCGCGAGCAGGTCCAGAACCTGGAGTGAAACGCCTCGCGGCGTTGTGAAACGTGGGAGATGGGATCCGTTGCCGCACATCGAGGCAGCGAGTCAGCCGCTACCGATCTCCGGACGGGTGGACCTCTGCTACCATGTTGGCAGTGATGCGTCCGGCGTTCTGTTCTCTCAAGGTGACGGTCCTGGTCCTTGCTGGGATCGCGCTGGCCGGGTGTTCGGGGAGCAAGAATTCGTGCATGACGCTGCACGTGGTGCTTCCGGCGGGACCGACGTCCAGGGATCCGCTGCTCGCCTTCGACGAGGCCTCCCAGCTGGTGTTCGGCAACGTCCTCCAGACGATCACGGGCGATCCGCTGGGAGTCCGGCCCACCTCCGGCGTGATCGCTCATTGGACCAACCCCGACAGCTCCACGTGGGTCCTTCACATCCGCAAGGGTTTGCGCTTTCATGACGGCCGGCCGGTCACTGCGGAGGATGTCGTCGGCTCTCTGGAACGGGTCCGCAGCGAGCCTTCCTCTCCACTGAAGGCCTTTCTGGAGAACGTCGTGGACGTCCGTGTCCAGTCGGAGGATACCCTTGTGATCGTGGCCTCTGGCGCTGTCAACATGCTGGCCCAGCTGGCGTTCATCCCGGTGGTCCCGGGGGGCGCCCCCGTGCCGCCGGACGCCGTGCCCATGGGGAGTGGTGCCTACCGTGTGGTCTCGTGGACCCAACACAGGATCGTCCTGGAATACGCCCGGAGCGAGCCTCTGACCAGGTCGGCGCCCGGCCGCGTGGACTTCCTGATCATCCCCGAAGTGAAGGGGCAGGAGAGCGCGGCGCGAACGCTGCGCCCGGTGATCTTCATCGGACCGCGGGAGCCGGTCGTTGAAAAGGCGGCGGTCCTCGGTTTGAAGGAGGTCGAGGTCGATACCCTCGCCTCACTGTACCTCGTGTGCAACATGCGGGCGGGCGCGCCCCTGGCGTCGCTGGACGCGCGCAGGGCGCTCGCAGCAGCCGTGTTCGAAAGACTGCCGGTCCCGCCCTCCGGGCGCCACTGGCAGCCCGCTGACGATATCGTCCCCCGTGGCGTTTTCGGCAGGGTTGCCGGGCGTTTCAAGGTGTTGGCGGGGTGGGGGGGAGAATCGGCTGTTCCTCGAGCTCCCCTGAGGTTTCTCTGCATCGACACGCTGGCTCCCGTGGGGGAACAACTGGCTTCCCGGCTCCGGGAGGGCGGATGGCGCATCGAGCTGGTCACCCTGTCGCCTCAGCAGGCGATCAAGGCGCTTGGGCGGGGGGGCTTCGACCTGGCGATTCTCGGCTACAGCTGCACCTCCGGGAGCGCTCTGGAGCTCTTCCAATTCGGCTTTGCCAGTCGGAGCGACCAGGGCTCCGGATCGAACTTCTCGGGGTATCGCAGCCCGCGCCTGGAGTCGATCCTGGAGGAGGCGTCCTCCAGCTTGGATCCCGCCGTTCAACATGACCTTCTGGTCAAGGCTGGCGACGAGATCCTCGCCGACCTTCCCTGGATACCCCTGTTCGACGTTACGCGCGCCTACCTGGTCAGCCCCGGGGTGGTCCTTCCGGAGGGGTCCGACCGGGGAATCGACCTTTCCCAGGTGAGGATCGGCCCGTGACCCGGCGCCGCTCCCTCCAGCACCGGATCGTGCGCAACATCCTGTTCGTTGTTGTGGCGAGCCTGCTCGGGAGCGGAGGTGCCCTGGTGATTTCCAAGCAGCGGTCGCTCGTCCGGTCCATGCAGGAGGCTGCTCAGACCTTCTCGCAGATGGCAAGCCTTCCCCTGGCGAAGAACGTCGATGTGTACCGGGAAACGGGACGCCACCTCCTGCGCCTCCACGTGGCCCGGATGGCGCAGCTCAATCCGGACCTCGTGCGGGTACGAGTGGTGGACGTCGAGGGCAAGCTGGCCATGGACGCCAGGATCCATGCGGGTGACGTGGACCTTGTGACCTACCCCCGGGCGAGCTCCCCGGAGAGCTTCAAGAGCCCGGAGCTTCTCGAGGAGATCCAGGCGCTGGACGTCACGGCTCGCCCCGTTCACCCTCCCGGCGGACACCGGCTGTTCCGGGTGGTTGCACCGGCCGTCGAGACATGGGGACAACACGCCTATTCCATCGTCGCAGACTTCAGCTATGCGCGTATCAACCGGGAGCTCGTTCACACGGCTCTGGCCACCCTGTTCTTCCTCGGTGTTGCCGTGGCTTTCGCCTACTCGGTCGCCGTTCTCCTGGCGCGCACGATCACCCAGAATCTGGACACGCTTCACCGTGGCGTTCGGGACATGTCCGCGGATCGGCTGGGAGAGCGCGTGGTCGTCGAGTCCGGCGACGAGATCCAGGATCTCGCCGAGGCCTTCAACGCCATGGCCGACCGGCTCCAGGCCTCCATCGCGGCGCTCCAGGAGGCGTACGCCCGGCTCGAATCCCTCGACCAGGCCAAGCGGAACCTGCTGGCCAACGTGTCTCATGAGCTCAAGACTCCCCTGACGGCCATCCGGGGGTATGTGGAGCTGTTCCAGGACGGCCTCCTGGGCGAGCTGACGCCGCCTGCGACCCGGGCCATCGAGGTGTGCAAGAACAACGTTCTGCGCCTCTCGTCCAGGGTCGAGCAGTTGGTGGAGCTGGCCCGCCTTGACCGGGACGATGTGTTGGCCGTCACGGCGCCGGTCGACCTTCCCTTGCTCCTCAAGGGCATCGTCGACACGGTGTGGCCGCGTCTCGAGGCGAAACGTCAGACCTGTTCGCTTCACATGGAAGCCGGCCTGCCCACCGTCATGGGTAGCAGCGAGCATCTGGAAAGGGCGTTCATCAACCTGGTGGACAACGCCATCAAGTTCACGCCGGAAGCGGGCTTGATCCGCATTACGGCGCGAACCTCCGACGAGGAGAGCGAACGCGGTGTCGAAGTGGCCATCGAGGACACCGGCGTCGGCATCCCGGAGCAGGATCTCTCCTCGGTCTTCGAGCGTTTCTTTCAGGTTGATCCCACCTCGCGGCGCCGCTACGGCGGCATGGGACTGGGACTGGCACTGGTCCACCGGGCGGTGGAGCTGCACGGTGGGCGGGTCTGGGCCAAGAGCGCCGTGGGCAAGGGAACCACCTTTCACGTCTGGTTGCCGGTTGCGGGCACGCGGCGGTGGAGCTCGCCTGAGGACATTTCTGATAGAATCCGGGACGTTCGAGAGGACGGGGACGGCACGGGAGGAGCGGAATCGTGAGTAGGATCTTCGTCGTCGATGACGAGCCCGACGTGGTGGAGCTGCTGCAAACCGTCCTCCAGCTGGAGGGTTTCGAGGTCGAGGTGGCAACCGAGGGACGGACGGCGTTGGCGCGGCTCCTGGCCAATCCACCGGATCTCCTGGTTCTCGATCTGATGATGCCGGATCTCGACGGCATGGAGCTCCTCAAGCTGCTCCGTCTCGATCCCAAGGGAACCCGGATTCCGGTGTTGGTCCTCTCGGCCAGGACCGGCCAACACGACCAGATCGCCAGCCTCCAGCTCGGCGCCAACGCGTACGTCTGCAAGCCCTTTTCCAACAAGGAGCTCCTCGCCCAGATCCATCAGCTTCTCCGGGATGTGGGCAACGGGAGCACCGATGGCTGATCCGACCAAATCGGGCGACGAGCTCGAGCTCCAGACACAGCTTCTTCAGTACCGGGCGAGCCTGTACGATCCCGATACGGAGCTTCCGAGCCTGCCCGCCGTCCTGGACGAAGTGCGGCGGCTGCTGGGAGAACAGGGTTCAGTACAGGTCCTCGTCGTGCAGATCGAGCAGGAACAGAACCTCGAGTCCATCGTCGGCTGGGAGCGCTACGACACACTTCTGCGTCACGTGGCGGACTATCTCCGGGATGCGCTGGCCGGAAGCCGGGGGGCCGAGGCCATCCTGTGCCAGCTTCGTGTCCGCAGTGACCGCTTCCTGATTTTCCTGGCCGATCGCCGGCAGACCTCGCGTCTGCTGGAGATGCTGGCCGCTCCGATCCAGGTTGCGGCGGAGGACGATTCGGACGATACGCTGTCCGTGGGGATTCGCGTCGGGCACGGCGATATCCGGCTGCGTCCCGCGCTCCGCATCGAACGCTGCATCTACTCCGGGATCACCGATGCGGAGGCGGATTTCAACCGCCGCGGCGAGGAGCTGGACCTGACCCGCCTGCGGGAGCTCCATTCGATTCTCCACGAACGGCGCGTGACGACCTTCTTCCAACCGATCATCCGCCTTCCGCAGCGAACGGTCGTGGGGTACGAGGCGCTCTCAAGGGGTCCGGAGGACAGCTATCTCCGGCCGGCCGAACGGCTCCTCGGTTTCGCCGAGCGCTCTGGTCTCCTGGGAGAGCTGGAGATGCTCTGCGTGGAAAAAGCCCTGTCGTCCTCCCACAGACTGCCTCTGGGCTCGACCGTGTTCCTCAACCTCTCCTACCACGGTCTCGAGTACCTGGAGGGGGAGCAGAAGGGACTGGCGCACCTGGTGCGCCAGGCGGGCTGGTCGCCCCGCGAGTGTGTTCTCGAAATCACGGAGCACACCTACGCGGAGGATCCGGACCGGATCAAGCAGCGGATTCTCAAGCTTCGCCAGCAGGGTTTCCGGGTCGCCATCGACGACATGGGTACCGGCTTCAGCTCGCTCAACACCCTGGCCGAGCTTCGTCCCGACTACATCAAGCTGGACCACATGCTGGTCCGGGGCGTGGCCAAGGAGCCGATCAAGAGGAACCTGATCTCGGCCATCACCGGCTTTGCGAGGACCAGCCAGGCGTTGGTGATCGCCGAGGGTGTCGAGCACCAGGAAGAGATCTCCGCGCTCATGGAGCTGGGTGTGTTTCTCCTCCAGGGCTACTACTTTGGCCGGCCAGGGCCCGTGTAGCGTGTCCCCGCCCGCCATGGGGGCCGGGTAGCCGACGGGTTCAGATGCCGCCCTGGAAGCTCCGGAGAAGGAGGTAGGCGCCGAAGCCGACCATGGCGATGCCAAGGATGACGAGGAGGCGTTTCTGGGCCGTCGGGCTGAAGATCTGCCGGCCGCGGTGGAGGGCCCAGAGAAGGGGGATGTACCAGGCAATGACGCCGGTGATGAAGCTGGCCAGGAGCAGGGTCAGCCCCAGGCGGCCCCAGTGCCGGGCGGCGTGGATGAAGGCGGTGCCGACGGTGGTCCACCAGATCCAGTAGCCCGGGTTGGCGAAGGGGATCAGGAGGCCGGCAACGAAGGGTCCGTGGAGCGACTGCTCCTTCTGGGCGAAGGCGCGGCCCTTCGGGGTCACCATGCGGTCGACGTTCTTCGGCGCCAGGACGACCATGCCGACGCCGGCGATCACCAGGAAGAAGCCGGCGATCAGCGGAAAGTAGTGGGAGCCCCCGATGCGCCGCAACAGGGGCTGGAGACCCAGGGCGAGGCCCAGGAAGACCAGGATGTCCAGGAAGACGACCGCCGAGAGGCAGGCGGCGGCGGCCCGGGTGCCCTGGGTGACGGCGTAGCGGCTGGCGGCGATGGTGCTGGGGCTCGGGACGATCACCGTGGCGAACGTGACGAAGAAGGCCGAGACGATGACTGCCGGGAGTGTTGTCGGGTCCATGGAATCTCCTCAGCTCCGTCCCCGGCGATGCCAGACGGTCCCGTGAGCTGTGTCCTCGAGAACGATCCCCCTGGCGGCCAGCTGATCGCGGATGGCGTCCGCCCGGGCAAAGTCGCGTGCCTTGCGGGCGGCCGCCCGCTCCTCGATCAGGCGGGTGATCTCCTCGTCCGCCTGGGAGGCGCCGGCGTCCGGCGGGAGGATACCGAGGACGCTGTCAGCCTCGGCCAGGGCTTCGTCGAGCCGGTGCCGAATGGGCTCGCTGATCCCCCCACCGTCCAGGGCGGTGTTGACGCTCCGAAGCAGGGTGTGGAGGGCCCCCAGCGCCCGTGCGGTGTTGAGGTCGTCGCCCAGGGCGTTCCGGAGCTCCTTCCGGAAGCCCTCCACGGTCTCGAGCTCCAGGTCGCCGGCACCGCCGGCGGGGGGCGTGTTGTCGAGCCGCCGAAGGGTGTTGGCGATCCGCTCCAGGGCCTGTCCGGCGGCGTGAAGGCCGTCGAAGGTGAAGTTGAGCTTCTGGCGGTAGGGAACGGAGATCAGCAGGTAGCGGATGGTCACGGGATCGTGGCCGCGCTCGAGGAGGTCGCGGAGGGTGAAGAAGTTGCCGGCGGACTTGGCCATCTTCTGGCCCTCGACGATCAGGTGCTCGGCGTGGAGCCAGTAGCGGACGAAGGGCTTGCCGGTGGCGCCTTCGGACTGGGCGATCTCGTTCTCATGGTGAGGAAAGATGTTGTCGATGGCGCCGGTATGGATGTCGAAGGTCTCGCCGAGGAGGTCCATGGACATGGCAGAGCACTCCACGTGCCAGCCCGGACGGCCGGGGCCCAGGTCGGTGTCCCAGGAGGGCTCGCCGGGTTTGGGCGCCTTCCAGAGGACGAAGTCGCGGGCGTCATCCTTCTCGTACTCGTCGGCGTCGATGCGCGCTCCGGCCAAGGTGGACCCGGGCCGGATTCCCGAGAGCTTGCCGTAGCCGGGAAAGGTGGAGATCCTGAAGTAGATGGAGCCCTCGGCGCGGTAGGTGTGCCCCTTCTCCGTGAGGCGCTGGATCAGGCGGACCATCTGCGGGATGTAGTCGGTGGCCCGCGGGTAGTGCTCGGCGCGTTCGGCGCGGAGGGTGTCCATGTCTTCGAAGAAGGCCTCGATAAAGCGGTCCGTGTACTCCCGGAGGCCCAGCCCCGCCTCCCGGGCGCCGCGGATGGTCTTGTCGTCCACGTCGGTCAGGTTCATGACCTGGGTGACCCGGTATCCGAAGAGACGGAGCGTCCGGCGGAGCACATCCTCGAAAAGGAATGTGCGCAGGTTCCCGATATGGACGTAGTTGTAGACGGTGGGACCGCAGGTGTACATGCGCACGTGACCGGGCTCCAGGGCCTCGAAGGGCTCCAGCGAGCGGCTCAGGGTGTTTCGGAGCACCAGCTCTTCCGGCATCGTCACCTCCGCGGGGAGATTGTACACGGACGCTGCCGGGCTGGCTCCGGCGGCCTGTCCGGGCGGACCCTCACGCCCGCAGCCGCAGCCAACCGGAAGATCACCAGTCCACGGTGATGCCGGCGTAGACGCTGCGGGTGGCGGCGGGGGTCCAGTAGGGCTGGTCGTCCATGTACCCGAAGGTGGTATAGAGCTCGTCGGTCAGGTTATCGAACCTCAGGTCCACGAGGATCTTCCTGGCGGCGATGGCCCGTGCGGCGCGCCGGCCAAGGTCGAAGCGGAAGGAGAGGCCGGTGACGAAGAAGTCGTCGTTGGTGCGGTGGATGTAGCCGGGCTCCTGACGGGCGCCAGGGTCCCTGCGCAGGTCCTCGGTGTTGTCCAGGTAGAGCTCGCCCACGTAGCGCAGGGTCAGGAGGACGTCCATCGGTCCCCAGCCGCCGGTCAGCTGGAGGTTGGCCAGCCAGTCGGGGATGCCGGCGATGCGATTGCCGGAGTAGTCCACGGGGTTGCCGTCCCAGTCGTACTGGACGAACTTGGAGAAGGTGTTGCTGGAGTAGGAGAGTGCCAGGTGGGCGCCGAACCGGGGGCGGGGAGTCCAGCCGGCCTCCAGCTCCACGCCGCGGTGGTTGGAGACGGCGCCGTTGGCCGTGATGGGAACGCCGTTGTCGTCCAGGCCGCCAGCCCAGACGATCTCGTTGTCGAAGTGCATCCAGTAGAGATTGAGCCGCACGAAACCGGCCTTCCAGCGGCGTTCGCCGCCGAGCTCGTAGTCGTTCAGCTTCTCCGGACCGAGATGGACGCGTTCGGACCAGTAGTCCTGGGGGTCGTAGATGTCGCGGAAGGCCGGCTCCCGGGCGCCCCGGGAGACGTTGGCGAAGACGCTCCAGCCCTTGGCGGGACGCCAGGTCAGGCCGAGCCGCGGGAGCAGGAAGTCATAGGTCTCGGTGAACGCGACCCCCTTGATCCTGTCCCTGTCCATCTCGTAGCGGTGGCGGGTCCAGGTCAGACCGCCCATCAGGGTCCAGGAGGGCCCGAGGTTGATCGACTCCTCGGCGAATGGCTGCACGGTGCGCTTGCCGACCTCGTAGTCGTAGTAGTGGTGGCCAGGAGGAAAGCCCGGCGGATAGTTCTCGGCCCAGATGACCGAACCCCAGTGGTGGGCGTTGTGGAACCGGAGCGCCAGGCCGCCCCGGAGGGTGCCGCGGCCGCCGAGATGGCGCCAGACGGCCTGGCCGATCCACCCGGCGTCCCATTCGGAGATGTCGCGCTTCCGGATCAGGTCGGTGTGCTCCACGGGCTGGCCGTCCGGCCCCTCGTAGGGCGGGAGACCGTATTCCGGCATCCAGCGGTTCCTCTTGTACTGCTTGAAGTAGCCGTTGCCCGTGAAGAGGAACAGGGTGTTGTCCAGGGAGAGGTTGGGGGTGAGCTGGTAGATGTGCTCGACCTGCTCGTGAGGCTGGAAGAAGTGGTCGATCTCTCCGGGCCAGCTCAGCGGGTTGTAGCGACGGTCGCGGCGCCGGTTTCCCGTGATCTCGCCGTCCAGGTAGGCCCTGGAGATGCCGTAGTAGGCCAGGTGGGTCTCCTCGGGTCCGCCGAAGAGTGAGATCCGCAGGGTGGAACGTCTCCCGTAATGCTCCACGTTGGCGAAGTAGTTCCACATGTTGACCCACGACTGGTCGCGGTAGCCCTGGGTGTCGATCTTGGAAAGCCGGAACGTCGCCGCCCAGCCGTTCTTCGCGAGCCCCGTGTCGTACTCCAGGTTGTAGCGGTAGGTGTCCCACGACCCCCCGAGGAAGGTCGCCCTGAGGCGCGGCTCGGTCAGGGGGCGGCGGGTGAGGAGATCCACGGAGCCGCCGATGGCGCTGCTGCCGTAGGCCGTGGTGCCGACGCCGCGCTGCACCTGGATGTCCTCGGTGGTGGAGAGAAAGTCGGCCAGGTCGATGAAGAAGACGCCGTGAGATTCGGCGTCGTTCAAGGGTACGCCGTTGAGGCTGACGGCGGTGCGGCGCATGTCGAAGCCGCGGAGGGTGAAGTACGAGTAGCCGATGCCGTTGCCGTTATCGTTGTAGGCGTAGAACCCCGGTACCTGGCTGAGGAAGATGGGGACGTCTTGCCCCCAGTAGCTGCGGTCGATCTGCTCCCGCGTCACGTTGCTGAAGGTCACGGGCGTTTCGCCGGCCACTGCACGGTTGGCGGTGACCTCCACGGTATCGGAGAAGGTCTTCCGGGGCAGGAGGACCAGCTCCGCCGGGGCGGTCAGGGAGCGCAGCTCGATCCGGGCCGCCTCGTAGCCGGGGGCCGAGACCTCCACCGGCACAGGTGGGCGCACGCTGTCTGGAAGGTCGAGCGTGAAGGCCCCGTTCGCATCGGCGACGGCCCGCAGGGTCTGGTTTCCCGCGGCGACGGCGATCACCGCGCCGGCGACCGGCCGGTTGTCGGTCCCGATGACGTGGCCGCGCAGAAGCGATGCTCCGGCCGGGGTGGCCGAGAGAATCAGCGCGAGGGCAAGGACGATGGACGATCTGGCTTTCATGGCGGCCTCCCGGAGGGCGGGGGAAGGGGCACGCGGTATCGCCTGGGCCGCCAGGGTCGCTCCACGTCTCCATTTCCCTCCGCCGGTATGATCCGGATCAGGTTCGAGGGGTATGCTCTCAGCCCTGCATGAGTGCGGGGGCACCCCCAATGGAAACGCCGTGAGGCGCTTGCACCTCAAAGATCCGCGAGCAGTATGGGCCGTGACGGCTGCGGGTGTCAAGACGGTGCCCGATCGGCGGCTGAGGCCGGCGATTCGAGGTCGGCATCCGCAGGGAGGAGTGTTCCGGCAGTGGTGCGCGCGGCCCCACACGGCCGATCGCCGAGCTTGTGAAAAATATTGACAAAGGGTAGAGAGCCGTTACAATGACCGCGCCTTGGGAACGGAGGGGGTTCCATGACGAATTACATCCCGATTGTCATCTTCACCCTCGTTGCCGTCTCGTTTCCAATCATCACGCTTCTCATCGCGAAGGTCATCCGCGCAGGGTCGCCGGACCCGGTCAAGGCGGAGCCGTACGAGTGCGGCGTGGCGGCGGAGACAACGGCCTTCGATACGAGGTTTTCGATCCGGTATTACCTGATCGCCGTTCTTTTCGTCGTTTTCGACGTGGAGACCATCTTCCTCTTTCCCTGGGCGGTGATGTTCGATCGCCTGGCCCTCTTCGGGTTCATCGAAATGATGGTTTTCCTGGCCATCCTGCTGGCAGGATACGTCTACGCGTGGCGAAGGGGGGCACTGGAATGGGCCTGATCGAGGATCGTTTCGAGCAGAACATCCTGACGACGACCTACGACAAGATCTTCAACTGGGCGCGCCGGAGCTCCATCTGGCCCATGCAGTTCGGCCTGGCCTGTTGCGCCATCGAGATGATGGCGGTGCTCGATCCCCGGCACGACATGGCACGCTTCGGCGCCGAGGTGTTTCGCGGCACGCCCCGGCAGGCCGACCTGATGATCGTGGCGGGGACGGTCACGGAGAAGATGGCGCCCATCGTCAAGCGGCTCTACGACCAGATGGCGGAGCCCAAGTGGGTGCTGGCCATGGGCTCCTGCGCCACATGTGGAGGTCCATACAAGACCTACGCCGTGACCCAGGGCGTGGACCGAATCGTCCCCGTGGACGTCTACGTTCCAGGGTGCCCGCCTCGCCCCGAAGCGCTGCTCTACGGCCTGATGCAGCTGCAGCGCAAGATCGACCGGATGACCATCGCTCGCCGCAAGGCCTCGTGAGGGAAGCATGACGGACGAGAAGAAGACACCGCAGCCCGAGGAGAAGCCGAACGCCACGCCGGCCGGTGATGACAGGCCGGCGGAGGCCGGAGCTCCGGCCGCCACGCCGTCCGCGGCTCCCAAGGCGACACCGCCGGACGAGGCCGCCAAGGCCAAGGCTGCCGCCAAGGCCAAGGAGGCTGCTCCTCCCAAACAGCCATGGGAAGAAAAACCGGTGCCACCGGTCCACGAGGATGCGGCGGACGATCCGGATGTGGCGGCCCTGCGAGAGGGTGTGGAGGGAAGCGTCGAGGGCGCCGACCGTTTCGCCGGGCAGGTGACGGTGGCGGTGCCGCGTGGGAAGATCGTCGAAACCTGCCGCTTCCTCAAGGAGCAGCGCGGCTTTGCCTTCCTGGTGGACCTGACGGCCGCCGACTGGCCCGAGCGCGAGGAAGGCCGCTTCGATCTCTACTACTGGCTGCACCGCTTCGAGGACAACCGCCGGCTTCGGCTCAAGGCGGTCGTCGCGGAGGACCAGACCATCGGCACCGTCAGCGCCGTCTGGAAGACCGCCAACTGGATGGAGCGCGAGGTCTACGACATGTTCGGGATCGTCTTCGAGGGTCACCCCAACCTCGAGCGGATCCTGACCTGGGAGGGCTTCAACGGTCACCCGTTGCGCAAGGATTTCCCCATCGAGGGCATCGACACGGGTGCGGCCATCTACCCGGACGTATTCCCGCCGGGCGGCGGGCCCGAGACGGCCGAAGAGGAAAAGGAGGGCGCGTGATGGCCGGACCACTCGAGCCCCTGTTCGACGTGGAGGAAATGGAGCTGAGCTTCGGGCCGCAACACCCGGCGACCCACGGCGTGCTTCGGGTCCAGCTCAGGCTCGACGGCGAGAAGATCATGGATGCCAAGCCGATCATCGGTTACCTCCACCGTGGCACGGAGAAGCTGTTCGAGCGCGAGAGCTTCAACCAGTGCATCCCCCACACGGACCGGCTGGACTACATCGCGGCGCCCACCAACAACGAGGGGTTCGTCCTGGCCGCCGAGAAGCTCCTGGGCATCACCGTTCCTCCGCGGGCGTCCTACATCCGGATGATCCTGGCGGAGCTCGGGCGGATCTCCTCCCACGTGTTGTGGCTGGCGACCCACGCCATCGACCTGGGCGCCATCACCCCCTTCTTCTATACCTTCCGTGAGCGTGAGCGCATCCTGGACCTCTTCGAGGAGTACTGCGGCGCCCGTCTGACCCTGAACGCCATGCGGGTCGGCGGCCTGCCCTACGACCTGCCGGACGGCTGGGTGGAGAGGTGCTCGGAGCTCATCGATTCTCTTCCGAAGTATTTCGACGAGTACGAGACGCTGCTGACGGAGAACCGGATCTGGAAGAAGCGGACCATCGGTATCGGCGTCATCTCGGCCGAGGAGGCCATCGACTACGGGCTGACCGGGCCGCCACTTCGCGGGTCCGGGGTCAGGTGGGACATCCGCAAGGTGTTCCCGTACGACCGGTACGACGAGGTGGAGTTCGAGATCCCCATCGGGGAAAACGGCGACACCTACGACCGGTACCTGGTGCGGATGGAGGAGATGCGCCAGTCGGTCCGGATCATCCGGCAGTGCCTGGACAGGCTGCCCGACGGCCCCGTCATGGCCAAGGTCCCCAAGGTGCTGCGCGCCCAGGAGGGGATCGTGTACGCCTCGGTGGAGGCGCCCAAGGGAGAGCTGGGTTACATGTTCGTCACGACGGCCAAGAGCACCCAGCCGTACCGCTGTCACATCCGGCCGCCGTCATTCATCAACTTGCAGGCACTGCCCGCCATGGTGGAGGGGCACCTGGTGGCCGATCTCGTGGCGGTTATCGGGACCCTTGACATCGTCCTCGGCGAGATCGACCGGTAGGAGGAGCGGCCATGGACCAACCACTGATCCAGTTCATCGTGATCCCGCTGGTCAAGATCGTCGTCATCCTGGCGGTGTTGCTACTGATCGTGGCCTACCTGACCTTCGCCGAGCGGAAGATCCTCGCCTACATGCAGGTCCGGCTCGGGCCCAACCGCGTCGGTCCCAAGGGCTGGCTCCAGCCCATCGCCGACGCCTTCAAGCTGCTGGTCAAGGAGGACCTGGTTCCGGCCAAGGCCGAGAAATTCGTCTTCATGCTGGCCCCGGGCCTGATCATCATTCCGGCCCTTCTGGTCTGGTCGGTGATCCCCTTCGCCCCGGACACGACCCTGTTCGGACTGCTGAAGCAGCCCATACCGCCGTACCTGACGGACATCAACATCGGTCTGCTCTTCCTCTTGGGCGTCAGTGGAGTCGGCGTCTACGGCGTCATCCTGGGCGGATGGTCGTCCAACAACAAGTTCTCCCTGATGGGCGGGCTCCGCTCTGCGGCCCAGATGGTCTCCTACGAGGTTCCCATGGGCTTCGCCGTCGTCTCGGTCATCCTGATGGCCGGCTCGCTGTCCCTGGTTCGTATCGTCCAGGCCCAGCAGGAAGCCCACCTGTGGTTCTTCGTGCCCGGCATCCTGGCCCTCGCCATCTACTTCTGCTGCGGTGTGGCGGAGACCAACCGGAACCCCTTCGACCTGCCCGAGGCGGAATCGGAGCTGGTGGCCGGCTTCCACACCGAGTACTCTGGCATGAAATTCGCGCTCTTCTTCCTGGCCGAGTACGCCAACATGCTCGTGATCGGATCCGTTGTCGCCCTGCTGTTCTTCGGCGGGTGGCTTCGCCCATTCCCGAGCTGGGGATGGCTGGGCTTCCTCGACATCATTCCGCCCTTCTTCTGGTTCGCCGGAAAGGTGGCGGTCGTCATCTTCATCTACATGTGGTTTCGCGGGACCTTTCCCAGGTACCGCTTCGATCAGCTGATGCACATCGGCTGGAAGTGGTTGCTGCCGCTTTCACTGGCCAACGTGGTGATCGTGGCGCTGGGCGTCCTGCTGCTGAAGGGATGAGCCATGGCACTGGGTGAGTTCTTCTCCAAGCTGATCCCCACGGACCTGTTCGCCGGGCTCGCGCTGACGGGTGGTTACTTCTTCAAGAAGAAGGAGACCATCCAGTTTCCCGAAGAGCGCGTGGAGCCGGCCGACCGCTTCCGCGGGATGTTCGGGTACGACGTGGATCGTTGCATCGACTGTCACCTGTGCGCCATGGCGTGTCCCATCGATATCATCCACATCCGGGACCACACGGAGGTGGATGAGGACCCCGAAACCGGCAAGAAGAAGAAGCGGAAGGTCATCGACCGCTACGACGTCGACATCAAGCGGTGCATGTTCTGCAGCCTCTGCGAGGAGGCGTGTCCGACCGATCCCAAGTCCGTCTGGCTGACCACCAAGACCTTCGAGATGGCCACCTACGAACGGAACGAGGCCCTCTACTTCACCAAGGAGCGGCTGATGAGCTGGGAGGGCGTGCTGGCGTACCCGGGTGCCGTTCCCCCCAAGGACGGCGGGCTGCCGGAAGATCCCATGGCCCGGAAGGGCAAGGGGTCGGCGGCGGAAGGGGGGGTGGCCTGATGGCATTCCTGGTGGCGCATTTCACCCAGATCGTCTTCTACGTGCTGGCACTGCTGGCCGTTCTCGGCGGGATCGGGGTCGTGACCTTCAAGAATCCCGTTCACTCGGCGCTCTCGCTCCTGGGGACCTTCCTCATGGTCGCCGGGCTCTTTGTCCTGCGCCACGCCGAGTTCCTGGCCGCCGTCCAGGTGCTGGTCTACGCGGGCGGGATCATGGTGTTGTTCCTCTTCGTGATCATGCTGGTCAACGTCAAGAAGCTCCAGCCGGAGGCCGTCTTCCTGTCGGCCCAGGCGCCCATGGCGGTGCTGGCCGGCGTGCTGGTGGGGGCGTTGGTGGCCTTCGGCCTGCTGGCCGGGAAGCTGGCGGCGGCCGGGGGCGTGCCCGCGGCGCTCCAGACCGTGGATGGCAAGGTCCTCGGGAACACGGAAGCGGTGGGCTGGCTGCTCTACCGGCAGTACCTCGTTCCCTTCGAGGTGGTCTCCGTGGTGCTGCTGGTGGCCATGGTCGGCGCCATCGTCTTCGGCCTGAAAAGCGCCAGCCTCGACCGCGGGGAAGGGAGGGCCGAACGGTGATCGGCGCCATGCACTACGTCTTCCTGTCGCTCATCCTCTTCGTCCTGGGGCTGATCGGCGTGATGGTCCGGAAGAACTTCATCACGGTTCTGATGTCCCTGGAGCTGATCTTCAACGCGGCCAACCTCAACCTGATCGCCTTCTCCGATCGGTTCTCGAGCCTCTCCGGGCAGATTCTGGCCATCTTCATCATCACCATCGCCGCGGCCGAAGCGGCCATCGGTCTGGGCCTGATCATCGCGCTGCTGAGGCTCAAGGACACGGCGTCCCTGGACGACGCCAACGAGATGCGAGGCTGAGATGAAGCTCTACGACCTCATCTGGCTCATCCCGCTGCTCCCCCTCGCAGGGGCCGCCGTCAACGGCCTGATCTCCAACCGGCTTGGCCTCAAGAAATCCTTCACCCACACGGTGGCGATCCTCGGGTCCGGCTCCGCCTGGCTCCTGGGCTGGGCGGCCATTATCCAATGGGTGACGGAGAAGGGGATCCACCATCCCCACGTGGTCCGGCTCTACGACTGGGTCCTCGGCGGCACATTCACCACCCTCTTCGGCCACCGCGCAACGGTCAATATCGGCGCCTCCTTTCAGCTGGACGTTCTGTCGTCGGTCATGGTGGGTTTCGTCACCTTCGTCGGGTTCCTGATCCACATCTACTCGATCGGCTACATGCACGACGAGCCGGACCGCGCCTACTCCCGGTACTTCGCCTACCTCAACCTGTTCATGTTCTCCATGCTCGTGCTCGTCCTCGGCTCCAACCTGCTGGTGCTCTTCGTCGGGTGGGAGGGCGTCGGCCTGTGCTCCTACCTGCTGATCGGCTTCTACTTCGAGAAGGACTGGTGCGCCGTCGCCGGGATGAAGGCGTTCATCGTCAACAGGATCGGCGACTTCGGCTTCCTGCTGGCGATCTTCACGACCTTCGCGGTCTTCGGGACGGTGGAGTTCCAGAGTTTCCTGCCCCAGGCGGCGGCCCATCCCGCGACCTACGCCGGGGCGGCGACCATCATCGGGTTGCTGCTCTTCGTGGGGGCGATCGGCAAGTCGGCGCAGATT
>JAADFK010000138.1 GCA_013152925.1 Acidobacteriota bacterium | reverse complement strand
GGGGTGAAGGCCAACGTCCTCTTCTTCGACCGCCGGCCGGCCGCCGAAAAGCCCTGGACGGAGAAGCTCTGGATCTACGACCTGCGCACCAACAAGCACTTCACCCTGAAGAAGAATCCGCTGACCCGGGCCGACCTCGACGACTTCGTCCGGTGCTACAACCCGGCCAACCGGCATGAGCGTGAGGAGAGCGAACGGTTCCGGAGCTTCGCCTACGACGAGCTGGCGGCCCGCGACAAGGCCAACCTGGACATCTTCTGGCTTCGGGACGAATCTCTGGAGGACTCGGCGAACCTCCCCGAGCCCGGCGTCATCGCCGCCGAGATCGTCGAGGACCTCCAGGCCGCCCTGGAGCAGTTCGCCGCCATCGAGGAGGACCTGGCACAGGATTGACGGCTCGTAAGGAATGGATGCCAGGTCCGGTGATTGACATCGACGGCCCAGGGGAGCGGGCCATGCGGTCCAGGATTCATTCGCCGAGGTGTTTGACGACTTCAATCGGAGTCTCAGCGCCAACATGCTGCTAGCAAAGGTAACGTCACGGGGCGTGACCCTGGTGCCGACCTGCTGGCACGAGGTTTCAGGCACGTGATCTTTTTCGTCCTGAGTTCCCGAGCTTACGAACGCTGACTGCGGCAAGGCCGTCTTGCACTTCGAAACCATCCGCCGCGGACCCGATTTACTTGACAAGGGAACCTGCGATTGCTAGCTTTTCTCAAATTTCATTGGGCAGAGGGAGGAAAACATGCCAAGAGAACGCTGGAAAATGGTGTTGTTGTCACTCGCCGTGCTGCTTCTTGCAGCGCTGACTACCATGGCGGCCGCTCCCAGGAAGGTGGGCTCCCACGAGCCCATCGTCAAGCGTGCCACCAACAGACCCCTGGCCTCCCTCAAAGCGGCGGCTCAACGTTCCAGAGCCCGGGTCAGGAGGATTGCCCCGCCCCATGAGATCGAGAACTTCATCACGAGGGGGCTCCCTGGCCGCGCCCAGGCTCCGGGCGAGAATGCCGCGGCCATTGCCGCCTCGACATTCCAGGACAGCCAGGGTTCCGGGGAAACCACGATCGGCAGCGGCTTCTTCGGGACCGATAACAACGACAACGGCTCCATTCTCGGGTTCCTGGTGGCCCCGCCCGACACGGACGGCGCCGTTGGCTCGGCCTATTACGTGCAGATGATCAATCTTCTGACGACCATCTTTGACAAATCGGGCAGTGTGGTTCTCGGACCCTTCGCCAGTAATGCCTTCTGGGACGGGATGGGCGGAAACTGCGAGCCCTACAACCAGGGTGACGCCGTGGTGCTCTACGACGATGTCAACGACCGATGGCTGGTCAGCCAGTTTGCATTCCCGGACGACCAGTCGACCTATTCCCAGTGCGTCGCGATTTCCCAGACCGGAGACCCCACCGGGGGGTACAACAGGTACGAGTTCTCGTTCGAAGATTACGGCTTCAACGATTATCCCAAGCATGGCATCGTCACCGATTCGATCACCATGACAGCCAATCTGTTCATCAAGCGGGGAAAGAACTTCTCGTTCGGCGGGACGTTTTTGGGCGTCATGGACAAGAGCGCCATGTACGCCGGCCAGCCCGCCAGCCTGATCGGCTTCAACATCGGCAGCGGGGAGTTCGGCTTCATCGCGGGCGACCTCGACGGCACGGGGAACGTCCCCGCCCTGTTCGCCACCGCCATGTCCACGGCCGACGCCTTCGACCTCTGGGAGATCGATGTGGACTGGTCCACCGGCAACGCCACCGTCAACCAGGTGGCCTCGATCCCGGTGAGCCCGTTTTCCAGTGAGCTTTGCTCCGATTCCAGGGGCGCGTGCATACCCCAGCCCGACGGGGGACCTGCCCTGGAGTCCCTTTCCGACCGTCTGATGCACCGCCTCCAGATGCGCGATTTCGGGACCTACCGCACCATGGTGACCGCCCACACCATCGATGTGGGCAATGGGCGTGCCGGAATCCGCTGGTACGAGCTCAGGGAGTCCGGCGGCAACTGGTCCCTCTATCAGGAGGGCACCTTCGCCCCCAACGACGGCGAGTACCGCTGGATGCCGAGCGCCGCCATGAACGCCAACGGGGACATTGGCATCGGCTACATGGTGGCGAGCACCTCGACCTACGTATCCACCGCCGTGGTGGGTCAGACGGCGGCCAACAGCGGTACAGGCGTCCTGGACTCCGCGGAGGCGATTTGCGCAGCGGGCTCCGGCGTACAGACCGCTGTCAGCCGGTCCGGGGATTATTCCGCGACCTCGGTCGATCCCGCCACCGGCAACTTTTGGCACACCAACGAGGTCTTCACCACAACCGGGGACTACCAGTGGGCCACCTTCGTCTGCGAGTTCTCCGTCGGTGAGGGCACGCCGCCGGTCAACCAGCCACCCGTAGCGTCTTTCAGCTACAGCTGTACGGGCCTCGACTGCACGTTCACCGACAGCAGCACCGACAGCGACGGTACGATCACAGGGTGGAGCTGGGACTTTGGCGACGGAGCCACCTCGCAGGCGCAGAACCCCAGCCACAGCTACGCCGCCACCGGCACCTACACCGTAACGCTGACCGTCACCGACGACGACGGTGCCACCGGCAGCACCTCCCAGTCCGTGTCGGTCTCCAGTGCCGCCAACGAGCCACCCACGGCATCCTTCACCTACAGCTGTACCGATCTTGGATGCAACTTCGACGCCTCGACCTCCTCCGACAGCGATGGCTCCATCACCGACTACTCCTGGAGCTTCGGAGACGGCGATACCGGAAGCGGTGTGACCACCAGCCACACCTACGGTGCCGCCGGCACCTACACCGTCACGCTGACCGTCACTGACGACGATGGTGCCACCGCCAGCACCACCCAGTCCGTGTCGGTCACCGAGCCGCCGGCCGGTGACATTACGCTCACGGTCAGCGGCCGCAAGTCACGGGGCACGCTGTACGCCGACCTGGCATGGTCCGGCGCCAGCGGCGCCGACGTGGACGTCTACCGTGACGGTGCCTTCATTACCACCACCGCCAATGATGGTGCGTACACCGATGTGGCCGGCAGGGGAGCAGGAACCTTCGTGTACAAGGTGTGTGAGGCGGGGACGAACGTCTGTTCCAACGAGGTGACGGTCACCTTCTGAGTTTCGTCCAGTTCATTACGAACGGGGGCCGCTCCGCCGGGAGCGGCCCCCTTTGCGGATTCCCCGATCACGAACCTCCGGAAACTATCCGGAAGGCCATCCGGGGCCTGGGACGCTTTCCGATGGTGGGGTCGCACCCTGTTCGGTGCCGGGTGTGCGCCAGGCGAAGCCTGGAGAAGGGGGATGAGATGACGCGAGTCAGAGGTGACAGCGGAGTCTTTGAATCTTTCCGAACGGATCCTGCGGGTGAGAGCACCGCCCGGCACCGGGCAACCGCCTCGTTTCTGGCGCGTTGACCTTACTATTCCATGGCGGTGTGAGTATCATACGTTCATGGAATCGAACGGAGCTCTTTTCGTTCTTCCGCGGGCTGCCGGAGCTCCGGGGACGGTCGTACCTCACCCTCGATGATCTCGCCATCCGGGAACAAGCCCAGACCGATCCCGAGACCCTCCTGGAGCGCGCGCCAGCTCGTCCTTCAGCTCACCGAAGCTCCTCAGCAGGGCGTAGACGTCCTGTGCCATGGCCCGTGTCTGGGCCTCGTGCACCTCCAGGAACGGTGCCCGGAGGACCGGGCTGGCCTTCATGGCGACGACGATGGACCGGGCGAGGGTCGCGGCGATATCCCGGGCAGAGGACTCGGTGAGAGCCGGCTCCAGGCGGGGCTCGAAAAGGTCGATGAGAAGGGCG
>JAADFK010000137.1 GCA_013152925.1 Acidobacteriota bacterium | reverse complement strand
CGCCGCCCGGCGAGGCCGCGAGGCGCCAGCAGCCGGGTGGCCAGCCGATCGGCCCAGGCCGTCAGGAGCGGCAGGAAGAGCAGGGGCAGCGCCAAGGCGGCGGAGGCTGAGAGGATGACGGGGCGGTCGAGCCCCCAGCGGATGCCCACGGCCGTGCCGGCCCACGCGCCCAGGGCCGCGAGGTCCAGGGCGCGGACGGCCAGGAGGGTCCCGGCGCCTCCGGAGAGGGAGAGCCCGGCCTCGCGCTGGAGGAGGACGGGAAGGCTCAGCTCTCCCAGGCGGGCTGGGATCACCTGGACGGCGGCCTGCACCACCATGCCGAGAAGGCCGGCCCTCAGCGGCCGGATGGGCGCCAGAAGCGCAAGACGCAGGCCGCGGCTTGCGGCGACCACCACGTAGATGCCGGCCGCGGCGAGGTACCACAACGGGTCCGTCGTCCGCAGCAACCGGGCCACGCGGGCCGGGCCCGCCACGGCCAGGACGGCGCCCAGGAGCACGAGGCCGGCGGCCATCTGGAGGATGTGGCGTGGGCGGAGCCGGCGACGGCCGCCCTGGGCCCCGGACGCCGTCTCAGGCATCGGGAGCACGGTCGCGGACGTCCTCGACCATTTCCTCGATCAACCGGCGGTTGACCGCGATGAGATCGGCCACGACGCCGGTGACGCCGATCTGGACGCCCACCAGGATCAGGATGACCGCCAGGATGAGGGACTGCACGTGCCCCGCCGGGTTGTTGCCGGCCAGGTAGAAGTAGAAGAAACGGAGCAGGAGGGCGAGCCCCCCCAGGACCGGCAAGGCGGCCAGCCGGAGGAAGATCCGGAGAGGGTTGTAGAGCACGATGATGCGGGCCATGCTCTCCAGGGAGCGGAGAACGTAGCCGAGGTTCGAACGAAAGAGCCGCGACGGCCGGTGGCTTTCGGGGTTGATGCGGACCGGGACGGAGGCGACGCGAAGCCCCGCCTCACCGGCCTGCAGGATGGTCTCCAGCGTATAGGTGAAGCGGGTGAAGACGTGCAGCTTGAGGGCGGTGGCGCGGGAGATGGCGCGGAACCCCGAGGTGGCGTCCCGGACCTCGGTGCCGGAGAGGCGGCGGACGACCCAGGAGCCCAGCCGCTGCAGGGTCCGCTTGAGGGGCGAGAAGTGTGGCAAGGAGCCGGGTCCCCGGTCGCCGATCACCATGTCCGCCTGGCCGGCCAGGATCGGCGCCGTCAGCGCCGGGATGTCCCTGGCGTCATACTGGTTGTCGGCGTCGGTGTTGACGATGACGTCGGCGCCGGCGTGCACGGCTTCCCGGAGACCGGTGGCGAAGGCGACGGCCAGGCCGCGGTGACCGGGGAGCCGCACCACGCGGGCGCCGTGCTCCCGGGCCACCCGGGACGTCGCGTCGGTGGAGCCGTCGTCGATCACCAGGACCTCCACCAGGTCGAAGCCTTCCACCGTCTCGGGCAGGGCCGCCAGGGCCGTTCCCAGGTGTTCTTCCTCGTTCCAGGCGGGGATCTGGATGATCAGCTTCACGGTGTCTCCTCGTCCTTGGTGATGCGTGCAACCGCTGCCAGCCCGATCAGCGCCACGAGCCCCATGGCCGAGAGGAACCGCCAGCTGCCGGGGAGCCCAGCGTACAGGATGACCCGGTGCCGTCCCGCGGGCAACGGCAGGCCGAGGAAGATGCCGTCGGCCGGCACCAGCCCGGCCGGGTGGCCGTCGATCTCGGCGTGCCACAGGAGAGGCCGCGCGGGAATCGAGCCGACGAGCAGGGCCGGTGCCGCCAGCTGGGCCTCGAGCTCGTACCGGGCGGGCGTGGCACCTTCGAGCATCAAGCGTTCGGCGGCGCCGGCCCCCGCACCGTGGAGCGCCGGGCCGAGGCGCTCGGCCGCCGGTTGGTCCACCACGGCCACCGCCTGGAGGTCCAGGGGCGGATCGGCCCGGAGCAGGGTCTCCAGGTCTCCAGGCACGACCTTGCGGACGATCCAGAAGCGCTTCGCGGCGCGGCGGTTTTCCCAGATCCTCAGGTCCGGGCCGTCGGCCACCTGCACGTACCCGGAGGTGTCGAAGGAGAGGCCGAGGTCACCGTGGACCGGGCGGGAGCCCCAGTGGAGCGGCCCGTCGAGGGCGCGGGGGTTTGTCGTGCGGAGCAGCCAGAGCCGGCCGGCCTTGAGCCCTTGCCGGACGGTCAGCCGCATCCTGTGGCCATCGGCCACATGGGCCGGGAGGTCCAGCCACAGGAAGCCGTCGACGGCCAGTGCGCCGGCGTCGATGGTCCAGTGGGCCACCGGCCGGTCGAGGATCTCGTCGTGGAGCTCGATGCCGAGCGTTCCCCGGACCGTCCGCCCGCGCGAGGTGGCGTTGAGGGCGAGGCGGGAGGTGTAAGGCGGCAGGCGCAGCTCCTGCACGATGGTGGCGCGGGATCCCGGGCGGAGGGGGCCGAGGGTGGCGTTGCGGGGCTCGACCTCCAGGGTTTGCTGTCCCAGGGAGAACTCCACCAGGTGGAACGCCGGGTCCTCGAGGATGTACCGGGCGCCCAGGGCCCTCAGGTAAGGGTGGCTCAGGTTGGCGGTCGCCGGGTTGAGCCGGAGCCCGGTGCCGTAATGCCCGGAGGACTGCGGGTCGATGACCTGGAGGAGCCGTACGTAGGCCGGCAGCGCCTGGCGGCTGCTCCGGAGGTCCTCCAGTGCAAAGCACTGGGCGGTGTCGGGAAGCAGGACGTTGCCCAGGGGAGCGATACGCCAGGGGGACGGGCCGTCCTCGTCGCGGAGGTAGCGGATGGCGGGGGTCTCCTGGAGAACCGCCTTCGCGGGATCGAGCCAGGTCAGCAGGTGCCCGGCGGCTCCACCTTCCTGGAGCACGACGGCCACCGCCAGGAGCACAGCCCACCGCCCCAGGGCCGGCGACCGGGCGAGGCCGCCCAGGGCTTCGGTGCCGGCGGCGGCCAACATGGCGATGGCCAGGGCCGGCACGGCCGTCGTCTGCCAGGCGGCGGCGTGGTGCAGGCCGGGCAGCAGGCCGAAGATCCGTGCGGCGGGGCTCCAGAGGATCGGCATCAGGCCGGCGGCGGCCACGGCGCCCCAGAAGACGGTGTTCGTGCGCCGGGAGGCCAGTCCCAGCAGCGCCAGGGCTAAAGCGATGGAGCCGACGCCCAGGGCCAGGTTGTGAAGCTGGAGCCCGTCGAGCCCATGAGGGGGCGTGAAGGTGCCGAGCCTCGGATCGCCCAGCGCGAAGGGATCGGCCAGCAGACGGAGACCGGCCAGCCCCAGGCCCACGCGCGGTACGGTGCCGGCCGCTGCGTCGCCGCCCCTGGCGGCCAGCAGGTAGAGGCCGAAGGAGGGCACGAGGATGGATCCGGCGGCCAGTGCCGCGGCGGCCGGCGGCAGGAGGCCCTGTCGCATGGAAACGCGATGCCTCAGGCCGACAACGACGACCCACGCCGCCAGGAGATAGAGCCCGCCGACGGTGACCGCCGGGTCGCCACCTGCCAGGAACGCCAGCCATGCCAGTGCCGCGACGAGACCCCGGCGCCAGGGATGGGGGGAGCGGACACATGCGGCGACGGCCCAGAGGAGGAGGGGCAGGGCGGCGGCGCTGGCGCTGGAAGGCCACAGCCAGCGGGCGGCCAGGGGGACGGCCAGCGCGTAGGCGCTGGCTCCGGTGAGGGCGGCGATCTCGCCGGCGCCCTCGCTGCGGACCAGCAGCCACGTGCCCCAGAAGGCCAGGAGCAGCTTGAGCAGGATCATGCCGCCGGGAAGATTGGTGGCGTCGATCCAGGGCAGGAGGAGGGATGTGCTCGGCGCCAGGAGGCCATCGCTCCAGGTGAGGAATCCCGTCGTGCCGCAGGCGATGAAGGGGTTCCAGATGGCGGCGCCCGTGCCGCGGCGGGCGGTGGCGGCAAGGGGCAGCAGGCGGACGGCGGGATCCTCCAGCTCGGGGTTGGCGACCTCGACCGGACGGTCGAGGTTGCGCCAGGGCAGACGGCTTTCGACGGCGTCCATGGGGGAGACGACACGCCCGAAGAAGAGGGCGGGGAAGAAGACCACCGTCAGGGTCAGCAGCAGCGTCGCCAGGGTCAGCGCCGGAAACCGGGAGCTCTTCACGGCCCGATTATCCCCCATCCGCCGGCCCTCTGCGCGAAATGCCCGTTCCCTCCGTGTCATCCCGGCCCGAGCGGTGCGCAGCACCGGGAAGCAGGGGGATCTCATGGGCGTGCGTGGAGGTCATGGACCCTCCCGCAGGGGAGGGAGTTGCGCGGGGCCGTTGTCTCGCGGGGGAAGGCCTCCCCGGCTTCGGCCCTCCCCCCTGGCGCGGACCGGCGGAGGCCCACGATGAAACGGGCCCCGGTTGACGCGGGGTCCGGGGTGGACCGGCATTCGAGGGAAGACCCGTGGCAGCCCGCTCCGGTCACCTCTCGCGATGGCGTGCGGGTGCGCGCGATTGCGAGGCTTCGCGCGAAGGCTGGTCGGGGCGGACGCCGGGCCGCTGGAGGAGGCCGACGAGCTCGGCGCGGGAGCGGGTCCCGGTCTTGCGGTAGAGGTTCTTGATGTGATCGCGGACGGTGTGCAGGCTGATACCCATCTTCCCGGCAACCTCGGCGGTGCCGAGGCCGGCGGCGAGGTGATGAAGCAGCTCGTGCTCCCGGGGAGTCAGACGGTAGGTGGCCGCGATCAACGAGAGGCAGGCCTGAGGGACCATGGCCAGCGGCTGGAGGAGGGCGACGACTCCGTGCAGCGCCCTGACCTCGTCATCGATGCGGACCAGCTCGCAGGCAACGGCGGAGCCGTCGCTGAGGGAGACGACGGAGCTGCGGTTGGGCTCGCCGGGGCCGGAGCCGATGGCCTCCTCGACCCAGGAGACGAGGACAGCGAGGAGCGGGCGTGGGGGGCGCCCGGGCTCCAGCACGCTGAGCTCGTCCTCGGTCTGCCGGGAGAGCAGGGCGTCGCCGGGGGGGTTGGCGTAGACGATCTGGCCGTCGGGATCGAAGAGCAGGACGCTGGACGAGGTGGAGTCCAGGGCACCGCGAAAAAGATGGGAGAGACGCTGGAGGCGGCGCTCTTCGAGAAAGTGCTCGAAGAGATGGCGGGTCAGCTCGACGAAGCCGGGGGTGGTGGCAGCATCGGCCGGCAGGCCGATGGTCAGGTGGAACCTCCCCGGAGAGTCGGCTCGCAGGGTCCGGGAAGGCTCCGCGGGCTCGCCGGCGGCGTAGTGGCGGCAGTCGGCGTGACCCTCGCGCTGCAGCTCCGCTGTGATCCACGGCACACCCGCCACGTCCGCCAGCCGTTCGAGCAGCTGCGCCATGGCCGGATCGTCATGATCCGGGCAGGGTGGCTCCAGCAGGACTCCCGACCCCTTCCTCATCCTACACAGCATTGTAACCGGTCGGGAGGGCGGTTGCTGTGAGCGAGGGCACCGTCACTTGACCCAAAAGGCGCTTTGGCTTACCCTTGCGCTCCTATGTTGGAGGGACTGCAGGACCGTCTCGGACGCGTCATGAAGACGCTGCGCGGTGAGGGGCACCTCACCGAGTTCCACGTGGACACCGCCCTGCGCGAGATTCGTCTCGCGCTCCTGGAAGCGGACGTCAACGTGGACGTGGTTCGCGGTTTCACCGAACGCGTCCGGGAGCGGGCCCTGGGCAAGGAGGTCCTGAGCTCGGTGACGCCGGCCCAGATGGTGGCCAAGATCGTCCACGAGGAGCTGGTGGCGATCCTGGGCGGAGAGACCGCGGAGCTGAGCTTCAAGGGGCGGCCGGCGGTCATCCTGCTGGTTGGGCTCCAGGGCTCCGGCAAGACGACGACGGCCGCCAAGCTGGCCAAGTGGATCCGGGAGAAGAAGGGGCTCTTCCCACTTCTGGTGCCGGCAGACACCTCCCGCCCGGCGGCCCGCGAACAGTTGCTGGTTCTCGGCAAGCAGGCCAACATCCCGACGGTGGACACCAGGGACATGGACGATCCAGAGGCCATCGCCAGGAGGGCGTTGCGCGAGGCGTCCATCAAGGGGTACCAGGTGTTGATCTTCGACACCGCCGGACGGCTGCACGTGGACGATGAGCTGATGGATCAGCTGAAGAGGGTCAAGGAGATCCTCAAGCCGCAACATATCCTGTTCGTCGCCGACGCCATGACCGGTCAGGACGCCGTGCGCTCGGCGAAGGCATTCCACGAGCAGCTGGACGTTTCCGGCGTCATCCTGACCAAGCTGGACGGCGATGCCCGGGGCGGTGCGGCGCTGTCGGTTCGCCAGGTGGTCGGCCGCCCGATCGTCTTCGCCGGGATCGGCGAACGCCTGGAATCACTGGAGCAATTCCACCCGGACCGGATGGCCGGGCGGATCCTGGGCATGGGTGACGTCCTGACCCTGGTGGAGAAGGCCCAGGAGGTGGTCGACGAGAAGAAGGCCCGCCGCTTGGAAGCCAAGCTCAAGAAGAACAAGTTCGACCTGGAGGATCTGGCGGACCAATTGCGGAGCGTTCGCAAGATGGGACCGTTGCAGCAGGTGATGGAGATGATCCCCGGTATGGGCGGCGCCATGCCGAAGGGAGGGATGGGCGAGGGCCAGGAGCAGCAGCTCAAACGCATGGAGGCGATCATCTACTCCATGACGCCCCAGGAGCGGCGTCACCCTCAGATTCTCAACGGCTCGCGCAAGAAACGGGTGGCCCGCGGCTCGGGGACCAGCGTCGAGGAGGTCAACCGCCTCTTGCGCCAGTTCGGACAAATGCGTAAGCTGATGAAGCGCCTTGGAAAGGCCGACCCCCGCTCCCTCAAGCGGCAGCTGGGGATTCGTTAGACAGCACACGTGAGCGGCCCGGGAATGGGCCGCACGAGGAGGAACAAGCAGATGTTGACGATTCGACTGCGGCGCATGGGCGCGAAGCACAAACCGGTCTACAGGATCGTGGTCTCCGACTCACGGAAGCGGCCCACGTCGGACATTCTCGACCAGGTGGGTTTCTACGACCCCACGGTCGATCCGCCCGAGGTCCGGCTGGACATCGACAAGGTCGAGGCCTGGCGGAGCAAGGGCGCCCAGATGTCCGAGACCGTTCGCTCGCTCGTTCGCAAGGCCGGCAAGAGCCAGTAGACGTGCAACCACACCCCATGGATTTCGACGAAAGGAGCTCCCCGTGAGTGCGATGAAGGACCTGCTGGAAGAGATCGCCAGGGCACTGGTGGACAACCCCGAGGACGTTCAGGTAACGGAGGTCGAGGGGGAGCAGACGACGGTCCTGGAGCTGCGTGTTCGGAACGAGGACCTGGGCAAGGTGATCGGCCGCCAGGGCCGCACGGCCCGTGCCATCCGGACGCTGCTCGCCGCCGCCGGCATGAAGGTGCACAAGCGTTTCGTTCTGGAGATTCTCGAGTAGCGTGGACGCCAGGGACACACGCAACGAGGAGCGGGACTGGCTGATCGCCGGTTACGTGCGAAAACCGCACGGCGTGCACGGCGATGTGCTGGTGGAGATCCTGACGGACTTTCCCGAGCGGCTGGCCGAAGGTGTGCGCTTCGGTCTGGGTCCGGAATCGGGTCCCGAGACCTTCCACGAGGTCCACAACGTCCGGTACCACAAGGGCCAGTGGCTCCTTGGGGTCCGGGGGATCCGTGAGCGGGAGGTTATTGAGACCTGGCGTGGGAGCTACCTCTTCCTGCCGGAACAGAGCCTGGACGAGCTTCCGGAAGGGTATTATTACGAGCATCATCTGGTGGGTCTTCGATGCCTCTCGCCGACGGGTGAGCCCCTGGGCGAGGTAACAGCCATGGAGACAGACACCCCCCAGGCCCGGCTGGTTGTCCGGCGTGGGCGGCGCGAGTTCCTGGTGCCCTACGTGCCCGAGATTGTTACCGAGGTCGATCTGGAGGCCGGCACCGTGATCGTGGACGCACCACCGGGCCTCCTGGACGACGACGAAGCGAGCGGGGCCTGAGACCTTGCGCTTCGATGTGCTGACCCTCTTCCCCGATCTGATCGGGGTGTTCCGTTCGACGGGGGTCCTGGGCCGCGCCGTCGAGCGGGGTCTGGTGGAGCTCGAGACCCACGACCTGCGCCGCTGGGCGGGGAATCGCTGGGGCCAGGTGGACGACGAGCCCTACGGGGGTGGCGCCGGCATGGTCATCCAGGCGCCTCCGGTGCTGCGGGCGGTGCGCGAGCTGCGCGATCTCTCGGAAGATCCGGGCCGTCTCGTGATGCTGACGCCCAGGGGGCGTGTCTTCGACCAGGAGCTGGCCAGGGAGCTGGCCACGGAGGACCGGCTGGTGCTCCTCTGCGGGCGCTACGAGGGTTTCGATGAACGGGTCAACGAGATCCTCCAGCCGCAGGAGCTGTCCATCGGTGACTACATTCTCGGCGGTGGGGAGGTGGCGGCCATGGCGGTCATGGAGGCCGTGGCACGGCTGCTGCCCGGCGTCGTCGGTGATCCCCGTTCGGTCAGCGAGGACTCCTTCGCCGAAGGCCTGCTGGACTATCCGGCCTACACCCGCCCGGCCGAGGTGGAGGGGCACGGGATACCGGAGATCCTGGTCTCCGGCCACCACGAGAGAATACGGCGTTGGCGCCTGGAGGAGTCCGTCCGGATCACGGTGGAACGTCGTCCCGGTCTCGTGCTGTGCAACTGGAACCGGTACCCTGCCGAGGTACGGGCCCTGATCCGTCGCTTCGCCCCGGCCCTCGCCGCCCGCTGCGAGGAGCCCGGGGGACCGGCCACGAGCGAAACCCGGTAACGGTTGGGCCGTACGGAACAAAGAAAGTGCGGAGAGGTCGTGAGCGGTGCCACGCGATCCTCCAGCCGGGAGAATCCATGAGACGAGCCATCACGCTGACGATCCTGTTGACGATGCTTCTCGCATCCACCGCCGCGCTGGCCCAGGGGCTGGGCGGGGAGCCGGTTTTCCACGTGCAGCTTGAGCCCGACCGGTCGCCGCTGGTGGCCGGCGAACCGTACCGGCTGGCGGTGGAGCTCAGCGTCGATCCCGGCTGGCACGTCAACACCAACGATCCGGGCAGTGAGCTCTCCGTGCCGACGACGCTGGACTGGAAGCTGCCGGCCGGGTGGGAGACGCCGGAAGTCGAGTATCCGGAGGGGCGGACCATCAAGTTTGACTTTTCCGAGACTCCGATCCACGTCTGGGAGGATACGGTCGTGCTGGTGGCACGGGGAACCGTACCGGCCGGCGCCGAAGGGCCGGCCGACCTGGAAGTGGCCGTCACGGCCCAGGCCTGCAACAACTCGAGCTGCCTGCCCCCGACGCCCGTGACGGCGCGGGGCAGCTTCCAGGTGGCCGCCGCGGGGGCGGTTTCCAGGCCGGTCAATGCGGCCCTCTTCGCGGGGCGCGGGACGGTGGCCGGTGGGACCGATGCACCGGCGGCCGCCGGGAGCTCGCCGAAGCCCGCCGCCGGGAGCGCCTCCAGGCTCGCCGGGGCCAGCCTGCCCCTCCAGCTGTTGATCGTCTTCCTGGCCGGGTTGGCCCTCAACCTGACGCCGTGCGTCTACCCGTTGATTCCCATCACCGTCGGGTTCTTCGCCAACCAGGCCAAGGAGGGCCGTGGCGGGACCTTCGGCCTGGCCGTCGTCTACGTGCTGGGGATGTCGGTGACCTACTCGGCCCTGGGAGTCGTCGCCGCCCTGACCGGTCAGATCTTCGGCGCGGCGCTTCAGAGCCCCGTGGTGATCCTGGCAATCGTTGCCGTGCTGATCGCCCTGGCGCTTTCCATGTTCGGCCTGTGGGAGATCCGGGTCCCCGGCTGGGCCATGCGGGCGTCGGGAGGCAAGGGGGGGTACGCCGGCGCCCTGGTCATGGGACTGCTGGTGGGTTTCGTGGCGGCGCCGTGCATCGGGCCCTTCGTCCTGGGCCTGCTGACCTACGTGGGCCAGGTGGGGAGCCCGGTCCTGGGTTTCGTTCTCTTCTTCTCCCTGGCCATGGGTCTGGGGCTGCCCTACCTGATCCTGGGCACCTTTACCGGTGCGATCAACAAGATCCCCGCCTCGGGCGCCTGGATGATCGGCGTGCGCAAGGTGTTCGGGGTGCTCCTGCTGGCCCTGGCGGTCTACTTCCTCCAGCCGATCCTTCCGGGCGCCGTCGGCGCGTGGACCATGGGCGCCGTCCTGTTGCTGGGTGGTTTCTACATGCTGGTGATCGAGCGGACGGGTCATGAGCAACCGGCCATCGATCGCGTCATGCGGGTGCTGGCTGCTGCCATGATGATCGCGGGAACGCTCTACCTTCCCCTTGGCGGCGGGAGCGCCCACCAGAGGGAGCTCACGTGGCAGAGCTTCGACGGGGGAGCGGTCCGTTTGGCCATCGATTCCGGCCGGCCGGTGATCGTCGATTTCTTCGCCGACTGGTGCGCGCCCTGTCGCGAGCTGGACGAGAAGACCTTCGGCGATCCCCGGGTCGCCGCCAAGCTCGCAGGGTTTGCGAGGTTCAAGGTGGACATGACGCGGGCCACACCGGAGAATCGCAAGTTGGCGGCCGCCTATGGCGTCCGCGGTGTGCCGACGGTGATCGTCTACCGGGGCGGCGGCGAGGCGTTCCGGATCACCGGTTTCGAGCCTCCCGATCAGTTCCTCGGCCGCCTGGACGCGGTACCGCCGGCACGGTGAGTGTTTCGAAGGTGGACGTTCGGGCGTGACCGACCTAAGATGGTCGGTGGAGACGAAATGCAATGAACGGAGGTGGGAGATGACCGAGAAGAAGAAGACCGTTGACGAGGCGATTGAAGAGGTTGCCCAGGCGGCGGAGGTCGAGGCGGAGGCCGTCGAGGAGAAGGAGCTGACCCCGGTGAAGGAGAAGCTGGCCAAGGCCCAGGAGGCCATGGACAAGGCGCGCTCCGCCATGCAGGAGAGCTACGGCAAGGCCAGGGATCGTTCGAAGGAAGCGGCCGAGAAGGCCAAGGTGTACCTGGAAGAGGCGAAGAAGTACCTGGCGGAGGCCAGGGAGCGCGCCTCGGCGGCCACGGCCAAGACACGGGAGAAGGCGGAGGCCATGTACGCCAGGACCAAGGAGCAGTACGACGCCCTGGCCGCCAGGAGCCGGGACATGTACGGCAAGGTCAAGGCCCGCGTGGCGGAGGTCGACGTCAAGGAGAAGCGGGACCAGGTCATCGCCTATGTCCAGGAAAACCCCGGCAAGTCCGTGCTGATTGCCCTGGGCGTCGGCTTCCTGGTCGGTTTCGTCACGCGGCCGAGGGACTGAGGGAGGGGCCATGGACGACCTGAAGACCGGACACGAGCTGGAAGCGGAAGACGGGGTCCAGGCCGAGCAGGCCCCGGTGGAGGACGTCCCCCGGGAGGAAGCCGGAGCGGAAGATCAACCGGCGGCGGGCAGCGGCGCCAAGACGCTTGACGCCGACACGATCCTCGACACCATCGTGCCAGACAGCATCGACTGGCGCAACACCGTGGTGCGTCATCCCATCAGCTCCGTCCTGGCCGTTGGCCTGGCCGGATACATCCTGGGGCGCACCCGCGGCTCGGCGATCGTCGCAGGCCTGACCACCGGGATCTCCGCCGCGGTGACGCGCCAGCTGTCGGACGTTTTAGAGGGCGAGTTCTTCGAGTTCGAGTGAGGGGGGAGTATGCCGTTCTGCCCAGTCTGCCGCATGGAGTACCAGCCCGGGGTCGAGCGATGTCCGGACTGTGACGAGCCGCTGGTCGAGCAGCTGCCTCCCCAACCCGAGCCCCAGTGGGACGCCACGGACTGGGAGACCGTCGAGGAGGTCACTGATCGGGCCACGGCCGCCATCATCGAGGGGTTCCTCCTCGAGGAGGGTTTTCCCGTCCGGATTCTCGACCGCAGCGACACGGAGTTCGCCCTTTCCGTGGGTGAGCTGGCACAGATCGAGGTCCAGGTCCCCGTGGCTGACTTGGAGCGGGCCTTGGCCATCCTGGCCGAGCGGGACGAGGCGTTCGCCGTGGAGCGGCAGGCATCCGAAGAGCCCGAGGCGCCGGAGGGCGAGGGGACCGATTCGTGACGGGCTCCTCCAAGGGGGATGCCGTCCTCGAGCGGCTGCTGTCCATGGTGGAGCAGGAGTTGGAGACCCTTTTCGGACAGGACGGGTTCTACCGCTGGGGCGAGCGGGCCTTCATGCGGGTGGAGGACGGCGCCGTGCTCTTCCTTGTGGTGACGCCCCTGGGCGATGACGCCCTGCTCAACGTGCGGTGTTACCTGGTGCGCGAGGTGGAGCGTCCCGACGCCGAGCTGGGTGATTACCTGGCCCACCTCAACGCCGACCAGATCTTCGGTGGGTTCTCCATCGACGAGGACTCGGACGTCTGTTACGACTACACCGTGTTGGGATCCTCGGTGACCGCCGAGGTCATCGCCCTGGCCATCGAGGTGGTTGCTCACGCCGCCGTGCAGTACGCCCCGGAGATCATCTCCCGGTGGGGGGGGGTCAGCTCCTTGGACAAGCTTCGGCAGGAGCTGGACTCCGAGGGTGAGCCGCCGGGGGACGAGGGTGACGGACCCTTGAACTGAAGCTCATGCCGCACCGGATACCTGCTGCAGCTGCGGAGACGCGCGTCCCTGCGGCCGGGTCCGGGGCGACACGGGGTTTCCGTTGCCCACGGGTGGACCTTCGGATGGAGAGCTGAGGTGAGCGCTGGCGTGCCCCCGGCAGGAGGACGGGTTTCTGGGGGTGGATGGCTGTCCCGGCTGCCCCTCTCGCGCATTGCCCTGCTCTGGCTGGTGGGCGTCCTGATCCTCGTCCTGATCCTGACCAGCGCCTTGGTCCTCTGGGACGAGAGCCGGTTTCTGGAGAAGGAGCTGGTAAACCGGACCAGGACCCTGGCCAACCTTCTCCTGACGGCGGCGTCCGAGGACGGGAACCCCTCGCGGATCCCCCTGGCCGGCCTGCCGGAGCTCCGGTGGGCCCGGTTGACGGGACCGTCCGGCGATGTGCTGTGGCAGTTCGGCCGTCCTCCCGAGCACGCCGGCGGCGAGCCCCTCGCGCACGTTGACGAGAGCTACGAGTCCGGCCGTGGCGCCTACCGTGCCGAGCTGGCGGTTTCGACAGTGGGCGTGCAGCTGCACGTGGTCCACTCGGGGCTCCGCCTGGTCCTCGGGCTGGCGATGGCCCTGGCCATCGCTCTGCTGGCGGGCGCTGTGCTCTTCGAGCGGGTGGCCGCCCCCCTGGATGCCCTGCGGCAGCGGATGGCCACCTTCCATCCCGAGTCCCCGCTCCTGGAGGAGGAACCCGAAGGAGGCTCCCGCGAGGTGGCCGAGCTGGCGTCGAGCTTCTCTGCCATGGCACGACGCCTGGTGGAACAGCGGCGGGAGCTGCTGGAAAGCGAACGGCTGCGGGAGGCCCAGAAGATGGAGGCCGTCGCGACCCTCGCTGGCGGCGTGGCCCACGACTTCAACAACCTCCTGACCGGGGTGCTGCTCCACGTTCGGCTCCTGGAGCAGGGCGAGGGCGACGACGGGACGGTGGCGGCCATCAAGCGCCTGGCGGAGGAAGGGGTCCAGGTTGTCAACGAGCTCCTGCTCTTCGCCCGCCGGGAGAGTGCACCGGAGGAGGAGATCGACCTGGGGGGACTGGTCCGCTCCCAGGAGGCGCTGCTGCGCAACCTGCTGCCCGAGGAGGTGGCCCTGGAGGTCTTCACGGTCCGGCAGCCCGTTGTCGTGCGCGGGACGCGGATCGGCCTGCGGCGGGTCCTTCTCAACCTGGTCCTCAACGCCCGCCAGGCGGTCCACGCGCCGGGCGGCCGGATCTCCGTCTCGCTGACCTCCGAGGAGGGAGAGGCCGTCCTCCGAGTCCGGGACAACGGCTCTGGGATTCCCGCCGACGCCCGCGAGCATCTCTTCGAGCCCTTCTGGTCGCGGCGCCGCGAAGGGCGCGGCGCCGGTCTGGGGCTGGCCGTTGTGTACTCCTTGGTGCATCAGCACGGGGGAAGCGTGCTCGTGGATTCTGCACCGGGGCAGGGGACCTGTATGACCGTCCGGCTGCCGGTGGGCGGCGGTGAGGAGAGGGAGGAGTCGACCCGGGACGGCGACGTGCTGGAAGGTGGTGTCCGGGTGCTGCTGGTGGATGGCGACGGACGGAGGGCGGCGGCACGGATGGAGGCGCTGGCTGAGAAGGGCTTCGACCTCCGGCACGCCTCGGGACCGGAGGAGGCCGCGGCGGTCTCTGCGAGCTGGCGCCCCGCGGTCCTCGTGGTGGCTGCCGGAACGGTCGGTGACGATGGGGTGGACCAGCTGCCGCGGGGAGCGGCCCTCGTGGTCGTTGGGGATGTCGACGCGCCGCTGGCCGAGCTGGCGGGCGCGGTGGCCTCCGAGCTGGCGACGCCGGGCGAGCTGGCCGGCGCCATCCGCCGCCTGGTGGGCGAGGGACGGGAGGTATGAGGTACCGGGCCGCGTGGCTGGCGCTCCTGGTACTGGCCGCAGGCCTGCACCTGTGGCGGCTGGATGAACGGACCTTCCACCACGACGAGTCGATCCACGCTGCCCTCTCCTGGGATCTGGCCAGCCGTGGCGACTACCGCTACGATCCCACCTACCACGGGCCCCTGCTGTACCACCTGACGGCGGCCACCTTCGACCTCCTGGGCGACAGCGACTTCACCGCACGGCTCCCCGTGGCCGTGGCGGGAATCCTGATGGTCCTGGTGGCCTGGGATGCGCGCCGCTGGCTCGGGGAGGGCGGGGCATGGTGGACCGGCCTGCTCTTCACCATCTCGCCGATTTTCCTCTACTACGGGCGCTTCCTGCGGATGGACGTGCTGGAGGCGGCCCTGGCCTCGGCCGCCCTGGTGGCCTTCGGCCACGCCGTTGAAGGGTCGTCCCGGGCCTTCCTGTGGTTCGGCGTCCTGGCCGGACTGGCCCTGGCCACCAAGGAAAACGTCTACGTGAGCGGCGTCCTGGTGGTGGTGGCCCTTTCCGCCGTCGCCCTGCGTTTCGGACCGAGAAAGAGCCTCGGATCCGGAGCCGCGTGGCTCTGGGAGCACCGCTGGGGCCTACTGGCGGCGGCAGCAGCGGCCGTCGTCGTGGCCGTACCCCTCTACACCGTGTTCTTCAAGTGGCCGGGCGACTGGAGCTTCCCCCTCAAGGCCGTCCGGTACTGGTGGCAGCAGCACAGTATCGAGCGCGTGGGTGGGCCGTGGTGGTACCACCTGCCGCGGCTCCTCCAGTACGAGCTCCTGCCCCTGGCGGCGGCGGTGTTCTACATGACACGGCGGGGACGGCGGACGGTCCTGGAGGTGTTCCTCTTCACCTTCGGGATCGCCTCCATCGCCATGTACGCCTACCTGGGTGAAAAGACGCCATGGCTGGAGGTTCACCAGGTGTGGGCGTTCATCCCCCTGGCCGGCCTCCAGCTTGCCAGGAGCTTCTCGTCGTCCGGCCGCTGGCCGGGCCGCGTGGCCCTCGCCCTAGGCCTGGCGGCAACCCTCGTTGTGTCGGTTACGGCCGCATTCATCACGGACGAGATCTCGCCCAGCCTGCCCCGCGTGGAGTCCTTCATCTATGTTCAGACCTGCCCGGAGGTCAAGGGAGTCGTCGACGAGGCCCTGGCGCTGAAGGGCTCGGGAGAGGATCCCGTGGCCGCGGTGGCCGGCGAATCCGGCTGGCCGCTGACCTGGTACTGGCGGCATCTTCCCGTGTGGTGGGAGGCGCCGAAACCGGGGATGCGGCCGCCGATCGTCCTGTGCGATCCCGACCAGGAGCCGGAGATCCGGCGGCGGCTGGGTCCGGCCTACTCGGCCGAGCGGATCCCGCTCCGGGCCTGGTGGTCGCCCGAGGAAAAGCGGCCGACGGCCGGCCAGCTGCTGCGCTACCTTCTGACGCGCAAGCCCTGGATTCCGGTGGCCGCGGCGGAGGTGGCTGTGCTGAGGCGGCAGAGCGGAACGGTTCCCTCCCTGCGGGAAGCCCCCGTGCCGGCCGCGCTGGCCGAGGCGCTCGGCGTGATCTCGGCCCAGGTGGAGGGGGAGGGCTTCCTGGCCGAGCCCCACGGTCTGGCAGAGGGCGACGGGTACCTGGCCGTGGCGGACACGGGGTCCTCCCAGGTCCTCTTCTTCGACGCACGGGGCGTGCTGGCGGAGCTCGCCGTGCCCGAGGGGCTCAAGGAGCCCGAGGATGTCGCCTGGCTCGCCGGGGGCGTGCTCGCGGTGGCGGACACCTGGAACCACAGGGTTCTGCTCTTTGCTCCCTCGGGGGGCAAGGTGCGGGAGCTGCCGCCGCCCGGGGGCGGCTGGTACGGACCGCGTTCGGTGGCCGAGGCGCCGGATGGCACGCTGGCCGTGGCCGACACCGGCAACAAGCGAATCGTCCTGTACGCACCGGGGGCCAAGAAGGTCTGGGAGATCGGCGGCGCGGGTTCGGCGCCCGGGCGGTTCAACGAGCCGGTGGGTCTGGCCTGGGCGGGGCCCGGGCGGTTGCTGGTCTGCGACACGGGGAACCGGCGGATCCAGGTGCTCGATCCGAGTGGAAGAGTGCTCTCTGTCGTGCCCCTGCCCCAGGCGTGGCCCGACATCTACTCGCGGCCGCAGATTGCCGTTGTGAGACCGGGCATCTGGATCGCCAGCGACCAACCCGCCAGGCGCCTCTGGCTGGTGAAGGACGGGAGGGCCAGGTCCGTGGATCTCTCCGCCGAAGGCATCGCGCCGACGGGCGTCGCCATGGCCGGAGACCAGCTCCTGGTCGGCGATGCCTCCGGTCGCGTTTGGCGTTTCGGGCTTCCCCAATCATTGGGTTCCCGGAGGCCGTCCACGGCTGGCCGGACCGCCGGCCGCTGACGCTGTCCCGGCCGCAGCCTCTGTCAGATCCGTGGGCCACTCCGGCTTCACCGTTATACTGTCCCCATGTTCTTCCCCATCCGTGACTCGATTCCCTCGCGGATCTACCCCTTCGTCAACGTGGCGATCATCGTCGCGTGCTCCGTGGTGTTCGTCTACGAGTTGATGCTGGGACCCCACCTGGGGGCTTTCTTCCGGGTGGCGGCGTTCATCCCGGCGCGGCTCTTCGACTCCCTTCCGCCCTGGGCCATGCCCCAGCCGGACTACGGTTTCCTCGGCAACATGGGGACGATTCTTTTCTCCATGTTTCTCCACGGGGGGTGGATGCACATCATCGGCAACATGTGGTTCCTCTATGTGTTCGGCGACAACGTCGAGGATGCGCTGGGCCATCTCCGCTACCTCTTCTTCTACCTGGGCGGGGGCTTCGCGGCGGCGTTCCTGCAGGCATTCCTGTCGCCCAACGCCACCGTGCCGAACATCGGTGCTTCGGGCGCCATCGCCGCTGTTCTTGGGGCGTACATGGTGTGGTTTCCCCACTCGAGAGTGCATACCCTGGTGTTCCTGTTCGTCTTCGCCACCATCGTGGAAGTGCCGGCGATCCTCTTTCTCGGCTACTGGTTCCTGATCCAGTTCTTCCAGGGGACCCTCTCGCTGGGCGCGGCCATGGCGGGGGGCGGCGTGGCCTGGTTCGCACACGTGGGCGGGTTCCTCTTCGGGTTCCTGGTGGCGCTGTGGATGCGGCGGAGCGGGCGAATCGTGCCCGCCATCTCGAGGCCGCTCGTCTGGTACCGCTGAGCTGGACGGGCAGGCGGCTGGTCAGGGGAGGCGGCATGGACCATAATGCGGCAGCCGGCGGGCCGACGCCCGTGCCGGCGGGGAGGTTCCAATGGGCGTGCCCCTGCTTGACCTGAAACGCCAGTACCAGCCGCTTCGTGAGGAAATCCGGGCGGCCGTGGACCGCGTCTGCGACGAGCAGCGTTTCATCCTCGGCCCCGAGGTCGAGGCCTTCGAACGTGAGGCCGCCGAGGCCCTGGCGGTGGAGGGCGCGGTGGGTGTCAGCTCCGGGACCGATGCCCTGTTGATTGCGCTGATGGCCCTCGGCGTGGGCAGGGGTGACGAGGTGATCCTGCCGGTCTTCACCTTCTTCGCTACGGCAGGCGCGGTGGCCCGGCTGGGGGCCCGGCCCGTCTTGGTGGACATCGATCCCGTGGATTTCTGCCTCGATATCGGCGACGTGGCCGGCCAGCTCACGCCCTGCACCCGGGCGATCCTCCCCGTCCATCTCTTCGGCCAGGCGGCGGACATGGAGGCGCTGGCGCAGGCCGCCGGCGAGATTCCCATCGTGGAGGATGCCGCCCAGGCATGGGGAGCCAGCTACCACGGGCGGCCCGTGGGCGGTCTTGGCCGGATGGGCGCCTTCTCCTTCTTTCCCTCCAAGAACCTTGGCGGTTTCGGGGACGGCGGATTGGTCACCACCAACGACGGTGATCTCGAGGCCCTGCTTCGCCAGCTTCGGATGCACGGTCAGTCGGGGACCTACGAGCACGCCCGCGTGGGGGGTAACTTCCGCCTCGACGCGTTGCAGGCCGCCGTGCTGCGGATCAAGATGCGGCACGTGAATTCGTGGATCGAGGGAAGGAGAGCCAACGCGGCACGCTACGCTGAGCTTTTCGCCCAGGCCGGGTTGGACGGCGAGCTCGTCCTCCCCGTGGCGGTGGAGGGTCGGGGCCACACCTTCAACCAGTACGTGGTCCGGGTGCGCCGGCGCGACGAGCTCAGGGCGTACCTCGCCGAGCGCGGCGTCGGCGCCGCCGTCTACTACCCCCTGCCGCTGCACCTCCAGCCGTGCTTCCGGGATCTGGGGTACGGGGAGGGAGACTTCCCCGTGGCCGAGCAGGCCAGCCGCGAGGTGCTGGCCCTGCCGGTCTTCCCGGAGATGACGCCGGCCGAGCAGGAGGAGGTGGTGGGGACCATCGCGGCCTTCTTCGGCCGGTAGGCTCCGGTTCGTGCGGATTCTGCTGGTGACAAGCCGTTTTCCCCTGCCGCCCTGGCGGGGGAACCAGGTACGGACTCTCCAGTGGCTGCGCGCCTTGGGAGAGCATCAGCTGACCGTGGTCGCCCCGTGTCCGGGCCGGGCAAGCCGTGTGGAGCGGCTCCGCCTGGAGTACGGCGTGGACGTCGTCACCTACCCGCTGCGCCCGGCGGCCTCGGCGCTGGGGGCGGCCGGGGCGCTGATTGCCGGCCGCCCCGTGCAGGAAGGGCTCTTTCATGGCAGGGCGGGCAGGGCGGCCCTTGGGAAGGCCCTCCAGCAGGAGGAGTGGGACCTGGCAATCGTCCAGATGGTGCGCTGTTGGTGGGCGCTCGGGGAGCTGGAGCGGTGGCGGCCCGGCGTGCCGGTGCTTTTCGACGCCATCGACGCCATGGGCCTGCACTTCGGACGGGCCGGAGAGATCCGGCGCGGTCCACTCGGTCTCGTGACCCGTCTGGAGGCCCGCCGGTGCCGGGCTTACGAGCGTGGTATGGCGAGCCGCGCTGCGGTCACGACGGCGGTGGCCCCTCGTGATCTGGCCGCTCTGGGCGCACCAGGCGACAGGGGCCGGGTTGTTCCAGTGGCCGCAGCGCCTCGGGCGCCGGCCCGCCTGCGGGCCGCGCGGACCGTGCTCCTGTCGGGCAACCTCGGCTACCGGCCGGCCCGGCAGGGCGCGCTGTGGTTCGCGGCCGAGGTCT